>NZ_JBBMFK010000035.1:0-38344 GCF_040096055.1 Pseudoflavonifractor intestinihominis
AGGACACCTCCATTGCTGGCTGATTTCATTCACGCCAGAGTCTGTAAACCAAAGTGCGAAAAATTCTTGACACTACCTGCCCGCATCCGCATTAGTCTACTCATAGCGGCAGGGCTGCAAAGGGGGCAGGACAGGAAGCTCCATAACCTATTCATCCATGGTATGATACGACCTACTCCGTCATCCCCCTTCTTTCTCCATTCAAACCTGCACCAACTCATCGCGGTGTAACCTTTAGGCTGCTTTTGCTCTGTACAACTGCGAAAAAAGCATTTTTTTGAAAAAGAAAATGTGCAAATGATCAGCCCGCAGATTGAACAATAAGATTTTAAAATAATTAGGGAAAAAGGCAGGAGAAACAGCGGAGAAAAGCGAACTTTTGAATATAAAATATTTGACGCCAAACTTTTACGCGACAAAGTTCGGCCACGTATTCCGGCGGTGTGTGCCGCGTTTTGCGCATGCTAATGATGACTTGTCAATGTTGCAAACAATAATCCGTTTTTTATAGCAATTATTTGTACAAAATGATATATTTTAAAAGAAATATCCGGCAAAAGTGCAGCCGGATAGACATACCGCGCTGTCGGCCGCAGGGGAAGAGAGAAGGGAAGATCTGCGGCATGCATCCGGGATGAGCGGCGCCGGACGCCGGCGGGCGGTGTGGAATTTTGAGAGAGGTGAGCAATTGATGAAAAAAGCACTGTCAACACTCCTCGCGCTGTGCATGCTCCTGAGCCTGCTGCCGTCCGCAGCCTTTGCGGCTGAGGACAGCGGCCTCACCCAGACGGAAGCGGAAGCTGCGGTGGCGGCCCTGAACGCCAAGGCCGGTTCCGACTTCTACTACGAGCTGGTGGACAACTATGCCGACTCGGACATCGGCTACCGCACGGAGGTGCGCTGGTGGATGGCCGAGGGCGGCCACACCGACCAGACCCTGGAGGAAGAGGTCCAGGCCATGTATGACGCCGGTTTCCGGGGCGTCGAGCTGTGCCAGCTCAATGAGAGCAGCCTGGACGCCACGGTCTACGGCTACGGCTCCGAGCAGTGGAACCACGACTTCCACGTGGTGCTCAACAAGGCCCTGGATCTGGGCATGACCGTGGGTATCACCTCCGGCACCAACTGGAACACCACCAACGTGCCCGGCCTGGACCCCAACGACCAGGCGGCCATGCAGGGCGTGTTTGCCACCTCCGAGCTGGTGGAGAGCGGCGCCTCCATCAGTGGCCCCGCGCCCCGTGAGGTGCTGGTGGCCGGTACCTTCGGCGCGCCCGACACCATGCAGCCTGTGAACGACGTAAACACCTTTATCGGCGCCTACGCCTTCAAGGTGATCGGACCCGACACCCAGATGGCCCTGGGCGAAGAGGTGGAGATGACCCGTCTGGACTCTGCCAGCTGCATCGACCTGACCGGCAAGGTGACGGTGGACGCCGACGGCAAGGAGTGCCTGGACTGGACCGCGCCCGACGACGGGGACTACTATGTGTTCTTCTACTGGCAGCAGGGCACCGCCCAGCAGTCCTCTCCCTCCGTGGAGCCCGCCTACTGTGTCAACTACTTTGACATCCGGGGCTTCGAGGCCTTCAAGGAGTACTTCTCCGCCAACGTGCTCAACGACCCGGAACTCAACGAGAAGATCAAGAACGGCGACGTGCAGCTGTTCATGGACTCCCTGGAGATCAGCCGGGGCAACTGCGTCACCTACTGGACCGAGGACTTTGCCGACGAGTTCATGGCCCGGAAGGGGTATGACATCCGGCCCTATCTGTTCATGAACATCGGTCTGCCTGCCGAGTCCGAGCTGGCCCGCTGGTCCCCCCTGCCCGCTGAGTTCGGCACCTTCTGCGTGGAGACCGACGACCTGGGCACCAAGATCTTCAACGACCTACGGGACGTGCAGACCGAGCTGTACATGGAGAACCTGCTGGAGCCCATGGAGGAGTGGCTCAACGAGTACAACATCTCCCTGCGGGCCCAGATCTCCTATGGCCGCTACTTTGAGATCTCCGAGCCCACCATGGCGGTGGACTATCCCGAGGCCGAAAATCTGAACCAGCGCAACCAGGTGGACATCTACCGCCTGTGGACCGGCGCCGCCAAGCTGGAGAACAAGATCCTCTCCAGCGAGACCGGCGCCCTGGGCGGTATGGGCTACTCCTATGACCAGCAGCGCCACCTCCAGGAGGCCTATTCCCTCTATGCCGCCGGTTTCAGCCGCATCAACTGGCACGTGTGGACCTCCTCCTGGTCCCCTGAGAGCATCACCCAGACCTGGCCCGGCTTCCAGAGCCTGCCCTTTGGTCCCGCCTTCAACCCCAACTTCAACGTGCTGGGCACCCGTGAGCCCGAGTACGCCACCTACTGGGAGTTCAACCAGCACCTGGGCCGCATCCAGCAGCTGCTGCGGGAGGGCGTGTCCCGCACCGACGTGGGCATGCTGTACCTGAAGTACGACCAGCACGTTGCCGCCCAGTGCCTGGAGGAGGACGACATGTGGATGGAGCGCCACGACTACATGCTCTTCCCCTCCACCGAGCTGCAGGAGAACGGCTATACCTACGACTACTTCAGCCCCGCCTTCCTGGAGGATGACGCGGTCTCCTACAACGCCGAGACCGGTACCCTGGAGCAGGCCGGCTACAAGGCCCTGGTGCTCTGGCAGAACTGGCTGACCGTGGAAGGGGCCCAGGACGTGCTGGACCTGGCCAAGCAGGGCATGAAGATCGTTGTGGTGGACGGCGCCGCCGTGGAGACCCCCTACAACGACGGCCGGGACGATGAGCTGGCTCAGATCATGACCCAGCTCAAGAGCCTGAAGAATGTGGCCACCGCCGCCACTGCCGACGACGTGATGGAGGCCCTGGAGTCCCTGGGTGTGGAGCCCTACGCCGGCTTTGCCGAGGAGAACCTCCAGCTCCTGACCCAGGTCCGCCAGGACGGCGACGACATGTACATGTACGTCTACAACTACTGCGACGGCTCTCTCCACGACGGAGACGACCCCGACCATGGCACCAACGCCAAGGTGGACGTGGCTGTGGACGGCACCTTCCTGCCCTACCAGATCGATGCCTGGACCGGCGAGGTAACCCAGCTGAGCCAGTACCGCCATGAGGACGGCAAGACCATCATCACTGTGGACCTGGACTACGGCAATGTGGCTCTGTACGCCTTTGAGGCCGTAGACAGCGAAGACGTGCACGTGGTCTCCGCCGACCAGGCCGACGCCCTCTTCACCGACACCGACGGCTCCATCATTCTGCGCGCCACCGAGAGCGGTACCTACACCGCCACATTGAACGATGGCACTGCCTACACCAACACTCTGGCTGTGGCCGCCCCCTATGACATCACCGGCTGGGATCTGACCGTGGAGGCGTGGAGCGCCAGCGACGAGAAGCTGACCCGCACTGACACCTACACTGACAGCAAGGGCAACACCAGCGTGGAATACACCTACGACACCGTCAAGACGGACACCACCGTCCATCTGGACAAGCTGACCACCTGGGACAAGATCCCTGAAATCGGCCAGGGAGCCTCCGGCACCGGACACTACACCGCCCAGTTCAACTGGGACGGCCAGGCGGACGGCGCATACCTGGACTTCGGCAGCATGGTCAATAGTATGAAGGTCTACATCAACGGCAAGCAGACCACGGATCTGAACATGAACCAGCCTGTGCTGGACATCACCGAGTATCTGGTGCCCGGCGTAAACACCATTGAGATGGACTACTACTCCAACCTGGCCAACGAGCTGCTGGAGACCGGTGTGCTCACCGAGGGCACCACCTCCTGGGCTGGCTACGACATCGAGTACCGCAGCTACGGGCCCACTCAGGCGGTTATTATCCCCTATGCTCAGGTGGACATCAGCGAGGAAGTGTCCCTCTACTTCACCGACGTGGGCAAGGACAGCCCCTATGTGGACGCCGTGGCCGCGCTGACACAGGACGGCGTCATCAAGGGCGTGGGCCAGACCCAGTTCCGGCCCGACGCCGCCATCACTGTGGCCGAGCTGGCCACCTTCCTGGGCCGTATGGCCGGCGTGACGGTGGATAACAGTGCGGCTGCCGCCGGGCTGGCCGCGGACGGCTGGTCCGCCGGCTATGTGGCCTGGGCCAGAGAGCAGGGCTTTGTGGACAGCCAGGCGCAGTACGCCGCCCTGACCGCCGAGCAGGTCAACGCCGCGCTCTCCGCCTTCTGCGCCTCCCGGGGTGTTGCGGCCGTCACCGCTAAGAGCGCCTCCCGAGGCGACGTGGTAGTGGCACTGGGCACGCTTTAAAGCTAAATTCACTCTATAAGGTAAGGTACCCGCGGCGGAAATTCTGCCGCGGGTGCCTTTTTATATTTGCCTTGATTGCAGGCGGCGATGGATATACCCTCAATGGCCGTTTTCAAGCATTTTATTACCCTTAACGTAACTTTTCCGGTCTGACGGCAAACACACGTACATACTATAATCATGAAACCCAGAGAGCAGCCGCTCTCCGGGCTATCTCTTTATCTGGAGGTTATTGATCATGAATGTACTGCTGGTAGCACCGATGGAGCCGCCCAGACGGGTGGAGATCGAAAACTCACTGGAGAGCATGCAGGCCGTGGCCGCAGAGAGCGAGGCCCAGGGCACCGATGCGGCGGGTATCGCCTACAACTCCGGCGACCGGTTCCGGCTCTACAAGCGGCCCGGTCCCGCTCGCAAATGCAGCTTCCGCATCCCGGATGATGCAAGGGTCGTTATGGGGCATAGCCGTATGACGACTCAGGGTAAGGCCAAATATAACAGAAACAACCACCCCTTTGCCGGGAAGGTGCCCGGAACGCGGTTTGCGCTGGCCCACAACGGCGTGCTCTACAACGACCATATTCTGCGTGCGGAGAAGCACCTGCCTCACACCGGAATCCAGACGGACAGCTATGTGGCAGTCCAGCTCATTGGACAGCAGAGAGCTCTCACACCGGACAGTCTGAAGTACATGGCTGAGTCGGTGGAGGGCTCTTTTGTCTTTACCGTGCTGGATGATAAGGACACGCTCACCTTCGTCAAGGGGGACAACCCCCTCTGCCTGCTCTATTTCCCCGGCCTGGACCTCTATGTGTACGCCTCCACGGTGGAAATCCTGCGGAAGGCGCTGAGCCGCACCTGGCTGGGCGGAATGTTTTCCACAGAGATGGTGGTGGACGGTGGAGAAATTCTGACCATCCGGGCGGATGGGAGCCGCCGGACAGACCGGTTCCGGCAGCAGGAGTCCTGGCTCTTCTATGGGCGGTATTACCCAACCGTCCGGCGCAGCACTCAGTCCCGCTATCTCCGGACGCTGAAGAGTGTGGCCTCCGCCTTCGGGTACAGCCCGGCCCACATTGACGCCATGCTGGAGGAAGGCTGGACCACCGACGAAATCGAGGAGGCTCTCTATGAGACTGGAGTTCTCTGACGTCCGGGCTGTCCCGGCTGCTGGCGGTGATGAGCAGCCACCATCGGAGCGGTAAGTCAATTCCGGGATCAGGTGGTACTGGTGGATGACTTGGCAAAAAGCGCCGCTTCGTCTGACATGCGTGCCCGTCTGGACCTGATTGCCGACGTGCTCCGTTTTGCCTCCAATGATACGGATCGGGTGCGCTTATCCCCACATAGGAAGCTGGAAGAGCGGTTTTGTCAAGGCGGCTTGGTATTTACGGGCGAATTCCAGCTCCATAATCCCTCTGACGTGACACGCCTTACCACAGTCGAAATCCGTCAGCCTATGCAGGGTGGAAACACTGGCGACCGTATATTGGCTGCTACCGCTTTTCACTATTTGATCCTATGGCTCCTTCCGCGACTGGATGAAGAATTGGAGTCACTTCGCAAAAAAACTGGATGATATCTCTTTTGGGACCAATATCCGCCTGCGAAAAAACCGCGTCTTGCTCCTCTGGTCAATCCGGCTCTTCTATCAGTTCGCTGCTGATACGAGGGCGGTAACGGAGCAGTATGTGCATCAGGCAATGGTGCATGCGGAAAAAATCTTGAATGACATTCTGGAGCAGCAATCATGCAAGACTAACCAGTCCACATGCCAATCCCCGCGAGGAAATCTCTGCTGGTACATTTTCTGTGCCTACAGGGAAAATGAATTCCACATCGTTTCCCGCAAGGATATCCATTCTGACGCGGACTGCGTGGTGGAAAATGGTGCTCTTTGTATTCGGACAGACACACTGCTAGCGTATTTGCGTAGCGCAACGCCTTACCGGGATCTAAGTAAAACCACGATGAACCGTTGCCTGCACGAAGAAGGCGTGCTGACACAACACTGCGAAAGCCGCGCGGCCACAAAGAAAATCAAAGGCCAGCGCTACCTGGAACTGAACCTTGCAAGGCTTAAAGCGGCTTCACTGTCCTACTGACAACTGCAGCGGCAGGTATAATGGCCGGCAATTTCGCATAGCTATCTTCTGCTAAGAGGATGGAGGTGGCCTATGCCATGAGAACACGGAAACTGACCTATGTCTTCCACAACCCCAACACGGAGGAGGCCACCGCTAACTTCCTCGTCAAACTCTTTACAGAGGTAAATCAGCCAAAGCTAGAGGCGGCGATACGCCGACTCCAGGAGCAACGTCAGCCGTCAGAAGTTCTTCTGCCTGATGACAATACATAAGGGCTCCGATGGCAGTCTAGCTGCAGCCAGCAGAACCGTGTGAAGCCAAGTTAGACCACTAGTTCCACAACATACGGAACTAGTGGTTTTTCCTGTGCTGCGAACAGCTACCTGATACAATATAGTCAACACAGAGTGGTATTATTTAACTGAGAGGTTTTTATGAATATCGCCGCTTACTGCCGTGTCTCAACGGATAAGGAAGATCAGCTCAACAGTCTGGATGCGCAGAAAGAGTTTTTTTCCCAATATACACAACGCACAGGGGATAACCTCGTGCGGCTGTATGCCGATGAAGGTATTTCCGGCACCAAAATCAAGAACCGCAAAGAGTTCCTGAGGATGATGGCAGACGCGGAGCACGGTCTCTTTGATATGTTGGTAGTCAAGGACATCTCCCGCTTTGCTCGAAACACAGTTGACTTCTTGCAGAATGTCCGCAAGCTGAAAGTATTGGGCATCGAAACCCAGTTTCTCACCGCCAACATGACCAGCATGGGCAACAGTGAATTTGTACTGACCATCTTCGGTGCGCTGGCGCAGGAGGAGAGCGCCAACACCTCCAAGCGAGTGAAATTCGGCAAGAAAATGAACGCGGAGAAGGGGCGTGTGCCCAACATCGTCTATGGCTATGACAAGACCATCGGCGACTACTTCAACCTGACCATTAACGAAGAAGAAGCCGCCGTTGTCCGCCAAATTTACCAGTGGTACATCCAGGACGGGTACGGTGCAGCGAAAATTTCCAATTTTCTCAATGAGCGGTGCCTTAAAACCAAGCGGAACTGTCGTTGGAGCCAGAATGGAGTGTGCCGTATCCTCACCAACGAGCTTTACACCGGAAAAATTATCAATGGCAAGCAGGAGGTCACGGATTTTCTCACCGGCCAGCGGGTCGACAAGGATGAAACAGACTGGATGGTAGTGGACCGGCCGGATCTTCGTATTATCGATCCGGAAACCTTTGAGCAGGCCCAGCAAATCATGCGGTCCCGTGGACAGGCATTCAAGGTGGACAAGGAGCGGCAGAGCAACAAATACCTGTTCTCTACTCTTATCAAGTGCAAGGAGTGCGGCTGGTCCTTCCGGCGCACCGTCCGCACCTATAAGAATACCTATGTCCGGTGGGTTTGCTCCGGGCATAACGGCAAGGGGGCGGACAACTGCCCCAATGCTGTGACAGTGGACGAGGAGGAACTGATTGAGGTTTTGCAGGAATACTTCGCTGGGGTGCTTAAAGCAAAGAAAAATGTCATCCGCTATGTCACCCATGAGTTCCAACGGGTCTACAAGGCAAAGGATGAAAATCTAAACTACGAGAAGGAACTGACTGCCCAGCTTGCCAAGCTGCAAAAGACCCGCCAGAAATACATGGATATGTATGCTGACGATCTAATCAGCCGGGAGGAGCTGAATGATAAAATCGGCGGAATGCGGAAGGAGATTGAGCGGCTGGAAAACGAGCTGAAGATGGTATCTTATCACCTCACCAAAGGTGAGCAGCTGGAAACCATTCTGAACCAGACCTTCAAGGAGATTGAGGACATCGCCGATGTGCGGCAGATGACCAACGCCCAGCTCAAGCGGATTATCCAGAAGATTGAGGTGGACAAGGACGGGAATGTGGACATTTATCTGCGCCTATTCGGTGATTTGGGCTTGGATGAAACCGTTCTAATTCGTCACGACGAAACACAAAGACCTGTCTGAACGCCTTCCCGCATTCAACCGTCCGCTGTACGAGCAGGCCAAGCAGATTCTGGAGGAGAACAAGGCGGAGCGGCATATCCGGGGCGGGATCGCCACCAGGAGAAAATATAAGGGCGCGTAAATTTCCAGGCAAAAAAACGCGAGAGCCTGTCTCCCCATGGGCGGAGGCAGGCTCTCATTCTGTCACAGAACATTTTTCAGCAGCTGCGCCATGGCGGCGGCGTCGATGGCGGTGTCCGTGAAGTGCTCCAGGGCGAACACCGCCTGATAGACCAGCATGCTCAGACCGTTGGCGGCGGGGTGGCCCAGCTCCCTGGCCCGGCGGAGCAGCGCCGTCTCGGCCGGGGCGTAGATCAGGTCGAACACCGGCACGCCGGCGGGCAATTTTTCCAGGAAGGACAGGTCCTCAAACTGCCCCTGTGTCCCCTCCATGCCCAGGCTGGTGCAGTTGACCACCAGGTCCGCCCGGGCGGCCAGGCGGCACAGGGTTGCGGAGTCGAACCCGGCGGGGGCCAGGCGGCCCAGCGGCTCGTGGGCGCAGAGGGCGGCGGCCTTCTCCACCGTCCGGTTGCACACGAACACCGCCCGCGCCCCCTGCTGGACCAGCTTGAGGGCCACCGCACGGGCGGCGCCCCCCGCCCCCAGCAGCAGGACGGTCTTCCCTTCCGGCGCGGCGTCCAGATCCTCCAGCGCCCGGATAAAGCCCCGGCCGTCCGTATTATATCCGTATACTCTGCCGTCTTTTATACAGACCGTATTGACCGCTCGGTACAGCCGGGCATCCTCATCGGTCTCGTCCATGAGGGGAAAGAGGACCTCCTTGTGGGGCATGGTGGCGTTGAATCCGGCATACCCGGCAAATCTGGCGCACCTGAGCCACTCCGCCGCCTGCCCCCGGGGCACCGGCTGGCACAGGTAGACATAATCCAGCCCCAGGGTGGAGAGCATGGTGTTGTGGATCAGGGGCGACTTGGAGTGAAGCACCGGATCGCCGATCACACAGAGCTTTTTTGTGGTGTTTGTGAGTTCTACCTTCATGTCCATCTCTCCCTGTTGAGATTGCAGGCCGCGTCTTTTAAGAATGGAAGCTCTCTTTGTCTACTTTCTCTCTCGAGAGAGAAAGTAACCCATGGCGGCCTCATATCCGTACAGGCCCAGGCCGCAGATCTGGCCCACGCAGGCGGGGGCGGTGACGCTCTTGTGGCGGAACTCCTCCCGCTGGTGGACGTTGGAGATGTGGACCTCAATACAGGGCACGCTCACCGCCTTCAGGGCGTCCAGAATGGCATAGCTGTAATGGGTGAAGGCCCCCGGATTCATGACGATGGCGTCGTACACCCCGTCGGCGGCGTGGATGGCGTCGATGATGGCCCCCTCGTGGTTGGACTGGAAGCACTCGGCGGTGGAGCCGTGGTCCGCCGCAAAGGTCTTCAGGCGCTGGCACAGGGCCTCGTAGCTGTTCTCGCCGTAGATGCCCGGCTCCCGCTTGCCCAGCAGGTTCAGGTTGGGGCCGTTGAGGATGAGAAATTTCATGGCTGACATGCCTCCCGATAGAGGGCGGCGATGCGCGCCGCCGCCTCTTCCGCTGTTTTCGTGTGGGAAATCGTATACTGCGCGTATTTTTGATATAGTTCTATGCGTTGAGTATAGAGAATACGCAGCTTGTCCGGGTCCTTGCCCACCAGAGGACGGCCCATGTGGTCCTCCCCCAGGATGTCCTCCAGGGCCCGGTCCCGGAAAAAGATCAGCCCGGTGGCAGAGAGGGCCGCCATGTTCTCCGGCTGGAGAATGATCCCGCCCCCCGTTGCAATGACAGTGTTGTCAAGCTCTGCCGCCTGACGGGCGGCGGCGGTTTCCCGGTCCCGGAAGGCGGCCTCCCCTTCCCGGGCAAAGAGCTCCGGGATGGTCTCCCCTGCCGCTGCCTCCACCATGGCGTCGGTATCCACCAGGGGCATACAGAGCATCCGTGAGAGGATTTTCCCCACCGTGGACTTGCCGCTGCCCGGCATGCCGATAAGCACCAGATTCATGGCTGTTCCTCCGGCTCATAGGCCTTGAAGTTGCCCAGAATGCGCATGCCGGCGGCCAGCTGGCTCAGCTCGTGGAGCACGCCGTCCATGCCGGGGGCGTCCAGGTCGCCGGTGAACTCCAGGAAAAACAGGTACTCCCAGTTCCGACCGGGGATGGGCCGGGACTCGATCTTCAGCAGGTTCAGGTTCTGCACCGCGAAGATGGTGAGGATCTCGTGGAGGGAGCCGCTCTGGTGGGGCAGGGTGAAGAGGGCGCTGATCTTGTTGCGCTCCGTCCGGTGCTCCGGCACCGGCGAGACCACTACAAAGCGGGTGGTGTTGGCGTTGTTGTAGTTGACCTTCTCGGCCAGGATGTTCAGGCCGTAGAGCTGGGCGGCCCGGCGGGAGCAGATGGCGGCGGCGGTGCGGTCGCCGGAGGCGGCCACCTCCTTGGCCGAGCCTGCGGTGTCCAGGGTGGGCACCCGCTGCCAGTCCCGGTGGGCGTCCAGAAAGCGCTCGCTCTGCATCAGCCCCTGCTCGTGGGAGTAGACCGTGCGGATGTCGTCCATGGTCACCCCGGGCAGGGCCATGAGGCAGTGCTCCACCTTCACCTGCCACTCCCCCACGATGTAGTACCGGTACTGGGCCAGCAGGTCGTACACCTGGCGGATGGAGCCGGTGGAGCTGTTCTCCACCGGCAGGACGGCATAGTCCGCCTCCCCCGCGTCCAGAGCGGCAAACACGTCGGTGAACCAGGCCAGGCCGCGGCTGTTCACCTGGGGACCGAAGAAGCCCACGGCGGCCTCCTCGCTGTAGCAGCCGGGCTCCCCCTGATACACCACCCGGGGGTTCTCCACCGGCGTGCGGGCGTGGGCCAGATCGGCCAGCCAGGCGGCATAGCCCGGGTCCTCCGCCCCCTCGTGGACCAGCCGCCGCTGCTGGCGGCGGGAGATGGCCATGATGGACGCGTACAGCTCGGCCACGTCCGCCTTGAGAGTGGCGTCGTCCACCATGGCGGTGCGGGCCTCCACCACCCGGCGCTCCCGGGCGGCGTCCAGCACCGGCATCTGCCGCTCCAGCTTGTACTGCCCCACCTTGGCCGTGATGTCCATCCGGCGGCGGAACAGCGCCACCAGCTCCTTGTCCACGGCGTCGATCTGGTCTCGGTACTCCTCCAGCTGAGACATAGAAAGGTCACTCCTGTTGTTGAGATGGGGAGCCGCATGCCCCCGCGAATGGAAAATCAGATGCCCAGCAGCTCGCAGGCCGCCAGAGCTGCGGCGGCTTCAATGACGGGCACCGCCCGGTGGACGATGCACGGGTCGTGCCGGCCCTCGATGACCAGCTTGGCGTCCTTGCCGGTGGACAGATCCACGGTGTCTTGCTCCCGGGCGATGGAGGGGGTGGGCCGGATGGCCACCTCAAAGACCACCGGCATGCCGTTGGTGATGCCGCCGTTGACGCCGCCGGTGTGGTTGGTGCGGGTGCGGACGGTACTTCCGTCCATGCAGAAGGGGTCGTTGGCCTGGCTGCCCCGCATGGCGGCGAAGCCGAAGCCCGCGCCGAAGGCCACCGCCTTCACCGCCGGGACGGCGTACAGCTGCTGGGAGAAGATACCCTCCACGTTGCGGCCGTAGTCCGGAGCGCCCAGCCCGGCGGGCAGGCCCTCCACCGTGCAGCGGATGGCCCCGCCTACGCTGTCCAGGTCCCCCTTGGCGGCCAGGACGGCCTCCTCCACCTGCTCCGGGGTGGGGTCCTGGATGCCGCCCACGTTGGAGATGTAGGCGGACACGGTGACGCCCCTCTCCCGCAGGATCAGCTTGGCCAGGGCCCCGGCAAAGACCAGCGGCGCGGTGAGACGGCCGGAAAAGTGGCCGCCGCCCCGGTAGTCGTTATAGCCCTCGTACCGGACGCGGCCGGAGTAGTCGGCGTGGCCGGGCCGGGGCAGGTCCTTCAGCTTGGCGTAATCCTTGGAGCGGGTGTCCGTGTTCTCGATCACCGCGCACAAAGGGGTTCCGGTGGTCTTCCCCTCAAATACCCCCGAGAGGATGTGGGGCTCGTCGGCCTCCCGGCGGGCGGTGGACATGGGGCTCTTGCCCGGTGCGCGGCGGGCCATCTCAGAGCGGATAAAGTCCATATCCACCCCAATGCCCGACGGCACGTGCTCCAGCACCACGCCGATGGCGGGGCCGTGAGACTCGCCGAAGATGATATGCTTCATGGGATTGCACTTCCTTTCCCCAGAGGGCGTCACTGACTGATGGAGATCTGTCCCCCCAGCCGGGCGTACTCGTCCCAGAAGGTGGGATAGGACTTGCGCACGCACTCCGCCCCGGTGACGGTGACAGGCGCGGCGCAGTTGGTGGCGGCAATGGCGGCCATCATGGCGATGCGGTGATCGTTGTGGCCGGAGACAGCCACGCCGCCGGGCAGGCTGTCTTTGCCGGTGATGACCAGGTGGTCGGCGTACTCTTCCACCTCCGCCCCCAGGGCGTTGAGGACCTCCGTCACGGTGGACAGCCGGTCGCTCTCCTTGATGCGCAGGCGGGCGGCGTTCACCAGCCGGGTGATCCGGCCCGCTCCCCGCAGGGCGGCCATGGCCGCCAGAGGGGGCACCAGGTCGGGACAGCCGGACACGTCGATCTCCGCCTCCCCCGGCCTGGCGATGGTCCAGTACAGCATGCCGATGCAGGCGTCCCCCTGGGCGGACTGATAGTTCAGGCCCTGGATGTCCAGCGTGCTGTCCAGGTAGGCGGCGGCGTACCAGAAGGCGGCGTTGGACCAGTCGGCCTCCACAGTCATAGGGGCGGCATGGCCGGTCTGGTTCCCGGGTACCCGGAAGGTGCGGTCGCCGTCGTACTCCGCCGCCACGCCGAAGGCGCTTAGGGCGTCCATGGTCATGCGGACGTAGTCCGCGCTCTCCAGAGGGGTGGTGAGGCGGATCTCCGAGTCCCCGTGCAGCAGGGGCAGGGCGTAGAGCAGGCCGGTGACGAACTGGGAGGACACGTTCCCCGGCAGGGTGTACACCCCGGGGGTGAGCTGTCCCCTGACGGTGAGGGCGCCGTCCTGCTGTTCATAGGCGATGCCCTTCTCCCGGAAGATGGCGAAATAGGGCTCCTGGGGCCGCTCCATCAGGCGGCCGTGGCCGGTGAACACGCCGCCGCCCCGGACGGCCAGGGCCACCGGAATGAGGAAGCGGAGGGTGGAGCCGCTCTCGCCGCAGTCCAGCCGGGGGAGCGCGCCGCCGGAGGCCGTCCGGCCCGCCAGGCCGGTGACCGCCAACTGGTCCCCCTCCTGCCGGACGGCGGCCCCCAGGGCCTCCAGGCAGCGGACGGTGGCCTGGATGTCCTGGGAGAAGGCCACGTTGGAGAGGTGGCTGGTGCCGTCGGCCAGGGCGGCGGCCAGAAGCAGCCGGTGGGCCTGGGACTTGGACGGGGGCGGCGTGACAGCACCGTGGAGCAGGGATGGCGTTATGGTGACATTCATTTCAGTTCCTCCAGCAGCGCGGCTTTGGGCATGGGGTGGGCCACGGCCTTCCCCGGCTCCTCCAGCAGGATGACCGAGATGGAATCCCCAGCCCCCTTCTTGTCCAGGCCAATGGCCGCGGCGTAGTCGGCGTGGGTGCAGGGGATGGCCACCGGCAGACCAAAGCAGCCCAACAGCACACCGATGCGCTCGGGCAGTCCGGCCGGAGTGACGCCCAGGGTCACGCCCAGCTCCGCCGCCTTCACCATGCCGGCGGCCACCGCCTGGCCGTGGGTCCAGGTCTGGTAGTGCCCCGCCAGCTCATAGGCGTGGCCCAGGGTGTGGCCGAAGTTGAGGACCATCCGTGCGCCGGTATCCCGCTCATCCTCCACCACAACAGCGCGTTTAATATCGCAGCAGGTATACAAAACGTGTTCAATATCCGCCATGATCTCCTGCCGGGAGGGGTGCTGCTCCAGCCAGGAGAGGAAGGCGGCGTCCTTGATGCAGCCGTACTTGATGACCTCGGCCATGCCGTCGGCAAAGGTCTTGTCGTCCAGGGTGCCCAGCACCGCCGGGTCCATCAGCACCAGTCTGGGCTGCCAGAAGGCTCCGGCCAGGTTCTTGCCGTGGTTCAGGTCGATGGCCACCTTGCCGCCCACGGAGGAGTCCACCTGGGCCAGGAGAGTGGTGGGGATCTGGACAAAGTCCACGCCCCGGAGGATGGTGGCGGCGGCAAAGCCCGCCAGGTCCCCCACCACGCCGCCGCCCAGGGCCACCACGGCGTCGGTACGGGTGAGGCCGAAGTCCATCATGCACTCCCACAGCCGGGAGAGCTGCTCCACACACTTGGAGGCCTCCCCGGCGGGGATCTCACAGACGGCGGTCTCAAATCCGGCGGCCTCCAGGGAGGGGATGATCCGATTCAGGTACAGGGGCCCCACGGTGGAGTCGGTCACCACAAAGAGACGGCTGGCCCTGGGCAGGGCCGAGCGGCACAGCTCCCCCGCCCGGGCGAGAAACCCCGGCTCGATGAGGATATCGTAGGCCCGGCCGGGCAGGTTTACGTTCAGCGTTTTCATACCAGCGTCTTCCCCATCATGTTCACCAAGGTGCCCACCTTGCCCATGAGGTCGTCGAACTTCTTGGGGGTGAGGGACTGCTGGCCGTCGCACTTGGCGTGGGCGGGGTCGTTGTGGACCTCAATGATGAGGCCGTCGGCCCCGGCGGCCACCGCCGCCATGGCCAGGGGCTCCACCATCCAATACATGCCCGCGGCGTGAGAGGGGTCCACGATGACGGGCAGGTGGCTCATCTGCTTGATGGCAGGGATGGCGGACACGTCCAGGGTGTTGCGGGTGTAGGTCTCAAAGGTGCGGATGCCCCGCTCACAGAGGATGACGTTCTCGTTGCCGCCGGCCATGATGTACTCGGCGGACATGATCCACTCCTCATAGGTGTTGGACAGGCCCCGCTTCAGAAGGACGGGCTTGGACATCTTGCCCACCTCCTTGAGCAGCTCAAAGTTCTGCATGTTCCGGGCACCGATCTGGACAACGTCCACCTTCTCCTCGAAGATCTCCACGTAACGGGGGGCCATGATCTCGGAGACGATGGGCAGGCCGGTAGCCTGGCGGGCCTCCACCAGCAGGTCCAGGCCGGGGGTACCCATGCCCTGGAAGGCATAGGGGGAGGTGCGGGGCTTGAAGGCGCCGCCCCGGAGCATGGACGCGCCGGAGGCCTTCACCGCCTTGGCCACCTCCACGATCTGCTCCTCGCTCTCCACGGAGCAGGGGCCAGCGATGACGCCGAAGTTGCCGCCGCCGATCTTGGCCTTGCCCACGGTGACCACGGTATCCTCGGGGTGGAACTTCCGGTTGGCCAGCTTGTAGGGCTCCTGGACCCGCATGACCCGCTCCACGTTGGGTTCGATGGAGATTTTGTCCATATCCAGGGCGGTGGTGTCGCCCACCAGGCCCAGAATGGTGCAGCCCACGCCGTTGGTGACGCCCACCCGCAGGCCCTGGCTCTCAAACTTGGCGGCCAGTGCGTCGATGTCCTCTTTCCGCGTGCCGGGCTTCATAATAACGACCATAATTCAAACATCCTTTCCTTTTTACGCAAATGAAAAGGGAGCACATTGATGAAATCAATGTGCTCCCCGTAATGGATACGAAGATACGCGCGGTCCGGGCATCCCGGGCCTGCGCCATTCATTTCATCCCTCTTATTTACCCAACACAAAATAGCCGGTGCTCATAAATCGAGCCCAGCCAAAGGTAAAGAAGAAGGATGCAGTTGTGAGGGCGGATCGGTTCATGGGGTACCTCACACTTTAAAGGTTTGGGGCCATTATACGCTCTCCCGGCGGAAATTGCAAGAATATTTTTGGCAAGATTCATATCCGGACAAAAAGAGCCGCCCGCCGCTCCACAGGGGAGCGGCGGGCGGCTGGATTTCCTTTATGCTCAGACGAGCTGGACGATAGCCATCTCGGCGGCATCGCCGCGGCGGGGCCCGATCTTGACCACGCGGGTGTAGCCACCCTCGCGGCCCTGATACTTCAGGTTGAACTCGGAGAAGAGCTTCTTGGCCACGTCCTCCTTGGTGATAAAGGACAGCGCCTGACGGTAGGAAGCCAGGTCGTTCTTCTTGGCCAGGGTGATCATCTTCTCAGCCAGGGGGGCGACCTCCTTGGCGCGGGGCAGGGTGGTCTTGATCTGGCCGTTCTCCAGCAGGTAGGTCACCATGGCACGAAGCATGGCCTTACGCTGGTCGCTGCGGCGGCCCAGTCTACGATATCCGGACATGAAAAACACTCCTATTCGATTTCACGTACGCAGACGCAAAATTCCTTTTAAATTCGTCCTGAAGAAGGCGTTGCCTTCTCTGGAAAGCGCGCACAGCGCCCAGGCAGGGCCTGGGGCCGCGAGGGAACGTTACTTGCCCGCGGCCGCCCTCCGGTTGGGGAGAAATCAGTTGTCGTCGCTGGCCAGGCTCAGGCCCATCATGGCCAGCTTGTTGACGACCTCTTCCAGGGACTTGCGGCCCAGGTTGCGGACCTTCATCATCTCGTCCTCGGTCTTGGAAATCAGATCCTCGACGGTGTTGATGTTGGCGCGCTTGAGGCAGTTGAAGGAACGGACGGACAGGTCCAGCTCCTCGATGGTCATCTCCAGCACCTTGTCCCGCTGGGCCTCGGCCTTCTCCACCACCGTGGACTTGTTGCCCATGGTCTCGGACAGGTCGGTGAACAGGACGAAGTGGTCGCACAGAATGCGGGCGCCCAGGCTCACTGCATCCCGGGCGGTGATGGTGCCGTTGGTCCACACCTCAAGGGTCAGCTTGTCGAAGTCGGTCTGATCCCCCACGCGGGTGGGTTCCACGGTGTAGTTGACCTTGCGCACGGGGGTGTACACAGAGTCCACCGGGATAACGCCGATGATGTTCTGAGCCGGCTTGTTCCGGTCGGCGGGCACATAGCCCCGGCCGTGGGACAGGGTCAGCTCCATGTTCAGGGACGCGTCGGGACCCAGGGTGGCGATGTGAAGGTCGGGATTCAGGACCTCCACCTCGCCGTCAGCCTTAATGTCGCCGGCCGTGACCTCGCACTCGCCGCTGGCCTCGATATAGACCGTCTTGACGCCCTCGCAGTGGAGCTTGGCAATGATGCTCTTGACATTGAGGACGATCTCCGTCACATCCTCCTTCACACCGGGAATGCTGCAGAACTCATGCTGCACGCCGGCGATCTTGATGGACGTGACTGCCGTACCGGGCAGAGAAGAGAGGAGAATGCGGCGCAGGGAATTGCCCAGAGTCGTGCCGTAACCACGCTCCAGAGGCTCGACCACGTACTTGCCATAGGAGCCGTCGCCAGGGTTCTCCACACATTCGATGCGCGGCTTCTCGATTTCTACCATGTGTTACCCTCCTTTTCGCAGCGGCGGGCGGGGCAGCCCGCCGCCTGGTTTTACAGCTCACCAATAATCGAGGGTACGCGCTCTCTTACTTGGAGTACAGCTCGACGATCAGGTGCTCCTCAACAGGCAGATCCACGTCCTCGCGGACGGGCAGCTTGGTGACAGTACCCTTCAAGGTGTTCTTCTCGCGCTCCAGCCACTGGGGCAGCAGCACGTTGGGGGCGTCCTCGCCGGTCAGCTTCTTGAACTTGGCGGAAGAGCGGCTGCTCTCCTTGACCTCGATCACGTCGCCCTCCTTCACCAGGTAAGAGGGGATGTCCACGCGCTGGCCGTTGACGGTGAAGTGGCCGTGGTTGACCAGCTGACGGGCCTCGCGGCGGGTGTTGGCGAAGCCCAGACGGTACACCACGTTGTCCAGGCGGCGCTCCACCAGGATCAGCAGGTTGTCACCGGTCTTGCCGGCCATACGGGTGGCCTTCTCATAGTAGGAGCGGAACTGCTTCTCCATGATGCCGTAGACGAATTTGACCTTCTGCTTCTCAGACAGCTGAAGGGCATACTCGCTCTTCTTCTTTCTCATCTGGCCGCCGGGATTGCGGTTGCTCTCCTTCTTGGCGTAGCCCATAGCGGCAGGAGAAATGCCCAGCGCACGGCAGCGCTTGGCGATAGGCTGCATATTCTTTGCCATTGATTCTTCCTCCTTCTATTACACGCGACGACGCTTGGGCGGACGGCAGCCGTTGTGGGGGATGGGGGTCACGTCCTTGATCAGGGTGACTTCCAGACCCACGGCCTGCAGGGCGCGGATAGCAGCCTCACGGCCGGCGCCGGGGCCCTTCACGTAGACCTCGACGGTCTTCAGGCCGTGCTCCATGGCAGCCTTAGCGGCGGTCTCGGCGGCGGTCTGAGCGGCGAAGGGGGTGGACTTACGGGAACCGCGGAAGCCCAGGCCGCCGGAGGAGGCCCAGGACAGGGCGTTGCCGCCCATATCGGTCACGGTAACCATGGTGTTGTTGAAGGAGGAGCGGATGTGCACCTGGCCCTTCTCAACGTTCTTACGCTCGCGGCGCTTACGCACCACTTTCTTGCCCTTGGTATTAGCAGCAGTAGCCATGTGTATCTCCCTCCTTACTTCTTCTTATTGGCGACGGTACGCTTGGGACCCTTGCGGGTACGGGCGTTGGTCTTGCTGCGCTGGCCGCGGACGGGCAGGCCCTTGCGGTGACGGATGCCGCGGTAGCAGCCAATCTCGGTCAGACGCTTGATGTCCATCGCGACGTCGCGACGCAGGTCGCCTTCCACAGTATAGTTGTGGGCGATGCACTCACGGAGCGCGGCTTCATCGGCCTCGGTGAGGTCCTTGACGCGGGTATCGGGGTTGATCCCGGTCTCGGCCAGGATCTTGTTGGCGCTGGTGCGCCCGATGCCATAGATATAGGTCAGACCGATTTCGATCCGCTTATCCTTGGGCAGGTCAATGCCGGCAATACGTGCCATATTTCTCGTGCACCTCCACTTAACCTTGTCTCTGCTTGTGCTTGGGGTTCTCGCAAATGACCATGACTTTGCCCTTGCGCTTGATGATCTTGCACTTCTCGCACATGGGCTTCACGGACGGTCTTACTTTCATAATGATAACCTCCTGATAGCCTGATGGCCCCGGCGTGGACGGGGGCAAGGCCCCTCGGCCGCCGGTCGTTGATGGAACGGCGGGTGTTTCCCGCCATGGAGCAGGCAGGCCCTCGCCTTACTTGCTCCGCCAGGTGATCCGGCCCCGGGTCAAGTCGTACGGAGACATCTGCACCGTTACCTTGTCGCCCGGCAGGATCCTGATGAAGTTCATTCTGAGCTTGCCTGAGATATGCGCCAGGATGATATGCCCGTTACCGATGTCCACATGGAACGTGGTGTTGGGCAGAGCCTCGGTGACGACGCCCTCCAGCTCGATCATATCGTCTTTTGCCAAGCGTGATTACCTCCTTGACCTATGCTTCCGCCCAGCTGATCTCTGGTCTTGGCCAGGACGCGCCGCAGCTCCGCATCGGAGCCGGGCAGGGCGGACAGGGGGTCGGGCCCACCGGCCAGCTCCACATGCTTTCTGCGTTTCCGCTTGGGCTGTGTGAGCGTTCGCCCTTTCCCGTCGGCCAGCAGCAGGAAGTCCCCCTGCGCCTGAGTGACGCAGTAGAGCCTTCCGCTGTCGTGGCCGGCCAGGGCGCGCACGATGTGTCCGCTTTGGATCTCCATGCTGCTCACCGTCCCTCTCACTCGGTGGTGGTGAGGATTTCGGGCTGTTCGCCCTCGGTGATGAGGATTGTGTTTTCATAGTGGGCGGCCAGACTGCCGTCACAGGTGACGGTGGTCCACTTGTCCTTGAGGACGCGGACCTCCCAGTGTCCGGCGCACACCATAGGCTCCACTGCGATGGTCATGCCCGGCTGAAGCCGGACGCCGTGGCCGGCGGGGCCGAAGTTGGGCACCTCGGGGGGCTCGTGGAGCTTTGCTCCCACGCCGTGGCCCACAAAGTCCCGGACCACCGAGTACCCGTTGCCCTCCACATACTTTTGAACCGCATGGGAGATGTCGGAGATGCGGCAGCCGGGGTGGGCGAACTTCATGCCCTCCCAGAAGCTCTGCTCGGTGACGCGGATGAGGCGCATGGCCTCGTCGCTCACCTGACCGCAGGGATAGGTGCCCGCGCAGTCGCCGTGGAAGCCGTCGATACAGGCGCCCACGTCGACGCTGACGATGTCGCCCTCCTTGAGCACCCGGTGGTCCGGAATGCCGTGGATCACGACCTCGTTGACCGAGATGCAGGCGGAGCCGGGGAACCCGGCGTACCCCAGGAAGGAGGGGCGGGCCCCCTGACTCTCGATGAACTTGCGGACTGCGGTGTCGATCTCCAGCGTGGACACGCCGGGACGGACCATGCTGCCCGCCAGCTCCCGGGCCTGGGCGGTGATCCGCCCGGCACGGCGCATGTGCTCGATTTCACGGGACGATTTAATGGAAATGATTTCCATTGTTATGCCTCCAGAACACGCACGATCGCCTGCGTGGTGGCCTCAATGGTCCCCTGGGCGCCGGGCACCGGGTCCAGCTTGCCCCGCTTCTGGTAGAAGTCCTTGAGGGGCTCGGTGGACTGGTGATAGATCTCCAGGCGGTGACGCACCGTCTCCGGCTTGTCATCCTCCCGCTCAATCAGCTCGCCGCCGCACACGTCGCAGACATCCGCCACTTTGGGCGGGTTGGACTCAATGTGGAAGGGGGTGCCGCACTGGGAGCAGACGCGGCGCCCGTCCATGCGCTTTACGATATCCTCGTCAGAGACCTCCAGAGAGATCACGTGGTCGAACTCGATGCCCCGTGCCTCCAGCGCCTCCGCCTGGGCGATGGTGCGGGGCACGCCGTCCAGGATATAGCCGCCATTGCAGTCCGGCTGGGCCAGCCGCTCCTCCAGGATGTCCAGGATGACATCGTCGGGAACCAGCTTGCCCGCGTCCATGAAGGACTTTGCTTTCAGTCCCACGCTGGTGCCCGCCTTGACGGCGGCGCGCAGGATATTGCCAGTGGAAATAGTGGGGATTCCCAGCTTCTTGCTGAGGATCTCAGCCTGCGTGCCCTTACCGGCACCAGGCGCTCCCAAGAGAATCAGCTTCATTTCTTCCTCCCTGCGTTACTCAAGGAAGCCCTTGTAGTGACGCATGAGCATCTGGGCCTCCAGAGCCTTCACGGTCTCCAGAGCAACACCCACAACGATGATGATGGAAGTGCCGCCGATGGACAGGCTGCGGCCCATCTGGGAGCCGCTGGCCAGGTTGATGATGTTGGAAGTGATAATGGGCAGCAGCGCGATGATGGCCAGGTAGATGGCGCCGAACAGGGTGATCTTGTTGAGCACCTTGTGGATGAAGTCAGCGGTGGGCTTGCCGGGCCGGAAGCCGGGCACGAAACCGCCGTTCTTCTTCAGGTTGTTGGCCACCTCAATGGGGTTGAACTGCATGGTGGCGTAGAAATAGCTGAAGCCCAGGATCAGCAGGAAGTAGATGATCGCGTAGACCAGGCCGTTGGAGTCAAACACCTTCATGAAGGTGGAGTCGCTGCCGCCGGGGATGAAGGCCGCGATGGTGGCGGGCAGGGACGCGATGGCCTGGGCGAAGATGATGGGCATAACGCCGCTCATGTTCACCTTCAGGGGGATGTGGCTGGACTGGCCGCCGTACATCTTCCGGCCCACCACGCGCTTGGCGTACTGGACGGGGATGCGGCGCTCAGAGTCGTTGATGAAGACAATGAACACCACCAGGACCAGGATGCCGATGACGATCAGGGGGATCATGGCGGGGTGCACCAGGCTGTTGCGGAAGGCCTCGCCCTCGGTGGTACCCATGGCGGAGATCTCGCTGTCAGTCAGGTGCATGGACCACTTCTTCACGCCGTTGACCATGTTCATCAGCATGCTGGGGAAGCGGGAGACGATACCGGCAAACAGAATCACGGAGATGCCGTTGCCGATGCCGAACTCGGTGATCTGCTCGCCCAGCCACATCACGAAGGCAGAACCAGCGGTGAAGGACAGGACGATGATGATGCCGGCCAGCCAGGTGGGCAGGTCGCCGCTGACCAGGCCGTTGGCATTGATGAGGGTGAAGTAGCCGAAGCCCTGGAGCAGGGCGATGGCCACGGTGGTGTAGCGGGTGATGGCCGCGATCTTCTTGCGGCCCTCTTCGCCGCCCTCCTTCTGCATCTGTTCCAGAGCAGGGATGGCGACGGTGAGGAGCTGGATGATGATGGAACTGTTGATATAGGGCTGAACGCCGAGGGCGAACACGGTGGCCATGGAGAAGGCATTGCCGCTCATGGCATTGATCAGTCCGAAGATGCTGCCGCTCATGGCGTTCAGGTAGCTCTGAAGGCCTTGTGTGTTAATCCAGGGCACGGGAACCGAAGCACCCAGCCGGAAGATCAGCAGCGCGAAGATCGTGAAGAGGATCTTCTTGCGCAGCTCGGGGATTGCCCAGGCGTTCCTGACGGTCTTGAACACTTAGACCACCTCGTACTTTCCACCTGCCGCAACGATCTTCTCCTTGGCGGAGGCGGAGAAAGCAGAGGCACGGACGATCAGCTTCTTGGTGAGCTCACCGTTGCCGAGCACCTTCACGCCGTACTCACACTTGGAGAGGATACCCTTTTCCAGCAGGTCGCAAACGTTGACGGTGGCTCCATCCTCGAACTTGTTCAGAGCAGAGACGTTGATCGCCTCCAGGGGCTTCGCAAAGATGTTGTTGAAGCCGCGCTTGGGCAGGCGACGGACCAGAGGCATCTGGCCGCCCTCAAAGCCCGTGCGGACACCGCCGCCGGAACGGGCCCACTGGCCCTTCTGGCCGCGACCGGCAGTCTTGCCGTTGCCGGAGCCGTGGCCGCGGCCCTTGCGGAACGCGGGACGGGTGGAACCGGCAGCGGGAGAGAGTTCATGCAGATTCATTGACGCGCACCTCCTTACTGTTCCTCGGTGACCTGGAGCAGATAGCCGATAGCGGCAATCTTGCCCCGGGTAGCCGAGTTGTCGGGCTGTACGGTCACGTCGCCGATTTTGCGCAGCCCCAGGGCCTCGGCGGTCGCCTTGTGCTTGACAATGCGACCGTTCAGGCTCTTGACCAGCTTGATATTCAGGTTAGCCATTGTATAGCCCCTCCTTAACCTACGATTTCTTCCACGCTCTTGCCGCGGACGCGGGCCACTTCCTCAGGACCACGGAGGGACTTGAGGCCCTCGAAGGTGGCGGACACCACGTTCTGAGGGTTGTTGGAGCGCAGGCACTTGGCGCGGATGTCGCGGATGCCGGCGGCCTCCATGACAGCGCGGACAGGGCCGCCGGCGATGATGCCGGTACCGGGGGCAGCGGGCTTGAGCAGCACGCGGCCGGCGCCGAACTCACCGATGACCTCGTGGGGAATGGTGGTGCCGGAGCGGGTGATGGTGCACATGTTCTTCTTGGCATCCTCAATGCCCTTGCGGATGGCCTCGGGCACCTCGGCGGCCTTGCCGGTGCCGAAGCCGACCCGGCCCTTCTCGTCGCCGACCACCATCAGGGCGGCGAACTTCATCACACGACCGCCCTTGACGGTCTTGCTGACGCGGTTCAGAGAAACGAGCTTCTCGGTGAACTCGCTGGGTTCTCTTTCAAATCTAGCCATGTTCGTTTTCTCCTCCCCTTAAAATTCCAGGCCGCCCTCACGGGCGCCCTCGGCCAGAGCGGCGACGCGGCCATGGTAGACATAGCCGCCGCGGTCAAAGACCACGGTGGTGATGCCGGCGGCCTTGGCGCGCTCGGCTACCATCTGGCCAACCTTCTTGGCGGCCTCGCAGTTGGAGCCGGAGCCCTCAAAGCCCTTCTCCAGGGAGGAAGCGGAGACCAGGGTCTTGCCGGCCACATCGTCGATGACCTGGGCGTAGATGTTGGTCTCGCTGCGGAACACGTTCAGACGGGGACGCTCGGGCGTGCCGGCGATCTTGCCGCGCACTCTCTTGTGGCGCTTAAGCCGCTGAGCCTTGGTATTGGGACGATTGATCATAGTGGCACACCTCCTTACTTCTTCTTGACGCCGGTCTTGCCTTCCTTGCGGCGGATGACCTCGTCAGTGTATTTGATACCCTTGCCCTTATAAGGCTCGGGCGGACGCTTCTCTCTCACTTCGGCGGCAAACTGGCCCACCTGCTGCTTGTCAGCGCCGCTGATCACGATCTTATTGGGGTTGGGCACGTCGATGGTGATGCCCTCGGGCTCCTCCACAATGACCTGGTGAGAATAGCCCAGGTTCATGACCAGCTTCTTGCCCTCCTTGGCCACACGGTAGCCGACGCCGTTGACGTCCAGCTCCTTCTTGAAGCCCTCGGTCACGCCCACCACCATGTTGTGGAGCAGGCTGCGGGTCAGGCCGTGGAGCGCACGGTTCTCCTTCAGGTCGTTGGGACGGGTCACGTGGATGACGTTGCCCTCCTGGTTAAAGCTCATCGCGGGGTGGAGCTGCTGAGTCAGGGAACCCTTGGGGCCCTTGACGGTGACGACGTTGTTGTCGCCGATCTGCACTTCCACGCCGGCGGGGAGCTCGATCGGCATTCTTCCGATTCTAGACATATCTGAGACTCCTCCTTACCAAACGAATGCAAGGACTTCGCCGCCGACATGAGCCTCGCGGGCCTTCTTGTCGGTCATGACGCCCTTGGAAGTGGACACGATGGCGATACCCAGGCCCTTCAGGACCCGGGGCAGCTCGTCGGCGCCCGCATAGACGCGCAGACCGGGCTTGGAGACGCGGCGCAGACCGGAGATGGCCTTCTCCTTGCCGGGGTTGTTGTACTTGAGGGTGACGCGGATCACGCCCTGGGTGCCGTCGTCGATGAGCTGGAAGTTCTTGATATAGCCCTCGTCCAGGAGAATCTGGGCGATGGACTTCTTCATGTTGGACGCGGGGACATCGACAGTGTCATGCTTGGCATTCGAGGCGTTGCGGATGCGGGTGAGCATATCCGCAATGGGATCGGTAATATGCATGAGTGTTACCTCCTATTAGAATTACGGGCTTGCGCCCGTATCAGCGGCAAGGTATCGGAGCTAGGCAACTTCGACCTGTTGACCGCCGGCCGGGGAATTTATTTGAAAATCGAAATTAGGAGTTCGGAATTAGGCGGCCCGCCTAATTCCGCATTCCTAACTTCTCATTTCACAAGGTTACCAGGACGCCTTCTTCACGCCGGGGATCTGACCCTTGTAGGCCAGCTCGCGGAAGCAGATACGGCAGATGCCGTAGTCCCGCAGGTAGGCGTGGGGGCGGCCGCAGATCTTGCAGCGGTTGTAGCGGCGGGTGGAGAACTTGGGCTCCGCCTGCTGCTTCAGGATCATAGACTTCTTAGCCATTTCGTTCTCCTCCTTTAGCGGGCGAAGGGAGCGCCGATGAGGGTCAGCAGCTCCTTGGCCTCTTCGTCAGTGGTGGCGGTGGTGCACATGACCACGTCAAGGCCGCGGATCTTGTCGATCTTGTCGTACTCGATCTCGGGGAAGATCAGCTGCTCCTTGATGCCCAGGGCGTAGTTGCCGCGGCCATCGAAGGCGTTGGGGTTGATGCCGCGGAAGTCGCGGACGCGGGGCAGGGCCACGTTGAACAGGCGGTCCAGGAACTCCCACATCTTGTCGCCGCGGAGGGTGACCTTAGCGCCGATGGGCATGCCCTCACGGAGCTTGAAGTTGGCCACGGACTTCTTGGCCTTGGTGATGATGGCCTTCTGGCCGGTGATCTTGGTCAGATCGCCCACAACGGCCTCCAGCACCTTGGAGTTGTCACGGGCCTCGCCGCAGCCGCAGTTGACCACGATCTTCTCCAGGCGGGGGATCTGCATGGGGCTCTTGTAGCCGAACTTCTGCATCAGAGCAGGAGCCACCTCGGCCTGGTACTTTGCCTTCAGATTGGGCACTTTCTTATCAGCCATTGTTAACTCCTCCTCTCTCAGATTTCAGCGCCGCACTTCTTGCAGACGCGGACCTTCTTGCCGTCGGCCAGAGTCTTGTGGGCGGGGCGGGTAGCCTTGCCGCACTTGGGGCAGACGCGCATGACCTTGGAGGCGTACATGGGGGCCTCCTTGGGGATGATGCCGCCCTCCTGGCCCTGCTGACGGGGCTTGGTGTGGCGGGACACCATGTTGATCTTCTCTACGACGACCTTGCCGCTCTTGGGCAGGGTGGCAATGACCTTGCCCTGCTTGCCCTTGTCCTTGCCGGACAGAACGACGACCTCGTCGCCCTTCTTGATGCTCATCTTATTCATTGTCTACTCCTACCCCCTTACAGCACTTCGGGAGCCAGCGACAGGATCTTCATGTAGTCCTTGTCGCGCAGCTCGCGGGCCACGGGCCCAAAGATACGGGTACCGCGGGGATTCTTGTCGTCCTTGATGAGAACGGCAGCGTTCTCGTCGAAGCGGACATAGCTGCCGTCGCTGCGGCGAACGCCCTTGGCGGAGCGGACGATAACGGCCTTCACGACCTCGCCCTTCTTCACCGTGCCGCCGGGCTGAGCCTTGCGGACGGAGGCCACGACCACGTCGCCGATGTTGCCGTACTTGCGCTTGGAGCCGCCCAGTACGCGGATGGTCTTGATTTCCTTGGCGCCGGTGTTGTCGGCCACCTTCAGATAAGTCTCCTGCTGAATCATACCGACACCTCCTTACTTCGCCTTCTCGAGGATCTCGACCACGCGCCAGCGCTTGTCCTTGGACAGGGGCCGGGTCTCCATGACCCGCACGCGGTCGCCGATGCCACACTCGTTCTTCTCGTCGTGAGCCTTCAGCTTGTAAGTGCTCTTGACGATCTTCTTGTACAGGGGGTGGGCCACACGGTCGGCGATGGCCACCACCACGGTCTTGTCCATCTTGTCAGAGACAACCAGGCCGACTCTGGTCTTGCGGGAAGAAGTTCTGTTTTCCATTGTCTAGTTCCTCCTTCTTATCGGCCTGCGAGCTGCTGCTCACGGATGAGGGTCTTGACACGGGCAATGTCTTTCTTCACCTGGGCGATCCGGATGGGATTGTCCAGCTGATTGGTGGCGTGCTGAAGACGGAGCTGGAAGAGATCCTTCTTCAGGTCGCCCAGCTTAGCCTCCAGCTCGGCGGCGCTCATCTTGCGGATTTCAGTAGCCTTCATCTTCATTCACCACCATTCTCGGTCTCGGCGGTCTCTTTCGCCACGATCTTGCACTTGACAGGCAGCTTGTGGGAAGCGAGACGCAGTGCCTCGCGGGCGACGTCCTCGGACACGCCGGCGATCTCAAACATAACGCGGCCGGGCTTGACCACGGCCACCCAGTACTCGGGGGAACCCTTACCGGAACCCATACGGGTCTCAGCGGGCTTCTCGGTGACGGGCTTATCGGGGAAGATCTTGATCCACACCTGGCCGCCACGCTTGGTGTAACGGGTCATGGCGACACGGGCGGCCTCGATCTGGTTGCTGGTGATCCAGGCGGGCTCAGTGGCCTGCAGGCCAAACTCACCGTAGGTCACGGTGTTGCCACGGGTGGCCTTGCCCTTCATGCGGCCGCGGTGAACGCGGCGGTATTTCACTCTCTTAGGCAGCAGCATTAGTTGGCGCCTCCTTCCTTGGCAGCAGCGGGAGCGGCGGGACGGGGGCCGCGGTTGAAGCCCTGGCCCTGGGGACGGCCCTGGCCGTTCCGGTTGAAGCCGCCCTGGCGGCGGTCACCGCCGAAGCCCTTGCGGTCGCCGTCGCGGCGATCCCGGCGGGGCCGGTCGGGACGCTCCTTGAAGTTCTTGGTATCCAGGGTGCGGGGGGTGGTCCGCAGGGCCTGGGAGAGGATCTCACCCTTGTAGACCCACACCTTCACGCCGATGCGGCCGTAGGTGGTGGCAGCCTCAGCGAAGCCGTAGTCGATGTCGGCGCGCAGGGTCTGCAGGGGGATGGTGCCGTCGTGATAGTGCTCGGTGCGGGCGATCTCGGCGCCGCCCAGACGGCCGGACACCTGAGTCTTGATGCCGCGGGCGCCCATGCGCATGGCACGGCCCATGGCGTTCTTCATAGCGCGGCGGAAGCCGATGCGCTTCTCCAGCTGCTGAGCAATGTTCTCAGCGATGAGCTGGGCGTCCATGTCGGGGTTCTTGACCTCGACGATGTTCAGGGCAACGCTCTTGCCCAGCATCTTCTCCAGCTGCAGGCGCAGGGCCTCGATGGCCTCGCCGCCCTTGCCGATGACCACGCCGGGGCGGGCGCAGTGCAGGTAGATACGCACCTTGGCGTTGTCGCGCTCGATCTCGATCTTGGGGATACCAGCGCCGTACTGGGTCTTCTTCAGGAAGTCCCGGATCTTCTTGTCCTCCACCAGCAGGTCGCCGACCTTCTCGTTGCGGGCGTACCAGCGGGAGTCCCAGTCCTTAATGACGCCCACGCGAAGGCCGTGGGGGTTCACTTTCTGTCCCATATTTTTCCTCCTCCCTTAGCGCTCGCTCACCGCGATGGTGATGTGAGAAGTACGCTTGTTGATGCGGAACGCGCGGCCCTGGGCCCGGGGACGCATACGCTTGATGATGGGGCCGGGGTTGGCGTAAGTGGCAGACACGTACAGCTTCTCGGGATCCATCTGGTGATTGTTCTCCGCGTTGGCAGCCGCGCTCTTGAGGATCTTCAGCATGAGCTCGGAAGCAGCCTTGGGAGTGGCCATCAGAATAGCA
The DNA here is from genome assembly GCF_040096055.1 of Pseudoflavonifractor intestinihominis. Classification (NCBI taxonomy): domain Bacteria; kingdom Bacillati; phylum Bacillota; class Clostridia; order Eubacteriales; family Oscillospiraceae; genus Pseudoflavonifractor; species Pseudoflavonifractor intestinihominis. The sequence goes on from NZ_JBBMFK010000035.1 coordinate 28,992, forward strand.
GTGGCCTCGGGCACGCTCTTGCCCCGGATCAGATCGCACACGATCTGAACCTTACGGGGAGAGATGCGGGCATAACGCAGAGTAGCCTGGCCTACCTTTTTATCTTCCATGTTATCTCTCCTCCTTACTTACCGGACTTGGCGCCGGCGTGACCGCGGAAGGTCCGGGTGGGGGCGAACTCGCCCAGCTTGTGACCGACCATATCCTCGGTGACGTAGACGGGCACGTGCTTGCGGCCGTCGTGCACGGCAAAGGTGTGACCGACGAAGGAGGGGAAGATGGTGGAGGCGCGGCTCCAGGTCTTCAGGACCTTCTTCTCACCGGTCTTGTTCATCTCATCGACCCGCTTGAGCAGCTCGGGGGCGCAAAAGGGGCCTTTCTTAATGCTTCTGGACATCTTTTACTGCCTCCTTACTTAGAATTACGATGCTTGACGATGAACTTCTCGGTACGGTTCTTCGTCTTGCGGGTCTTGTAACCCATAGCGGGCTTGCCCCAAGGAGTGACAGGGCCGGGACGACCGACAGGGCTCTTGCCCTCGCCGCCGCCGTGGGGGTGGTCATTGGGGTTCATGACGGAGCCGCGGACAGTGGGCCGCCAACCCATGTGGCGCTTGCGGCCGGCCTTACCGATCTGGATGTTGGCCCAGTCGGTGTTGCCCACCTGGCCGATGCAGGCCTTGCAGTCCTCGCGGATATAGCGGACCTCGCCGGAGGGCAGACGGACCTGAGCCATGCCGTTCTCCTTGGCCATCAGCTGGGCAGCCACGCCGGCGGACCGGACGAGCTGAGCGCCCTTGCCGGGGTAGAGCTCGATGTTGTGGATGAGCTCGCCCACGGGGATGTTGGCGATGGGCAGGCAGTTGCCGGGCAGGATGTCGGCGTTGGGGCCGGAGACGATCTTGTGGCCGGCCTTCAGGCCAACAGGAGCCAGGATATAGCTCTTGGTGCCGTCCTCATACTGGATGAGGGCGATGTTGGCGGAGCGGTTGGGGTCGTACTCAAGACGGAGCACCACAGCGACCTCGCCGTCCTTCTGGCGCTTGAAGTCGATGATGCGGTACTTCTTCTTGTTGCCGCCGCCGCGGTGGCGGACGGTGATGCGGCCGTAGCTGTTGCGGCCGGCATTCTTCTTCAGGTTCTCAATCAGGCTGCGCTCGGGCTTAGCCTTCTTGTCAATGCCCTCGAAGGCGCTCACGGTCATGTGGCGGCGGGAGGGCGTTGTGGGCTTATAAGTTTTGATAGCCATTATTCCTTATCCTCCTTACACCATGCCTTCGAAGAACTCGATGGTCTTGGAGTCCTCGCTGAGGGTGACCACAGCCTTCTTCCAGGAGGGGCGGCGGCCCTTGGGATAGGCGCCGGTGCGCTTCTCCTTGCCCTGCATGTTCAGGGTGTTGACCTTGACCACCTTCACGCCGAAGATCTCCTCGACGGCCTTGGCGATCTCGATCTTGTTGGCGCTCTTGGCCACCTCGAAGGTGTAGCGCTTCATCTCAGTCTGCTCCATGGACTGCTCGGTGATGACCGGACGCTTGATGATATCATAAGCGGTGGTAGCCATTATGCGAACACCTCCTCGATGACGGCCAGGGCGGCCTTGTCCACGATGAACTGGTTGGCGTTTACGATGTCGTAAACGGAGAGGAGCTTGGCGGTGGTGGTGACCACGCCGGGGATGTTCCGGGCGGACAGGACCACGTTCTCATTGACCTCGGGGGTGACCAGGACGGCCTTCTTGGCCTCCACGGCGCCCAGGAAGGAGGCCATGTTCTTGGTCTTGACGGCGTCCAGGTTCAGGCCGTCCACCACGATGACGTTGCCCTCAGCGGCCTTGGCGGAGAGAGCGGACTTGAGGGCCAGGCGCTTGACCTTGCGGTTGAGGTTGTAGCTGTAGGAGCGGGGCTTGGGAGCGAAGACCACGCCGCCGTGAGTCCACTGGGGAGCGCGGGTGGAACCCTGACGGGCACGGCCGGTGCCCTTCTGGCGCCAGGGCTTGATGCCGCCGCCGGAGACCTCGGCGCGGGTGAGAGCGGACTGAGTGCCCTGGCGGCAGTTGGCCAGGTGATTCTTGACAGCCTCGTGAACAACGCTCACGTTGGGCTCAATGCCGAAGATAGCGTCGGAGAGGTCCACTTCGCCGACCTTCTTGCCGGTCATATCAACAACAGTTGCTTTAGGCATTTGGTATCTCTCCTTTCTTACTTGTTACGGGCGGAAGCCTTCTGGGGATTGCGGCCGGAAGCCTTCTGCGGGTTCTTGGAGATGTCGGCAGCAGCGCCCTTCTCCTTGACGTTGATAACAGAGCTGCGCAGGCAGACGATGCCGCCCTTGGGGCCGGGGATGGCGCCGCAGACAGCGATCAGGTTCAGCTCGGGGTCGACCTTGACCACGTCCAGGTTCAGCACGGTGACCTGCTCGTTGCCCATCTGGCCGGCGCCGATCTTGCCCTTGAAGATGCGGGAAGGATCGCTGTTGGCGCTCATGGAACCGGCGTGACGGTGCACAGGGCCGGTACCGTGGGACTCCTTCAGGCGGTGAGCGCCGTGGCGCTTGATGACGCCGGCGTAGCCCTTACCTTTGCTGATGCCGGTCACGTCCACACGATCGCCGGCGGCGAAGGTGTCGGCCTTGACCTCGTCGCCGATGTTCATGGTCTCGGCGTTGTTGAGGGTGAACTCCTTGAGGACCTTCTTGGGGCTGACGCCGGCCTTCTTCAGGTGGCCCAGCTCGGGCTTGGTGAGCTTGCGCTCGGGCACGTCCTCGAAGCCCAGCTGCACAGCGGTGTAGCCGTCCTTCTCCACGGTCTTCTTCTGAGTGACCACGCAGGGGCCAGCCTCAATGACGGTGACCGGGATGACCTTGCCGGCTTCGTCGAAGATCTGCGTCATGCCGACCTTCTTGCCGATAATGGCCTTTTCCATGTGTTTTCCTCCTTAAATAAGGTTATTGGTTGGAAGACTTGGGGCATCAGGCTCCCCATTGGTCTGCCAACTTGACCCGTCCGCCTCAAAACGCGGCGGACTGCGGGTACAACATAGTTGTGAGACTCAGCTGTTCAATTACAGCTTGATCTCGATCTCCACGCCGGCGGGGAGCTCCAGGCTCATCAGGGCCTCCACGGTCTTGGGGGAGGGCTTGAGGATGTCGATGAGGCGCTTGTGGGTGCGGCGCTCAAACTGCTCCCGGGAGTCCTTGTACTTGTGCACAGCGCGCAGGATGGTCACGACCTCTTTCTTGGTGGGCAGAGGGATAGGACCGGAGACAGACGCGCCGGTGCGCTTGGCGGTCTCCACGATCTTCTCGGCGCTCTGGTCAATGAGCTGGTGGTCGTAAGCCTTGAGACGGATGCGAATCATTTCTTTCTGGGCTGCCATGGTGTTTCCTCCTTAAACATACGAAGTGGGGTTCGGTACTCCTCGCACGCTTCGTACGGTGAGAAATCTTATGTCCACGGTTCCGTGCGTATCACTCCAGGACATGAAGAAAACCGGCTCTAAGCAGGCCGGTTTACTCCATGCACCGGCGATATACGCCCGTGCACAGATTCCTCAGCCGCCCGATTCTAGCTCGGACATACTCCGCGGAAGTTACCGGCTCACGCCGCAATCTCCCGCATCATCGCAGATCGCGCCCTAAACAGGCGCTCTGATATAATACCCTAAACATAGGGCTATGTCAAGAGTTTCTCGGTATTTTTTTGCTCTTTTTTCAAAAAAACCGTGGTTTTGGCCACTTACACAAAGGAAAAGGCCGGATGGGGCGCTGTTCTGTCCGCTTTGCCCGCCGGGCGCAAAAGACCGGGCCGCCCCATGGGACGGCCCGGTCCGAAACTGCCGGAAAAGCGCCGCGATTACTTGGCGGTGCGGATGATGATGCTGGCCTTGAACTCGCCGGAGCTGGTGTAGCCGCCGTAGATGTTCAGGCTGTCGCCGGTCTTCAGGCTGCCCAGGGAGAAGCTGCCGCCGGTGGCCTCCTGCATGACGGTGCCCGAGGGGGCGCTGACCTGGATCACCGAGCCGTTGCCCGTGCCGTCGTCGGCCCGGAAGGTGATGGTCCGGTCGGAGGTGTTCACGTAGATGACAGTGCCGTTGAGCTGGCTGCTGCTGGTGGTGGTCTTGTCCACCTCGATGGAGGCCACGGTGTCGCCGTTGGTGACCATGGCCACGTGGTAGCCCACACGCAGGTCGTACATGGAGATGAGCTTGCCGTCCTGGCTCACCGACACGCCGCTGGTGATGGCGTAGGTGACGGTGCCGCCGTTGTTGTCCAGCTCCACCTCGATGGTGACGCCGGAGGTATCCTCGCTCTTGCGGGTGATGGTGCCGGAGACATTGGCGCTCTGGGGCACGGAGTCGATCAGGGTGACGGCGTTGTAGCGGACGGTGACGGTGACGGCGTCGCCGGTGCGCAGCTTGTCAATGGTGCTGGGCTTTTCGCTGCGCCGGATCTGGGGCGGATCGGACAGGTCGATCTGGAAGGGGACCACCCGGCCGTCAGCGGTGGTGACGCTGATGACCTCCGTGGTGGTGCCGGCGGGGTAGCTGATGTCGGTGATGGTGCCCGAGGTGACGGTGGAGCCGGGGTAGCCGGCGAGCATGGCCACCTCGCCGCCGGACAGGCGGACGGTGACGAACCATTCCTTCTGCACGTCGGACACGGCGGCGGTCTTGCCGTTATAGGTCACCACGGCGCTGGCGGCAAAGTTGTAGGTGGTGGCCTTGTTGGTCTTCAGGTCGGTGATGGTCACGTTGCTGACGCCTCTGGCGCTGCCCACGCTCTTCACGGCGCCCTGGATGTACTGGGTGACGGTATCCACAGCGGCGGTGGTCACGTTGCCGTTGTCATTGGACACCCGGAGGGACACATAGCTGCCCACATAGCTGGTGTTCATGGCGGTGACGGCCAGGCCGTTGGCGGTGATGGCAGTGCCCGCGGGGACGGTGAGCCGCTCCTGCTGGCCGTCAAAGCCGGAGATGGTGAGCACGCTGCCGCCGGAGGCCTGGGTCTCCACGGCGGTGATCAGGCCCTCGGCCTTCCGGGTGCCGCCGGAGAGCTGGACGGCGGCCAGGTGGTCCTGCTGGTCCACCCGGCAGACGGCGGTGGTGTACCCCGCCTCGGGGTCGATGAGCTCATAGCCGCCCACCTTCTGGCCCACCTGGACCTCGGTGAAGCGGTCGTAGGGCAGGGTGAGGGAGGTGCCGTTCACATTGAGGAGAATCCCGCTGTCCGACACGCCCACCACAGTGCCGGCCACGGTGTCCAGCTTGCCGGACAGGCGCACGGCCATGGGCGTGCCGTCTTCATCGTAGCACACCCGGGCGTAGGTACCGGTCTGGAGCAGGGCGCTGTCCACCAGCATGCTGTTCTCATAGATGGGGGTGTCCGCCGGCAGGGAGATGGTGTAGGAGCCGGACAGGTCGCTGTTGAGGGTGAGGAGGAGCACGTTCTTGCTGCTGGAGGTGGCGGAGACGATGGTGCCCGCCTGCCACTCGTAGTCGGTGTAGTTGGGCAGCTCCACGCTGGTGCCCCGCTCCTTCATGAAGGCGATGGCCCGGGAGAGCATGGTGGCGGCCACCTCGCGGGTGACGGTGCTCTTGGGCTGGAACTGGTTCTGGTCGGTGCCGGTGATGATGCCGTATGTATTGAGCAGGTAGATATAGGGCTCACGGCCGGGGGTGATGTCGGCCTTGTCGGTGAACGTGAGGGTGTAGCTGGACAGGTGCTCGGCCATGGAGTCCAGCTGCATGGCCCGCACCAGGTAGAGGGCGAAGTCCTCCTTGGTGATGGTCCTGCCGTTGTCCAGCGCGCCGGAGTCATAGAGCCCCTTCAGCTCGGTGTAGGAGAGGATGCCCGCCTCCAGGCAGGTGGCGTACTCGTCCCGGAACCAGGACTGCTGATCCCCCATGATGGCAGAGATCTCACTGGCCCGGTCCTTGCCGATCTGGGTCCGCAGATCGGTCTCCACGGCGATGCGGGCGCACAGGGCCAGGGCCTCGCTGCCCTGGAGCTCGTTCTTGGGGCGGAACTCGCCGTTGTCATAGCCTTTGAACACGCCCTGGGCGGCCATGTCGTTGATGTAGGACTCCGCCCAGTATCCGGCGGGCACGTCGGGGAACGTGGCGGCGAATGCGGGTACCGTGGTCAGTGAGAGCACCAGCGCCAGGGCCAGCGCACCGGAAAGCAGTCTGTTTCGTTTCATAGCGCACCTCCAAATTCGGGCTCGTCCTTTTCCCCGCCGGAAGGCGGGTTGCCATACTTAACATAATTATAGCGGCTCATTCTGGAAAAAGCAACGGGAACCCTGTCTTTTTCTCCCCGTTCCAGAATCTGCTGTTTTTCAGACGTTTTTCCCGCCGAAAAGTTCCCTGCAAAAAACAGGAGCGGGGACAGCCGCCGCTTTCCCCGCTCCTGCTACCTTATATTATATTGTCTCTTTACTCGTTGACGGCCGCGCCGCCCGCGGCGCCGCTCTGGCCGTCGGTTCCGGTGCTCTGGGAACCGTCCGTGCTCTGGGTGCCGTCGGTGTTCTGGGCCGTGGTCAGGTCCTCCGCCTCCAGGGCCTCGGCGGGGATCTCAAAGTCGGTGGCCGCGTCAAAGTTGGAGCAGTTCATCCGGATCACAGAGCTCACCAGCTGGTTGGTGGCCTCGTCCTCCGTGGTGGTGGGATGGCCCAGGGTCTCGTCGATGTTGGCCTCCATGTTGTCGATGACCTCCATCATGTCCATCTCCATCTGGACCAGGTAGCCCTGCTGGTCCACCCACACGGTGACAGAGGCGGCGGGCATGTTCTCCAGGTTGGCCCTGATCTTCTCCTGCTGGTCCTCGGACATGGAGGAGATGGAGGACAGGTAGCCGTTGGTATCCAGGATGTCCACCAGGGGCGCGCCGCTGATGGAGCCGGTGTACTTCACCGCGTCGGCGCCGTTGACGGTCTCGGTGCCGTCCTTCTTGAAGCCGGAGGCCTGATCCAGGTAGCCGCCCAGGGTATCCCCGGCGTTATAGGTGTCCAGCACGTCCTGGGTGGTGGTCTGCTTGGCCCAGTAGGTGCCGTCGGTGGCGTACTGGACCAGGTCCTCCCCCTCTTTCCGGGCGTACATGGTGATGGTCTGGTTGTAGGTGTCGTCGCCGGTGGCCATGTCCAGCGCCACCTCCGCCTTGATCTTCAGCGGGTCCTGGAAGGTGGTCAGGGTCATCCGGTTGGTGACGGACAGATCCTGGTCCTCAGAGGTGTATTCCGCCGCCATCTCGATGACGGCGTCCACGCTGGCGGCGCCCTTCACCTTCTCCAGGGCGGCAGCCACCGTCTCGTCGGCGTTTCCGCCGGAGCAGGCTGTCAGCGACAGGGCCAGCAGCGCGGCGGCGCCCAGTGCGGCCGTACGTTTCATCCATTTCATTGTACATTGTCCTTTCTTTCCAATACGCGATATGCGCGCAATTATGGATAGTATAGCACGCTTTCCCCCTTCTGTCACCCGTTTCTCCGCCTTTTTGCCGGGTACTCCCCCTTTTTTCTCCCGCTTCTTGCCATCTCCCCACCGGTGTGCTAGGATGGATTTGGCCCCAAGTATTCTGTCGATTCTGACTTTTCTGGAGGAGATACCCTATGTTCTGTCCCAAGTGCGGTTTCCCCTACGGTCCCGACGACCGCTTCTGCGGCCGCTGCGGCGCGGCGCTTCCCGACCGGGAGGCCCATGCGGAGCAGGAGGCGGTCCCTGCAGAGCAGCCGGCTGCCGCTGCGGCTGCACCCCGCCCCAGGCGGCGGCTCCTCTTTGTGCTGGCCGCGGTACTGGTGCTGGCCGCTGCGGCGGGCACTCTGGCCTTCTTCCTCACCCGCCCGCCCCAGCTGGACCCGTCCTTTGTTTTGAACAGTCAGAATTCCTTCTTTTTCATGGCCAGGTCCGACCCTGCCCAGGCGGAGCTGTGGCGGGGTACGGAGCAGGTGCTGACCCTCCCGCAGGAAAACACCGCGTTCCGCTCCGCCGCTATGTCCGCGGACAAGTCTGTGCTCCTGCTGGCGGATGCCGAAGGCACCCTGTACCGGGCCGATTCCGTTGGCTGCACCACCCTGGCGGAGCAGGTGGGGTACTGCGCGCTCTCCGGCGACGGGAGCACCGCCGCCTGGGTCACCGCAGATGGGCAGCTCTGGCTCCAGCGGAGCGAGGAGGCCCCGACGCTGGCGGCCGAGGGCGTGTCCCCCTCCTCCGTCCTCCTGTCCTACGGCGGCCATGCCCTGGTGTGGCAGACAGCCTCTGACAGCGACGGCAACTTTCATCTCTGCCTGATGCTGGACGGCGGCGTGCTCCAGGAGCTTCCCGCTGAGGATATGGCCCCCGCCCTGGTCACTGACAGCGGCACGCTCTACTACACCGTCCTGGACGGCAGCAGTCTCTCCCTGTACGCCTGGCGGGACGGAGCTTCCGTCCTGCTCACCGACCGGCTGTCCCTCTTAGCAAGCCTGCTCTCCAACCGGGACGGCACCGAGCTGCTCTACACGACGGAAGAGGACGACAGCCCCGTCACCTGGTTCTGCCGGGAGGGCGAGGGACCCCGGAACATCGGCGCCTTCTCCCTTCAGTCCCTCTGTTCCCCGGCCTTTTCCTCCAGCAGCTATAACGGCACCAATTACCTCTCTGTCCGCCTGTACAACGTGGACACGCTACGGAAAAAATGCCTCCGCTCGGACCAGAACATCTGGCTGCTGGATGGGGACGGGGAGGCCTCCGCTCTGTTTCCCGAGGACACCTTTCTCTCTCTCTCTGCCGCCTACACCTCCCAGGACGGAAACAGCCTGGTGGTCCAGATCAGCGGCGTGAGCGAGCAGAACACCCTCTACCGTTTTGACGACCTGTGGGGCGCCCCCGCCTCCCAGGTGCTGGCCCAGGGGCACATGCTCTCCCTGCTGGGCGCCTCCTCCGACCTGTCCCTGATGCTCTACACCCTCCCCGGCGATACACAGCTGGCGCGGAACTATTACGCCCTCCGGGCGGGTGGGGAGCCGGTGTTCCTGACTCATGGCACTGAATTCGCCGTAATCACTGCGGACAACACCATCCTCTGCTCCGCCGACGACAACACCAGACTTCTCTTCTCCGACGGCGGCGATCCTATTTCCGTGGAGGTGCCCGCAGCGGAGGACGACAACGTCTTTCTTACTGTCACCGGGGTGGGCAGCCAGACCTGCATCACCGTGTGCGTTGACCTCGCATCCTCAGCCCCCTCTTCTGCGGACGTCTATACCGTCTCTCCTGACGGTACGCTCAACCTTCTGGCCGAGGATATCCTGTACCTGTACGCCTACTGACACATTTCCTGAAAAGTATGGAGCGCCGCGCCCCCTGAGGGGATCAGATC
>NZ_JBBMFK010000036.1:0-35979 GCF_040096055.1 Pseudoflavonifractor intestinihominis
TTCCCCGCGCGGAGCGCGTGAGAGGGCTGCGGTTTTGCCGCAGCCCTCTTTTAATCTGTACGGGGTCCCCATCCGGTTTCCGGATGGGGTGAGTCCGGCGTGTGCCCCGTGTGCGCCCATCCCCAGGCCTATTTCGAGCTTCAGGCCAAGAATTATTGAGCGCTGTCCCGCCGGGGGCTTCCCCGCGCGGAGCGCGTGAGAGGGCTGCGGTTTTGCCGCAGCCCTCTTTTGATCCGTCGGGGTCCCCATCCGGTTTCCGGATGGGGTGGGGCCGGCGTGTGCCCTGTGTGCGCACATCCCCAGGCCTATTTCGAGCTTCAGGCCAAGAATTATTGATGTTATGCGGACACACCCCGGCCGGGATGTCTGTCTGAGCTGCAATAGGGAAAGGAGCCGTCCGGTCTGCAAGACCGGACGGCTCCTTTTGTCTGAAAAGTATGGCGTCAGCCACGCACGGAGAAGGCAAACTCGATGCGCTGCTGGTAGGGTACATCCTGCCGCAGGATGTTGGAGGGGAAGGCGGGCCAGGCGGCGGCGTCAGGCCAACCCTGAGCCTCCAGAGCCACGCCGCTGCGGGGACCGTACACCGCGCCGCCCTTTCCGGCGGGGCCGGAGAGAAAGTCGCCGGTGTACACCTGAAGGCCGGGCTGGGTGGTGCTGACGTCCAGGGTGATGCCGCTCTCCCGGCTGCACAGCTGGGCGGCGGAGTGGAGCCCGGTGCGGGAGAAACAGAAGTTATAATCCACCGGAACGTCCAGCGGCTTGGGGCGGAGAAAATCCAGAGGGGTATTTTCAACCTGAAGAATACGGCCTGTAATCAAATTCCGCTGGTCCAGTTCGGTATACTCGTCGGCGGAGACCTGAAGTGTGTGCTTGTCGATGGTACCGGCGCCGGCGCCGTTGAGGTTGAAATAGGGGTGGTTGGTAAGGGACACCACGGTATCCTGATCCGCAAAGGCGGTGAACTCCAGGGAGAGGGTGTTGCTGTTGCTCCAGGCGAAGGAGACAGACACCTCCAGATTGCCGGGATAGCCCTCCTCACCGTCGGGAGAGCGGCGGCGGAACACCAGGTTGCCGCCCCGGACCTTGGCCGACCAGATGTACCGGTTAAAGCCGCGGACGCCGCCGTGGAGCTGATAGTCCCCACAGTTGGCGGAGAGGGGATAGGTCTTGCCCCCCAGGGTGACCTTGGCGCCTGCAATGCGACCGGCGCAGCGACCGATGACAGCGCCCAGATAGGCGTCGCCTGCCTCATAGTCCTCTATGCGGTCATAGCCCAGGAGAACGTCGGTGATCTGGCCTTTCCGGTCCGGAACGCCGATCCCGCGCAGCGTGCAGCCGTAGTCCAGAACTTCTACCCATGCGCCGGAGGGATTTTCAATGCGGTAACAGGTAACGGCTTCACCTGTGCTGGTGGTACCGAAGGGGCGGGCGATCCAAATCCCGGGCTGTACACCGGTCTCGCTCATAGCGTGGAGCTCCTTTCAGACAAACAATGATGAGAGTTATTAACATATGAAAAAGTATATAACATTGGCTCCTGGTTGACAACAGAGATTTTATACGATTCTGATAGGAAAAGAAAAATAAAATGGTGAAAACAGCCGGAAGTTGGAGCTGTTCCCCCAAAAAATGTGAACACAATGTGAGAAACGCGGGATTGGCCGGACAGAAGGGCGGGAAAGGCAAAAGGCGGTCGGAACAATGCATGGTATAATTGGATAAAAATTCCCTGACATTGTGCCTGCAAAGTGCCGTAAAAGTATTTTTGCCCTGCGATATTTTGAAATATTAGAAATATATGGGAAAAACGAAATATTTTAGTGGAAAAACGGGAGAACGAAAAAACTTTAACAAACTATTGACAAGGCGAAATTAACTGTTAAAATAAAGACGTACTTACCGACGGTCAGTGACCATAAGTAAGCAAGTGGAAAGAGAAAGAAACAGGAGGAACAGAAAATGAAGCGCGCGAAGAAGCTGCTCTGTGCGCTGCTGGCGGGCGCCATGCTGTTTGCCATGGCGGCCTGCGGACAGGAGAGCACAGAGCCCACCGGGGAGACGCAGCCCCAGACCGAGGTATCCGCCACGCCGGCCCAGACCGACGAGGCCCCCTTCAGCAGCGCCAAGGACGGCACCTACACCGACTTTGGCTCCGGCAGAAACGACTTTATCTATGTGGCCACTACCTTCGAGAACGGCCGCATCACCAAGGTGGAAGTGACTGACGAGAAGGAGACCCCCTCCATCGCTTCCCCCGCCCTGAACATGATCCCCGACCGGATCGTGGAGAACCAGAGCGTGAACATCGACACCATCGCCACCTGCACCCTGGCCTGCAACGGCATCATCGAGGCGGTCAAGGGCTGCATCGAGCAGGCCGGCGCCTCTGTGGACGAGTTCATGACCGACGCCACCAGCAAGCCTGAGTCCACCGGCGATGCCACCTATGACTGCGACGTGGCCATCGTGGGTGCTGGCGGTTCCGGTCTGGCGGCCGCTGTCCGTGCCGCCCAGCTGGGCCTCAACGTGGTCATGCTGGAGAAGCGCAGCGTGAGCGGCGGCGCCCTGTACGGCACCGAGTGCCACTACTCCCTCAACTCCATCGGCGACGTCATGTTCGGTATGCAGACCCAGACCCCCGAAGAGGGCTACGAGTACCACATGAACCACAACCACAACAACAGCAACCCTGAGATCGTGAAGCTGTTCATGAACAACGTGGGCACCTCCACCAACTGGATCATCAGCCTGGGCAACAACGTGGAGGCCGCCTACGACTCCTTCCGCGGCCCCAACACCTCCACCTGGCTGATGCTGGAGGGCGAGGGCCCCGGCGTGGCCGTGCGGATGCAGGCCAAATGCAATGAGCTGGGCGTCACCACCCTGCTCAACACCACCGGCAAGAGCCTGATCATGGATGAGAACGGCCAGTGCGTGGGCGTCAACGCCGAGACCGCTGCCGGCGACAAGGTCACCGTCAACGCCAAGTCCGTCATCGTGGCCACCGGCGGCTTTGTGGACAACAAGGAGATGCTGGCCGAGTACGTGGGCCAGAACCAGGCCGACGCCTCCACCTCCGGCGGCAACCTGAAGGCCGGCGGTACCGGCGGCCGCATGGGCGAAGGCATCCAGATGTGCTGGGACGTGGGCGCCGCCAAGTTCGGACAGGAGTGGGTGGCTTACAGCCTGACCACCGTGCCCGGCTGCGCCATTGACTCCCCCGTCCACCGCGTGGGCTATCAGGGCTATCTGTGGGTCAACAACGGCGGCGAGCGGTTCTCCGACGAGACCAGCGGCTTCATGCTGGCCTGCGACCAGGAGCACGGCTTCTATTGGAGCATTCTGGACCAGTCCATGATCGACTTCATGAGCACCAACAACACCCTGTCCGGCACCTGCTTCACCCCCTCCACCAACGCCCCCATCGAGGGCCTCCAGGAGGTCCTGGACGCGGCTGTGGAGAAGGGCTTCGTCATCAAGGCCGACACCCTGGAGGACCTGGCCGCCCAGATGGAGGTGCCCGCGGACACCTTTGTGTCCACCGTGGAGACCTACAATACTTACTGCGCTAACGGCGAGGACCCCGACTTCGGCAAGACCGCTGACCGGCTGATCGCCTTCGGCGACGGCCCCTACTACGCGGTGAAGATGGTGGGCGGCATGCTGACCACCATCGGCGGCGTGAAGATCAACGAGAAGATGGAGGTCGTCAGCGAGGACGGCGACATCATCCCCGGTCTGTACTGCGTCGGCGCTGACGCCGGCGGCTTCTACGCCGAGCACTACAACTTCCTGGACAGCGGCTGCGCCAGCAGCTTCTCCTTCCTCTCCGGCAAGACCGCCGCTGAGAGCATCACCGAGGCCCTGACCGGCACGCCCGTCAGCGACGAGTGGACCGACCACGACGCCTCCATGCAGGCTGTGGCGGACATCATCGGCTACGACCTGAACCAGTAATCCCTGTCAGCGACCCGAGAGGCCTGTCTCCCCAAAGGGAGACAGGCCTCTTTTCTGCAAGCTGCACGCTGGGCGCGCATGGTGCGGCGCCGGGGTTTTCTTTTCCGCCCGGCTGTGGTATGCTATAGCTTGCCCGTCCGGGGCCGTGGGCCGGGACGGATGCGGCACCGCTATCACAGGAGGTTGGACTATGGCAAAGGGAATGGAGCGCCGCTCGCTCAAGGCCCAGGAGACCAAGCGGAAGCTGATGGAGAAGGCCGTGGAGCTCATCGGTCAGCGTGGATACAGCGGCGTGTCGGTCAGCCAGATCTGCGCGGCGTGCGGGGTGTCCAAAGGGACATATTATGTATACTATAACTCCAAAGAGGACATTGTCTACTACCTGGCCTCTGAGTTCAATGAGACGCTGTATCAGCGGCTGAACGAGGAACTGGACTATGAGAATGCCCAGAGCGCCCGGCAGCTCTACCAGCACTATGTGGAGATTTATGTAGACCAGGTGATACAGTACGGGCGCATGTTCAGCCGGGCCTATCAGGAGGGCATGCTGCGCACTGGGATCTCCCAGGAGCAGAGCCGCTCCGACCTGCCGGAGGAGCATATCTCCCGCATCATCGACTTTGGCATCCAGACCGGGGAATTCCGCCCGGATGTGGACAAGGCTGCCTTCTGGGAGCAGCTCACCATCACAAAGCTGGGCTCCAACTACGCCTGGAGCATTGAGGAGTCGGTGGACGCCCAGCACCAGCGGGAACGGGCGCTGCGCTGGCTGGGCAGCCTGGAGCTGTTTCTGCTGAAAAGATAATAAAAATATAAAAAACATGCCCGCTCTGCCGGATGAAACCGGCGGGGCGGGCGCATTTTATGCTGTACGGAGATAGGGGGTCATTTCTCCCTCTGCTGGAGCTGGAGCCGGTCGGCGATCATGGCGATGAACTCGCTGTTGGTGGGCTTGCCCTTGGCGTTGGAGACGGTGTAGCCGAAATACTTCTGGAGGGTCTCCAGGTCGCCCCGGTCCCAGGCCACCTCAATGGCGTGGCGGATGGCCCGCTCCACCCGGGAGGCGGTGGTGTTGAACCTCTTGGCCACCTCGGGGTAGAGCACCTTGGTGACGGCGTTGATCACGTCCATGTCCTGGACCGCGATGATGATGGCCTCCCGCAGGTACTGGTAGCCCTTGATGTGGGCGGGAACGCCGATCTCATGTATGATAGCGGTGACCGTGCTCTCCAGGCTCTGCTCCTTGGCGGCGGGCTGGGCGGCCTCCTCCTGGCTGGGCTGGATCAGCGCGGAGAGCTGACGGATGCGCTCAGCGGCAGTGGTCATACGGCAGGGCTTCATCAGATAATAGTCCGCGCCCGCCGAGGCGGCGTGAGTGGCCACCGCGCCGCTGGCAAAGCTGGAGATCACCAGCACCCGGGGCCGGGGCGTCAGGGCCGCCAACTCGGAGAGCACCTCCAACCCATCCATCCGTGTCAGGACCAGGTCCATGGCCACCACGTCCGGCCCAAGCTCTTTTGCCAGACGAATGGTCTCCTGTCCGTCCCCGGTGGAGGCGATGACCTCCATATCGGGTTCCTCGCTGAGCGCATCGTTGAGCAGGCTGCGGAATTCCTCTCCCGCGTCCGCAGTCAGAATCCTGATTTTGTTCTCCATGTCCTCGTCCTTTCCAAGCGTGTGCTTGATGAGATAGCGCCGCGGGCCAGATGTCATTACCGGTTGGCTATAATTTACCATAAATAGACAGCGAGCGCAAGAGGAAAATGGAAATAAATGGATAAAAATGATTCGACTTTTCTCGACCGCAGAAGTCGAATGGACAGGCCCAAGGGGGGAAAAGGGCGGATTCGGCCGGTCACACAGAGGGGCGCAGTATATCGCAGACGTACTTCCGGTCGACCCGCTCGGTGCACCACACGCCGTTGTCGGACACGCCGAAGGAGCACCCGTCGGCGGCCATGGCCCGGGCGTCGATCTTCAGCACCACCGGCGCCTGCCGCCAGCGGCAGGCGGACTGCCAGGCCTTGGACTCCTCGGCCTGCATGTGGACCGCATGGCGGGACATGCGGGAGATATAGCCGCTGTCCTGAATGGCGCTCCAGGCCCGCTCGGTGGTGCCGTGGTACAGGTAGGCGGGCGGGGCGGCGGGGGTCAGCTCAGGCTCCACCCAGGGGATGGAGTGGCCCTGGCAGGCCTTGATCCGGCTCTTGTCCGGGCTGAAGCGGTAGCGGCCCTTGTTGTCGGCGGCCACAAGCTGCTCCAGCTGGGGCATGGTGAGGCGGTACCGTCCGGCCTTGTTGACGTTTTCGATGAGCTGCGCGGTGCTGACCCAGCCGTGGCGGTCCATATCCAGACCGGCATCCTCAGGGGCGTGCCGCAGCAGGCGGCAGAGATAGATGGACAGCTTGGCTTGGCTCATAATCGCGCCCTCCCGTAATATAAATTTACATAATATTTTCCATATTATAGCATAGACCGGATGGCCGGTCAATCAGGACAGTATATTCCGCGCAGGCCGCAGCTCTCTGCTGCTGCGACGGCACTCGCCTTCCGCGTGATTGCATTTTGGGGCCGCCAGACTCTATAATAGGCTCAGAACAGGGCGGCCGCCATGGGTTCGGACAGACTGGAAGACCTATGAAACAGTTCAGAAGAGAGGCAACGATGGAATTGAAATTGGGAAATAAAATCAGACAGCTTCGCCTGCAAAAAGGCGTTACGCAGGATATCCTGGCCAGGACGCTGAATGTCTCCTACCAGACGGTGAGCAAATGGGAGAACGGAGCCTCCATGCCGGACATTCAGCTGCTCCCGGAGATCGCGGTCTACTTCGGCTGCACCATTGACGATCTCTTTGACCTGTCGGAGCAGGCACAGTTTGAGCGGATCGAGAATATGCTTGCCATGCAGGAGGTGCTGAGCACCGAAGAATTCCGCCAGGCCGAGGGTTTTTTGAAGGGAAAACTCAGCGGGAAGGAGCACAAGAGCGACGCGCTGCGGCTCCTGGCCGGCCTGTTCAATCACAAGGCCGACGAGCTGAGAAAAACAGCGGAATTCTACGCAAAGGAGGCGCTGGAGCTGGCGCCGGAGGTGAAGGAAAATCACAACAATCTCCAGCGGGCCCAGGAGGGGACCATCCCGGATTGGGACATGGCGAACCACAGCAGGCGCATCGCATACTATCAGCAGTTTGTGCGGAAAAATCCCGGATATCTGGGGGGATATCTGTGGCTGCTGGACGAGCTGATCGCAGATCAGCGCCTGGAGGAGGCCTCGGAAGTCTGGGAGACTGTGAGACAGCTGGACGACAGCTGCCGGGTGCCCTACTATCAGGGCAAGATCGCCTGGCAGCGGGGCGAGCATCAAAAGGCGGAAGACATCTGGCGTCAGATGCTGGAAGATTATAGCGGCGACTGGCTGGCCTTTGCTAACATGGCGGATGCCATGGCGTACGCCTGCCGCTATGACGAGGCGATCCGGTACTATAAGCGTGCCCAGGAACTGCAGCCGTCCCCCAAGTATACGGACGCCCAGATGACCGCCGCCCATATCTATGAGATACAGGGGAAATACGCCGAAGCGGTGGAGAGCCTGGAGGAGGAGCTGGAGATTCTGAAGCATGAATGGGGCGTAACAGAAGGCCGGGAAGTGGAGCACATTCACCGAGAAATGGACCGGCTGCACAGAGCCATGTCCCATAATGCCACGGATTGATTTTTTACCATGAAAGAGCCTGCCGCGAAACTTTGGTTCCGCAGCAGGCTCTTCTACTTTTATAGCATCAGTTCTGATTTGGAGTCACTGCTGATTTGCCGCCTCCAGCATATTCTCCGCCAGGATGCCGTAGCCCTGGGTGGGGTCGTTGACCAGCACATGGGTCACCGCGCCCACCAGTCTGCCGTTCTGGAGGATGGGGCTGCCGCTCATGCCCTGGACGATGCCGCCTGTGGCCTCCAGCAGCCGGGGGTCCGTGACCTTGATCATCATGTTCCTCGGGTCATCGTCGTTCTCGGGATAGATGCGGGTGATCTCCACCGTGTACGCCTCCACCTGGTCCCCGGCGATGTTGGAGAGGATGGTGGCCTCACCCACCTGGACCTGGTCCCGGGTGGCCAGTTCCACCGGCTGGATGCCTTCGGCCAGTCCATCGTCGGTCAGACGGCCGAAAATTCCCTGCTGGGTGTTGGCATAGAGTTCGCCCATGTCCTGGGAGACCTGAAAAGCCCCGTGGAGTTCGCCGGGATTGCCCGATTCGCCTTTTTTTACATCGGTCACTTCGGCGTACATGATGGACCCGGAGGACAGAGGCATCAGCATTGCGGTGTCCACGTCGCTGATGCCGTGGCCCAGGGCACCGAAGACGCCGGAGGCCGGGTCGTAGAAGGTCATGGTGCCAATGCCGGCCATGGAGTCACGGATCCAGGCGCCCAGCTTGTAGGTGCCGTCCGTGCTGCACTGGACGGCCTGGACGGTCATCTGGAGCTGCTTTTCTCCCCGGAGACAGCGGATGCTCATCTGCCGGTCTCCCACCTCCTGGAGGATCTCCCGCACCTCCTCGATGGTGTCCACTTCCTCGCTGTTGATGTGGGTGATGATGTCGCCCTCCTGCAATCCGCAGTCCTTGGCAGGGGCCTGGGCCCCCTGCTGGGTGGCGATCTCCGAGAGCCCCACCACCAGGACTCCGTCGGAAAAGAGCTTGATGCCCACCGCGCGGCCCAGCGGGATCACTGTGCGCACCGTTTCAGCGGACGGCTGCTGCGCTCCGCCGCCAAAGCTCCAGGCCTCCAGGGCCGTCTCTCCCGGCCCGGCCGCCGCCGCAGGCGCCGGGGCAAGGGAGAGCAGTCCGGCCGCCGCCAGGCAGACGGCCAGAAGCCGCAGCGCAGCCGTCCCGCGCTGCCCCCGTTCTTCCTCCTTCATAAAACCACCTCTCTGATTCAAAATAAAAAACCGGCGGACGTCACAGCGCCGCCTCTTTTAATATGACCCCATTTTGCGCAAAAACAGCCCGCTTCCGCTGCCAAAGTCACACAGCGCTGGATGCCGGGAACTGCCAATGCCCGCAGCGCGGGCACTTTGGAAAGCGTATGCCCCAGCATCTGTGAAAATTCCAAAATGTACGGCCTGATCCAGCCGGGCGGCGGAATATCGGTCCGCGCCGGGGAGAAGTGAAAAAGAGAGGATATTTCATTGATAGAAGCTGAAAAACAGAAAAAAATAAAAAAACCGGCAGGAATCAGAGAGAATTGCAGGGGCGGGGCGGAGACGGAGCCCGGCCTGGGACCGGGCAGCACCGGAAAAAGCGCCGCTAAAAGTACCAATTAAAGCGGGAATATTTATGGCAAAAAGACCTTGGCGGGGGCTATAATGCAGACAGAAACCGGCGGGAAAGGACAAAAAACGGGACGGAAGGGCCCGGAGAGACGCGTTCCGCCGGAGACAGACCTGACGGCAGAGAGCACACGGAGGAACCGGCCATGGAACAACAGGCAGGCCAGGGCGTTGACTGCGCCTTTGATTGGAAGACGGCCAAGGAGACGGCGGAGTCCTTTTCCGCCGCCTGCGGCGTCAGCTGCGCCGTTCTGGACGGGGAGGGCGGCGTGCTGTTCAAGGCCCGGGTGGGCTGTGAGGGCTGCGAGGCCTGCCGCGCCCAGGCAGCGCGGCGGGGCGTGCCCGCCTCCTGCGACAAGCTCCACCTGTACGGCGCGGCCCAGGCGGAGCGATTTGGCGGGCGGTATATCTACTTCTGCCCCTCCGGCCTGGCCTATTTCGCCTCCCCCATCATGGTAGGGGGGCAGGCGGCAGGGGCGCTGGTGGGCGGCCCCGCCCTGATTATGGACATAGAGGACTATCTGGCTGGTGATCCTGGGGTGTGGCAGGGGCTTTCCCCGGAGGAGATGGCGGAACTGTGCGGGGCGCTGGAGTGCGCTCCCGCCATGGAGCCCGCCCGGCTGTCCCACATGTCGGCCCTGCTCTTTGCCGCAGCGGTGTGCGTGGGGGACAACAGCACCGCTCTCCTGGCCCACCGGGAGGCGGCCGCCCAGCAGCAGGACATCGGCGTCTACATCCAGCAGCTCAAGCAGAAAGGGGCGTCGGGGCGGTATCCGCTGGACAAGGAGCGGGAGCTGGTCCAGGCCATCACCGAGGGGGACCAGGCCACTGCCCGGCGGCTGCTCAACGAGCTGCTGGGGCACATCCTCTTCTCTACCGGCGGGGACTTCCGCCTCATGCGGGCCAGAGCGCTGGAGCTGATGGCGGTGCTCTCCCGGGCGGCGGTGGACGGCGGCAGCGACCAGGATACGATCCTGGACATGAACTGCCGGTACCTCAGCGAGATCGACCGCCTGCGCACGGCGGAGGACCTGGTGCTGTGGCTGACCCGGGTGACCGAGCGGTTCGTGAACTCGGTGTTCTGCCTGGTGGACGTCAAGCACAGGGATATCATCTATAAGGCCATTGAATACCTCAAGCGGAACTGCCGGGGCAAGCTGACCCTGGAGGACACGGCGGGCCATGTGGGGCTGTCGCCGTCCTACTTCAGCAGGGTGTTCAAGGAGGAGATGGGGGAGAGCTTCAACAGCTACCTCAGCGCCCTGCGGATTTCCAGGAGCCGGGCCATGCTGCTCAATACGGACGCATCCATTGCGGAGATCTGCGACAGGTGCGGATTTGACGATCAGAGCTATTTTACCAAGGTGTTCAGAAAGTATACCGGTGTGACACCGGGCCGGTTCCGGGAGCGCCGGGGCCGTCTGGAGGCCGAAAAGGAGCGGCCCGGAGAGGGGAGAAGGAGAGAACGGGCATGAGTGTGCTCAGCGAGATTTCCGGGGCAATGCAGCGGGGGAAGGCCAAACTGGTGCGGGAGCTGGTGGCCCGGGGCCTGGAGGAGGGCCGTTCTGCCGGAGAACTTCTGGAGGGCGGCCTGATGGCGGGGATGGACGCGGTCGGGGCGTGCTTTCAGCGCAACGAGATTTTCGTGCCCGAGGTGCTCATTGCCGCCCGGGCCATGAATGCCGGGATGGAGCTGCTCCGCCCGGAGTTCTCTGGGCGCGGGCCGCAGATGCCGGGCCGGGTGTGCATCGGGACCGTGAAGGGAGATCTCCACGACATCGGCAAGAATCTGGTGCGCATGATGATGGAGAGCAAGGGCCTCCAGGTGGTGGACCTGGGGGTGGACGTGGAGGCGGAGACCTTTGTCCGGGCCGCTGTAGAGCAGGACTGCGGCATCATCGCCTGCTCCGCCCTGCTGACCACCACCATGCCCGTCATGGGGGAAGTGGTCCGGCTGGCCCGTGAGGCGGGCATCCGGGGCAGGGTGAAGATCATGGTGGGCGGCGCCCCGGTGACCGGACAGTTCTGCCAGTCCATCGGCGCCGACTGCTATACCGCCGACGCGGTCAGCGCCGCAGAGGCGGCAGCCGGGATGCTGGCGTGACAAGATAGAAAAAAGTGCCTCCGGGAATTTTAATTCCCGGAGGCACTTTTTTCTATATCTTGCTTTAAGTTAAGAGGCGCTGTTCAGGCGTACTTCTTCACCACAGCGGCCATGTCGTCCCAGGCCTTCTCCATGTCGGACACCAGCTTGAACTGAGTCCGGCAGCGGTCCAGGTTCTGGCCCTCCCGGTGGGTGGCGAAGTAGTGGTCGCCCTCCAGGTAGTCGGTGAGGAAGCGGATGCCGCACTCCAGGGTCATCAGCTTGGCGCCCCAGGGCAGGTACTCCAGCTCGGCGGGGGTCAGGCTGCCGGCGCAGCCGGCCAGGAAGCCCCGGGTGTAGGACTCGAAGAGGCCCAGGTCGAAGTTGACCTTGGACAGGTCCTGCTCATCCTCGGCGGAGTGGTTGGCGCCGAAGCGGATGGAGTCGCCGAAGTCGTTGATGGCCAGGCCGGGCATGACGGTGTCCAGGTCGATGACGCAGATGCCCTTGCCGGTCTTGCGGTCGATGAGCACGTTGTTGAGCTTGGTGTCATTGTGGGTGACCCGCAGGGGCAGCTTGCCCTCCCGCAGGGCGGACATGGCCACGGAGCAGTCGGCCTCGTGGGCCATGACAAAGTCGATCTCAGGCTGCACGTCCTTGGCGCGGCCCATCACGTCGGCCTCCAGGGCCTTCTTGAAGTTGGCCAGCCGGTTCTCGGTGTCGTGGAAGCGGGCGATGGTCTCGTACAGGGTGTCGGCGGGGTAGTCCTTCAGCTGGTGCTGGAAGCGGCCGAAGGCCATGGCGGAGGCCTCGAAGAGCTCGGGGGTCTCGGCGGCCTGGAGGCACACGGTGTCCTCAATGAAGGGGAACACACGCCAGGCGCGGCCCTCGCTGTCGGTGTAATAGCTCTTGCCGTCCCGGGTGCGCAGCACGGTGAGGGTCTCACGGTCCGGGTCGCCGCCCTCGTCGGCGATGACCTTGCGCAGGTAGTCGGTGACGCCCACGATGTTGGCCATCAGCTGGTCGGGGCGGGAGAAGGCGGCGTTGGACACCCGCTGGAGGATAAAACGCACGCAGTCGCCCTCGGCGGGCTGGACGTGGACGCAGAAGGTGTCGTTGATGTGGCCCTTGCCGAAGCGGACGGCGCCCACCAGGGGCGCGCCGAAGTCATAGGCGGCCAGGGCTTCCTGAAGATGCAGTTCAGCGGTATTGGCCATGGTCTCTTATACCTCCCAAAGTTTCTCGGGGTACAGGCCGGACTCGGTCATGGACCGGATGGCGGCCACCACCACGGGCTTGTCCTCCTTATAGGTCACGCCGTACCACTTGTCGTGGCTGCGGAGCACCTCCACCCGGGCCTTGCCCTCGGCGATGAGCTGGCTCACCACGCTGGGCAGGAAGTACTCGCCCTTGATGGGGTTGTTCTTGAGGGCGTCGTCCAGGAAGGCGGGGAAGCGCTTCCAGGCCTCATCCAGGTAGCTGCGGGTGAAGCCCCACAGGTTCATGGACACGATGGTGTCGCCGGGCAGATCGGTCCAGGTCTTGCCCTCGTCCTCGGTGTACCGGGGGCAGGTCTCGCCCTTCTCGATGCGGGTGCGCTCAGTGACGCTCACCAGCTCGTGGTTCTCGTTCTCCACGCACACGCCCCGGGCCACGTGGCCGTTCTCGGTGACGGTGTTCTCCAGCAGGTAGCCCACCATGGCGTACTGGTACACGCCGTCCTTGTCGGGGTGGTCCACCAGGTAGTTGTAGATCTCGCGGAAGCCCTCGGGGCCGTAGTAGTCGTCGGCGTTGATGACGGCGAAGGGGCCGTCCACCACGTGCCGGGCGGCCAGGGCGGCCTGGGCGGTACCCCAGGGCTTCACCCGGCCCTCGGGGACGGAGTAGCCCTCGGGCAGATCCTCCTTGAGCTGATAGGCGTACTTCACGTCCATCACCTTGCTCAGCCGGTCGCCGATACCGGCCTTGAAATCGGCCTCGATCTCCGGCTTGATGACAAAGACCACGGTCTCAAAGCCGGCCCGCTTGGCGTCGTAGATGGAGTAGTCGATGATAAGCTGGCCGTGAGCGCCCACAGGGTCCAGCTGCTTGAGACCGCCGTACCGGCTGCCCATGCCGGCGGCCATGACCACGAGAACAGGTTTCTTCATAATCAAAACGCCTCCTCAATAACCTTGTTTCCACACTGATTTCTCCCCCGCGGGGAGGTGAGGGCCTCAGCCCTTGTAGCCGTTGGGGTTCATGGACTGCCACTTCCAACTGGAGGCGCACATCTCCTCGATGCCGTACTGGGCCTTCCAGCCCATCTCGTTGAGGGCCTTGGAGGGGTCGGCGTAGCACTCGGCGATGTCGCCGGGACGGCGGGGGTCCACCACGTAGGGCAGGGTCTTGCCGCAGGCCTTCTCATAGGCGTGGAGGATGTCCAGCACGGAGTAGCCCTTGCCGGTGCCCAGGTTGCACACGAACAGGCCGCAGTTGGTGGCCAGCTTCTTCAGCGCGGCCACATGGCCCTTGGCCAGGTCCACCACATGGATGTAGTCGCGCACGCCGGTGCCGTCGGGCGTGGGGTAGTCGTTGCCGAAGACGTGGAGCTTCTCCAGCTTGCCCACGGCCACCTGGGCGATGTAGGGAACCAGGTTGTTGGGGATGCCGTTGGGGTCCTCGCCGATGAGGCCGGACTCGTGGGCGCCGATGGGGTTGAAGTACCGCAGCAGGGCCACGTTCAGGGTGGGGTCGGCGGCGCACACGTCGGTGAGGATGCGCTCCAGGAAGAGCTTGGTGGTGCCGTAGGGGTTGGTGGTACCGCCGGTGGGGAAGTCCTCCCGGATGGGCACGGAGGCGGGGTCGCCGTACACAGTGGCGGAGGAGGAGAACACAAAGTTCTTCACGCCGTGGCGGCGCATGGCGTTGAGGAGCACCAGGGAGTTGACCAGGTTGTTGGTGTAGTACTCCAGGGGCTTCTGGACGCTCTCGCCTACGGCCTTCAGGCCGGCGAAGTGGATGACGGAGTCAATGTCGGGGTACTGGTTGAACAGGGCCTCCACCTCGTCGGGGTTGCACAGCTCGGCCTTGACGAAGGGGATCTTCTTGCCCACGATTTTCTCCACCCGGCGGATGGACTCCTCGCTGGAGTTGCACAGATTGTCGGCCACCACGATGTCGTAGCCGGCCTGGATGAGCTCAACACAGGTGTGACTGCCGATGTAACCGGCGCCGCCGCTGACCAGAATAGACATAAAAATCGCTCCTTTTCCTTTATAATAATGTCTGACCGCTAAAACGTACAGGGTTGCTGTTCCAAGCGCTCAATACTTCTTTCACTGTCCCCATTGTAATCGCAGGGAGGGGAAAATGGAATAGACAGTTCCCCACAATATTTATACAAAAGGGTTGCATGTTCCGGCGAGGTACACGATATTTGCAGAATCGTCCACAATCACCCTCCCGTCACCGTCCGCCGCCGCCGGGACGGGTCTTGCCTGCCAGGATCTTCACGCTGGAGGCGTACTCGCTGGGGGTCATGCCGGTGACCTTTTTGAAGTGGCGGGAGAAGTAGTAGATGGACTGGTAGCCCAGGGCGGCAGCGATCTCGGTGAAGTTGCGGCTGCCCTCCCGGATCATCTCCTTGGCCCGCTCGATCTTCAGCTTGCCGAAGAACTCCATGGCGCCTCCGCCGGTGTGCTCCCGGAAGATCTGCTGCAGCCGGCTGCGGCCCACCAGATTGTCCCGGCACACCTCCTCCAGGGTGAGGCTGCGGCCCAGGTTGGCGCGCAGGTAGTCGGTGACCTTGCCGAAGAGCTCCTCCCGGCCCCGGGTGCGGATCAGGCTGGCGGGGGGCGGCGGGGCGGCCCCGTCCCGCCGGAGCAGGGAGATGAGCAGGCCCTCAATGGCGGCTCCCAGCAGCTGCTCGGCGCCGAAGGGGGCGTCCGGGCTGCGCTCCATGGCGGTGGTGGTGGGATCGTCCAGGGGCGTGGAGAAGGCGGCAGAGCCCTCCTCCACGATACGGGCCATCAGCGCCCGCTCCGGGTCGCCGGCGGTGTCCACCCGGCCCACAAAACGGGCCATGTCCGGGCCGTCGCAGTAGAAGCTGACCACCACCAGGTTGGGCGCCGAGGTGCCGGTGGCCCGGAGAGCGTGGAATTCGCCGGGGGCGTGGAAGATGAACTGGCCCCGGACCAGACGCAGCTTCCGGTCTCCCGCCAGCACGTCCAGCTCCCCCTTGTCTACATAGAGGAACTCCCAGAAATCATGGCATTCCCCCTCAAAGTAGTAGTCGCTGGAGTATTCAAAGTAGTGTACGGTCACTACCCGGTCCACCTGGATGGGCCGGTTGAGCGTGACAGGGTGAAATGGCATGAAGCATTACCTCCCGGTGGATTAGGCTATGATGAAGTGCGCTGCAGTTTGGACTGCCTGCGGTACTCCATGGGACTCACTCCCTCCAGCTTGCGGAAGCTCTGGGAGAAATAGCTGGGCGAGGAGAAGCCCAGCATGTGGGAGATCTGGCTCAGGGAGTGGTCGGTGTCGCTGAGAAGCTGCTTGCTCTCGGCGATTCTCCGGGAGATCAGATAGTTGATGGGGGAGATGCCGAACTCCTTTGAAAAGGTATGGACCAGATAATATTTGTTGACGTGGGCCACCTCGGCCAGCACGTCCAGGGACAGGCTCTCCTTAAAATGACTGTCAATATACCGCCGTACAGTAACGCATTCCTTGCTGGTGCGGGTGCCGGGCGTGGCGGGGGTGAGTGAGAAGTCCGTCCGACGCATCAGCCGCACCACCAGCACCTCCAGCAGGTCCTGGCACACCAGATCGTAGCCGCTGGCCTTGTTCTCGATCTCCGAGAGCATGGCACGGAGATAGTAGAGGGTGTCCTCCCGGCCGCCGCCGCAGTTGACGAGGCGGTAGCGGTCGTCTCCGTTCTCGCCGGCGGCAAACTCCAGCCCCTCCACGCCCATGACGATGTACTCCAGCGGGCTGGCGTTGAAGCTGACCTCGGTGTGCTCCACATTGGGATTGACGATGATCATATCATCCACAGCCACCGAGAGGGTGAGCTCCTCGATGCGGAATTTCCCCATGCCGCCCACCACATAAAAGATCTCCGTACAGGTATGGGTGTGGAGCAGGCTGTGCCAGTCGCCGCCATACTTGGCGGTGCTTACATATAAAAGACGGGTAGAGGAGCGATCCAGCGGAGCCACGCCGCCCTGACCCAGATCATATCGGCTGTTGCTCAAGAAAATCATCTCACTTTGGCACTTTAATGTAAATTTATAAATATTGCGCTAGAAGTACTATAAGTTGTATTCTATTATAAAGCACGGCTCCGTATTGTGCAATGTGAAAAAATAATTTTTTTATACACCCCTTTAAAATGTTTAAAATTTTTGAATGATATTGTGGAACCGGTTCACCACATGCAGTCAATATTGTGTTTATGCACAAAAATAGCGTCCTATTTTTGATCTTACTATCAAAAATACATCAAAAAGCAATATACATAAAATTGAAGACAAGAATAACGTTGATATCCTGACTGGAAACTGTATACTAGAGCTATCGAGAGGTGAACAAACACCTCGCAAACGCTCAAAAGGGAAACTTTATTAGGAGGTTATAAGGAAATGAAACTGAAGAAGCTCACAGCTCTCGGCCTGACCCTCGCGCTTTCCGCCTCGCTCCTTGCCGGCTGCTCCAACAGCACTCCCGGCGGCACCAGCAACACTCCCGCTCCCAGCGGCAGCCAGTCCGGCGGTGAGACCACCGGCGAGACCATCAAGGTGGCCGCCATCGAGACCAGCTACGGCACCGACGTGTGGCAGAAGGTCGCCGACGCCTTCACTGATCAGACCGGCATCAAGGTCGAGCTGACCGTGGACAAGAAGCTGGAGGACGTCATCGGCCCCGCCATGCAGGGCGGCGAGTACCCCGACGTGATCCACCTGGCCACCGGCCGTGAGGCTGGCCTGACCGAGCAGTTCATCAAGGACCACAACATCGCCGAGATCACCGACGTGCTCTCCATGACCGTGCCCGGCGAGGACGTGACCGTGGGCGACAAGATCATCCCCGGCTTCGTCAACGACAGCTCCATCACCAACCCCTACGCCGACGGCAAGACCTACCTGGCCCCCATGTTCTACTCCCCCTGCGGCCTGTTCTACAACAAGGGTCTGTTCGAGGAGAAGGGCTGGGAGGTTCCCACCACCTGGGACGAGATGTGGGAGCTGGGCGACAAGGCCGCTGCTGAGGACATCTCCCTGTTTACTTACCCCACCACCGGTTACTTTGACGCCTTCTTCTATGCTCTGATGTACGAGGCCGGCGGCGAGGACTTCTTCTTCGACGCCACCCACTACGCTGAGGGCATCTGGGATACCGACGCTGCCAAGACCGCGTTCGACACCGTTGCCAAGCTGGCCACCTACACCAACCCCATCACCCCCGCCCAGGCCAACGATCAGGACTTCACCCAGAACCAGCAGCTGGTCCTGGACAACAAGGCCCTGTTCATGCCCAACGGCACCTGGATCGTGGGCGAGATGGCTGAGGCTCCCCGCGCTGACGGCTTCGAGTGGGGCATGACCGCTCTGCCCGCTCTGACCGAGGGCGGCGACCGCTACAGCTACACCTTCTTCGAGCAGATGTGGATCCCCGCCGGCGCTGAGCACATCGACGCCGCCAAGCAGTTCATCGCCTTCATGTACAGCGACACCGCCGCTGACCTGTTCGCCGCTGCCGGCGCTGTTCAGCCTGTCACCGGCATCGTGGACCAGCTGACCGGCGACAACCAGATCTTCTACGGCATCTACGACGACGGCGCCAAGGCCGCTCTGGGTTCCTTCGCCTCCTACAAGTCCGTGGCCGGTCTGGGCACCGTCCGCGAGGTCTTCTTCGATCCCGTGAACTCCCTGGTGTCCGGTTCCATGAGCGAGCAGGAGTGGATCGACAGCATCAAGGCCGCCAGCGACCAGATGCGCGCCAACCTCCAGTAATCATCTTTGAAAACAACTGAATAACCAGTATTCAGGAGAGCGGGGGGGACGATGAGTAGCAGGCTGCTCATCGTCCCCTTTGCTCTCCAGTGTGTGTTGCTGCGATTCCGGCCGGAGCCGGCGCAGAAAGGAGCTGAGCGTGTGAAAAAGAATAAGGGACGCAGCCGATTTGTTGCGCTGTGCGTGGCCCCTGCAGTCATTCTCTTTGTGATCTTCATGATCATCCCTACCATCAACGTCTTCCGCATGTCCCTCTTTGAGAGAGGCGCCTATTCCCCCACGGAGACCTTCGTGGGCTTTGCCAACTTCCAGGCCCTCATCAACGACTCCCTGTTCATCCGTTCCATGCAGAACACCATCCTGCTCATCGTGGTGGTCACCATGGTGACCTTCGCCTTCGCGCTGGTGTTCGCCGGGATCCTCACCCGGGAGAACGTCAAGGGCAAGAACCTGTTCCGGGTGATCTTCTACATCCCCAACATTCTCTCCGTGGTCGTTATCTCCGGTATCTTCTCCGCCATCTACAAGCCCGAGAACGGCATGTTCAACAGCCTGCTGTCCATGATCACCGGCCAGACTGTGACGGTGCTCTGGAAGGATGAGCCCCTGGTCATGGTGAGTATCATCATCGCCATGGTGTGGCAGGCCATCGGCTACTACATGGTCATGTACATGGCCTCCATGGCCAGCGTGCCCCAGAGCCTGTATGAGTCCGCCAGCCTGGACGGCGCCGGCCGGGTGAAGCAGTTCTTCCAGATCACCATCCCCCTGATCTGGACCAACATCCGCACCACCCTCACCTTCTTCATCATCTCCACCATCAACATGGCCTTCCTGTTCATCAAGGCCATGACCTCCGGCGGCCCCAACGGCGCCAGCGAGGTGGCCCTGAGCTACATGTACGGACAGAAAGACGCCGGCCTGTACGGCTACTCCATGGCCATCGGCGTGGTGGTCTTCCTGTTCTCCTTCGCCCTGTCGGCCCTGGTGAACCGTGCCACCAAGCGTAAGCCGCTGGAATTCT
This sequence comes from Pseudoflavonifractor intestinihominis, assembly GCF_040096055.1. Taxonomy (NCBI): domain Bacteria; kingdom Bacillati; phylum Bacillota; class Clostridia; order Eubacteriales; family Oscillospiraceae; genus Pseudoflavonifractor; species Pseudoflavonifractor intestinihominis. The sequence goes on from NZ_JBBMFK010000036.1 coordinate 19,394, forward strand.
AAGAGAGGAGGGGACTTTGATGAAAGAAAATCGTGCTGGCGAAAAGCTCTATAAAGTATTTATCTATGTCGTCCTGATTGCCCTGGCCGTGTGCATCCTGGTGCCTGTGGCGTGGGTGTTCATGGCCTCCATCAAGGAAAACAGCGAGTTCTACGGCAACCCCTGGTCCCTGCCTCTGGGCTTCCACTGGCAGAACTTCGTGGACGCGTGGAACACGGCCAAGATGGGCGACTACATGCTCAACTCCGTCATCGCCACTGCCCTGGCCCTGGTCATCCTGCTGGTGGTGGCCCTGCCTGCGGCCTATTGCCTGTCCCGGTTCCACTTCCGGGGCCGCAAGTTCCTGAACACCGCCTTTATGGCCGGTCTGTTCATCAACGTCAACTACATCGTGGTGCCCATCTTCCTGATGCTGCGTGACGGCGACACCTTCCTGAAAAACGTGTTCGGCAGCGGCTTCCTGCTCAACAACATCGTGGTGCTGGCCATTGTGTACGCAGCCACCGCCCTGCCCTTCACCATCTACCTCCTGTCGGGCTACTTTGCCACCCTGGCCCATGACTATGAGGAGGCGGCCTACATCGACGGCGCCGGCTACGGCAAGACCATGATCCAGATCATCTTCCCCATGGCCCAGCCCTCTATCGTGACCATCGTCCTCTTCAACTTCCTGTCCTTCTGGAACGAGTACATCATCTCCATGACCCTGATGAGCTCCGCCAACGGCGCCAAGACCCTGCCCGTCGGCCTGCTGAACCTGATGCAGGCCCAGCAGTCTGCGGCCCAGTACGGTATCATGTACGCCGGCCTGGTGATGGTCATGCTGCCCACCCTGATCCTGTACATCTGCGTTCAGAAGAAGCTGATCCAGGGCATGACCGTGGGCGGACTGAAAGGTTAAGGTGAGCATATGAAATTCTGGAAAGAGCACATGCCCCTGCGGGTGAGCCTGATCGCGATTTTTACAGTAGTAGGCCTGATCCTGGTGGTCGCCGGCTGGAAGATGACCGGAGAGCTGGCCGGCCTAGGCATCATGCTGGTGGGCCTGGTGCTGCTGCTGACCGCCCTGCTGCTGTACAACAAGCCCTTCGAGGAAGCAAAGGACAAGACCAAGAAATCCAAATAAGCGGAGGAAAAACATGAGCGAATTTGATCGGAAGCACGGGCGGGTAACCATCCCCACAGACGTGGACGTGGTGCCCGAGACCCTGGAGATACTGAAGCGTTGGGGCGCTGATGCCATCCGTGACTGCGACGGTACGGACTATCCGGAAGAGCTGAAGAGCGTGGACGCCAAGGTGTACTCCACGTACTACACCACCCGGAAGGATAACGCGTGGGCCAAGGCCAATCCCGACGAGGTGCAGCAGTGCTACATCATGAGCGGATTCTACCCCGCCACTGAGGATACCCTGTCCATCCCCCTGATGAAGGGCATCAGCGACGAGCTGATGAAAGTCAACACCCGGGACGACATCAAGCGCTGGTGGGAGGTCATCGACCGGACCAGCGGCGAGGTCGTGGACACCGCCAACTGGGACTATGACGAAAATACCGGCTGCGTGGTCATCAAGAACGTGGAGAAGTATCACGACTACACCGTGAGCTTCCTGGCCTACCTCATCTGGGACCCCGTCCACATGTACAACGCGGTGACCAACAACTGGCAGAACTTCGAACACCAGATCACCTTTGATGTGCGCCAGCCCAAGACCCACAAGTTCACCATGGAGCGCCTGCGCAAGTTCATCGCGGAGCACCCCTACGTGAACGTGATCCGCTACACCACCTTCTTCCACCAGTTCACCCTCATGTTTGACGAGCTCAAGCGGGAGCGGTACGTGGACTGGTACGGCTACTCCGCCTCCGTGTCCCCCTACATCCTGGAGCAGTTCGAGAAGGAAGTGGGCTACAAGTTCCGCCCCGAGTACATCATCGACCAGGGCTACTACAACAACCAGTACCGGGTGCCCAGCAAGGAGTTCAAGGACTTCCAGGCCTTCCAGCGCCGCGAGGTGGCCAAGCTGGCCAAGGAGATGGTGGACATCACCCACGAGCTGGGCAAGGAAGCCATGATGTTCCTGGGCGACCACTGGATCGGCACCGAGCCCTTTATGGACGAGTTCAAGACCATCGGCCTGGACGCGGTGGTGGGCAGCGTGGGCAACGGCTCCACCCTGCGCCTCATCAGCGACATCCCCGGCGTGAAGTACACTGAGGGCCGCTTCCTGCCCTACTTCTTCCCCGACACCTTCCACGAGGGCGGCGACCCTGTGAAGGAGGCCAAGGAGAACTGGGTGACCGCCCGGCGTGCCATCCTGCGCAAGCCCATCGACCGCATCGGCTACGGCGGCTACCTGAAGCTGGCCTGCCAGTTCCCCGACTTCATCGACTACGTGGAGAGCGTGTGCAACGAGTTCCGTGAGCTGTACGCCAACATCAAGGGCACCACGCCCTACTGCATCAAGACCGTGGCTGTGCTCAACAGCTGGGGCAAGATGCGCTCCTGGGGCTGCCACATGGTGCACCACGCTCTGTACCAGAAGCAGAACTACTCCTATGCCGGCGTTATCGAGGCCCTGTCCGGCGCTCCCTTTGACGTGAAGTTCATCAGCTTCGACGACGTGAAGGCCGACCCCTCCATCCTGGACAACATCGACGTGCTCATCAACGTGGGCGACGGCGACACCGCCCACACCGGCGGCGCCGTGTGGGAGGACCCGGCTGTGACGGCTGCCATCCGGGGCTTCATCTGGAACGGCGGCGGCTTCATCGGCGTGGGTGAGCCCTCCGGCCACCAGTACCAGGGCCGCTACCTCCAGCTGGCGGGCGCCCTGGGCGTGGAGAAGGAGACCGGCTTCACCCTGAACTACGACAAGTACAACTGGGACGAGCATCCCGACCACTTCATCCTGGCCGACTGCACCAAGGAGATGGACTTCGGCGAGGGCAAGAAGAGCATCTATGCCCTGGAGGGCACCGAGATTCTGGTGCAGCGTGAGAAGGAAGTGCAGATGGCCGTCCACAACTATGGCGCCGGCCGCTGCGTGTACATCTCCGGCCTGCCCTACACCTTTGAGAACAGCCGTGTGCTGTACCGCTCCATCCTGTGGTCCGCCCATGGTGAGGAGGACCTGAACAAGTGGTTCTCCAGCAACTTCAACGTGGAGGTCCACGCCTTCGTGGCCAACGGCAAGTACTGCGTGGTCAACAACACCTACGAGCCCCAGAGCACCACGGTCTACAAGGGCGACGGCTCCAGCTTCCAGCTGGATCTGGCCGCCAACGAGATCAAGTGGTACGAGATCTGACAGAACAATATTTCTCCTGTACGGCAGCATCAAACACCTGACAGAGACAGAAGACCAGCTCCAACTATATGACCACCGCTGGAGCCGGTTTTCTGTCAGGAAAAGCCTGTAAAACCTATGGGAAAGAAATGGTTTTATTTGGTGGGATAAGGATGTTTATCCTATATTATAAAGGAAGGGAGAATTAGCATGGCAAGTTTCAAGACAAAAACCCAGAAGGCCATCGCACTGCTCCTCTGCCTGGGAATGCTGGGCGGCATGATACCGGCCGGAGCGGCAGACACGGCGCTTCCCACGGACGAGGGGGACGCGCCGGCGATCAGCCTGACTGCGGAGCGGGCAGGCCAGCGCATCGAGGACTCTGACGATGCGGTTGTCTGGTCTGGCGACGACTGGAGTCCCTGGACCTATGACAGCGGGTCCGGCGCTACTACTCACTACGGAAACACCGTCGGCTCCACTGTGACCGTGACCTTCACCGGCGCGGGCATCGCCGTGTACGGCAAGAAGGCGTTCAACGGCCCCATCATGACCGCCGCCGTGGATGACGGGGATGCGGTCGATGTGGACTTCTACGGCGATGGAGAAGGTGGCAACGAGCAGCTGGTCTACGAGGTGACCGGCCTGGAGAACGCAGAGCACACCCTGGTGCTCACCTTCACTGACCGGGCCAATGAGAATGCGGAAAAGTCCTCCCTGGGTGATTACCAGGCTGAGATCAACTATTTCGTGGTCTCCGATGAGACCTCTGTGGAGCCCGGGCCCACCGAGCCTGGCGATCCCGATGTGGGCGTGGCCGACGGCGCCATCCACGACATCTGGTCCCAGGACCCCGCTACCGTCAAGGGTACGGGCGCCATCTGCGAGATCAAGGACGGGGAGCGCCACCTGAAGGCGGACGCTACAAACGGAAATGCTACCGCCGCGGCCTCCTACCCCGCCGTCTTTATCGACGAGACCATGTCTGCTGCGCTGAAGGGCGTGGGTGCCGATGGGACCGCCTTCCTGGAGGTCACCTTCAAGCCCACCGTGGCTGACACCAGACTGGGCCTGTACCTGAATTACGAGAACCCCGGCAAGGGCTTCTTTGTGGGTGCAGACGCCACCGGTTGGTTCTGGCAGACCTATGACGGCGGAAGCAATGCCTGGTATCAGGGCAGCCGCGTGGCCGCCCCCGGCGTGGGCACTGAGGCCACCCTCCGTCTGGAGTGGACCGGCTCCTCCCTCACCAAGGCCACGGTCAACGGCAAGGATCTGTTCCAGAATATGCCTGTTGATTTCTCCAGCGTTGTGGTATCTGAGGAGAATCAGGGCCGAGTCGGCTTCAAGGCCGGCGTCTACGGCAGCAGCATTACGGAGTACATGCTCAGCGACATCCACTACACCGGCCAGGCCAAGGTGGAGGGCCGCTCTGTCAGCGGCACCGTCACCGACGGGGAGAAGCCCGTGGCCAACGCGGTGGTCACCCTCAACGGCAAGCAGGACGTGACCAATGGCAGCGGTGAGTTCACGATCACCGACCTCACCACCGGCACCTACACCATGACCGTCGCGGCCGACGGCTATGAGGACGCCAGCCAGCAGGTGGAGATCTCCGACGCCGACGTGACGGGCCTGAACGTGGTCCTGACCGCCCTGAAGATCGAGACCGCCACCCTGAGCACCGAGGCCATGGACGTGGTGGTGGACACCGCGTTCCCCCGGGTCATCCAGTACAACATGAAGGGTGCCAATGACGGCAAGACCTTCTACGGACAGGTGACTCAGCTGGACACCCTGAAGATCAACGGCGTGTCCGTGAAGCCCGTTGTGACCGCTCAGACGGAGGGCAGCAAGATCACCTATACCATGACGGTCCAGGATGAGGGCAACAACATCGACGCGGTCATCACCGCCGAGATGGTGGCCCAGGGCAACACCCTGGCCTTCAACATCACCGACCTGACCTACGGTGAGAAGGCCGACAAGGTCAATCACCCGGTTGAGAGCATCGAGATCCCCAATCACAGCCTGATCTCCGTGCGCAGCACCCAGGCCGGCGCGGAGCTGGCCGCCGCCCGTCTGGGCAGCAGCACCATCCAGAGCGGCGACACCTTCCTCGCGGTGGACGGCGATCTGAATGTGAACAGCGTGAACAACCAGGGCTACATGTACGCCTTCCTGTCCAACAGCGAGCTGAGCGCCGGCATCTCCAGCAACTCCGACGCCGGCAGCGGCGCGGCCGGTTCCAACAACTACCGCCTGACCGTCACCGCTCAGGACCGGGGCACCTACAAGACCGTGGGCGTGGGCAGCTCCCTGTGGTATCTGGACCGCAAGATCAGCAGCAGCGACGCCACCCAGGCCTCCTATGCCAACCTGACCGATGAGGAGAAGGTAGTGGGCATTCGGGCCGGTATCGACGAGATGCCCTACGTGAAGGTGGTCATCACCGGCGACGAGAACAGCGACGAGACCGTCGACTGGCAGGATGCCGCCATCGCCGCCCGTGACCAGGAGATCATCCACATCCCCGCCTACAGCGACAGCGTGCGGGATCTGGTCACCACCCGTATCTCCATGAACTTCCAGAGTGAGGCGCCCAACCCCTTCCTGACTGCTCTTGACAACGTCAAGCGGGTGGCCCTCAACTCCGACGGCCTGGGCCAGTCCGTGCTTCTCAAGGGCTACGCCAACGAGGGCCACGACTCCGGCCACCCCGACTACTATGACATCGGCCGGCGCATCGGCGGCGTGGAGGACATGCTCACCATGCTGACCGAGGGCCACAAGTACGGCGCTGAGTTCGGTATCCACGTCAACGCCAGCGAGTTCTACCCCGAGGCCAAGGCCTTCAACGAGGACATGGTCAAGCGCAACGGCCAGCTGCTCAGCTACGGCTGGAACTGGCTGGACCAGGGCATCGGCATCAACGGCGTCTACGACCTGGCCTCCGGCAACCGGAACGAGCGCTTCGACAAGCTCTATGAGCTGGTAGGGGACAACCTGGACTACGTCTACGTGGACGTGTGGGGCAACAACACCTCCGGCACCGAGGACGCCTGGCAGACCCGCAAGCTCTCCAACGAGATCACCAGCAATGAGTGGCGGATCGTCCACGAGTGGGGCTACGCCAACGAGTGGGATTCCACCTTCCAGCACTGGGTCACCGACTTTACTTACGGCGGCTATGATCAGAAGGGCAAGCTCAACAGCGAGATCATGCGCTTCATGCTCAACAGCTACAAGGACTCCTTCCCGCCCGACTTCCCCACCTACGGCGGCGCCTCCAACGCCCCCCTGCTGGGCGGCCCCGTGATGCAGGGCTTTGAGGGCTGGCAGGGCGATGTGGAGTACGATCTCTTCATCGACAACCTGTACAACCAGATGCTGCCCACCAAGTTCCTCCAGCACTACGACATCATGAAGTGGGTGGACAACGACGAGGCCGCCTCCATCCCCTACGGCACCAGCTCCGGCGGCTTCAGCGAGAACCAGCGCTCCCAGTGGACTCCTGAGGTCCAGATCACCCTCCAGAGCGAGGACCGGACGGACACCGTGGTGGTCACCCGCGGCTCCGACAGCGAGATCAACGACACCTATTCCTATGACACCCCGGCGAACAAGCTGGAGTACCGCTCCCGCACCATCACCCTCAACGGCAAGGAGATTCTCCGCGGCGCCTCCGACCCCGGCGACTTCACCAGCAACGCCCCCGCCGGCAACCTGCAGTACCTGATCCCCTGGTACTGGGATGAGAACGGCGACGTTGTCTCCGCCGAGAACGAGAAGCTCTACCACTACAACCTGGTTGACGGCGAGAGCACCTGGGATCTGCCCGACGGCTGGACCGATCTGGCCAACGTCAAGGTCTACGAGCTGACCGACCAGGGCCGCACCAACGAGACCGTGGTGGAAGTGAAGGACGGCCGGATCACTCTGACCGCCGAGGCCGGTGTGCCCTACGTGGTGGTCAAGGGCGACAAGGGCGCTCCCGCTCCCGACGTCACCTACACTGCCGCCGGCATGCACCTGACCGACGTGTCCTTCAACGGCGTCCTGACCGACAGCTGGACCGTGACCGGCGCTGCCGAGCGGGCTGTTACCTCCCACCTGACCCCCATGCTCAAGATGAGCGGCGAGGCCACTGTCAGCCAGAAGATCACCGATCTGGTGGCCGGCCAGAAGTACGCCGTGTACGTGGGCGTGGACAACCGCAGCGACGCCAAGGCCTCCATCACCATCACCTGCGGCGATGAGGTTCTGGCCAGCAACTACACCCTGCGCTCCATTGCCCGCAACTACATCAGCAGCTACATCCACCACAACGGCAACCCCACCGAGAGCGGCAGCAGCTACTTCCAGAACATGTACGTGTTCTTCACCGCGCCTGAGAGCGGGGATGTGGTCCTGACCCTGAGCCGCGAGGCGGGCGAGGGCAACACCTACTTCGACGATGTCCGCGTGGTGGCCAATGAGTCCGACCTGTACACCTATGACGAGGAGGGCAACATCGTCGCCTTCTATCAGGACTTCGAGAACGAGGCCCAGGGCCTGTTCCCCTTCGTCATGTCCGGCGCCCAGGGCATTGCCGACGGCCGGAACCACCTCTCCGAGCTCCACGCCCCCTACACCCAGGCCGGCTGGGACGTGAAGAAGATGGACGACGTGCTGGACGGCAACTGGTCTGTCAAGATCAACGGCCTGGTCGGGTACAACAACGCCATCTACTACACCATTCCCCAGAACTTCCACTTTGAGCCCGGCGTGACCTACAACGTCAGCTTCAAGTATCAGATGGGCTCCGAGGGCACCTATGAGGTGGTCTACGGCAGCGGCGCCTACAACAACAGCACCGCCACCGCTGTGCCTCTGAAGATGTCCCTGGGCGAGACCGCCACCTGCACCTTCACCATCATCGGCGACGAGTCCGGCCAGACCTGGTTCGGCATCCGCTCCACCGGCAAGGGTGCGAATACCCAGGGCACCAGCGGTGCTGCGGCCGACTTCGGCGGCTATAAGGACTTTGTGCTGGATGACCTGAGCATCACCGTCAGCGAGGTGAGCAAGGGCGATCTGAGCCAGCTGGTCACCGAGGGCAGCGCTATGCTCGAGGGCGACTACACCGGCGATTGGGCTGCCTTCCAGGCCGCTCTGTCCGCCGCCAAGGACGTTCTGAACAATCCTGAGGCCACCCAGGAGGCCGTGACCCAGGCCGCCACCGAGCTGGAGCGCACCATGCTCAACCTGACCCGTCTGGTGACCAAGCTGACCGGCGTGGTGGCTGACGCCGAGGGCAACCCCGTGGCCGGCGCCACCGTCACCCTGGAGAACAGCGGCTACCGTCCCACCGGCGCCACCTGCGTGACCGACGCTCAGGGCCGCTATGAGTTCGACTGGCTGTCCGCCGAGCGGTATATGGTCAAGGTGACCGCCCAGGGCTACGATGTTATCACCGTGGATGCCGGCACCCTCACCGCCGGTGAGACCAACCAGAAGGACGTGACCCTCGCCACCAAGACTGGCAGCGGCTACGTCAACACCTTCGACAGCGGCGACGTCTCCATGATCCAGCCTCTGGCCGGCAATGCGGGCGACGGCGCCAACGAGGTCATCGAGGCCGTGGACTACAACGGCAGCAAGGCCCTGAAGGTGACCTTCAAGAGCACCGAGCGCAACAGCGTGGTGGATCAGACCCTCAGCATGAAGAACGGCACGGTCGAGATGGACGTGACGCCTCTGACCACCGGCTCCCGCTTCGGCGTGACCCTGCGCGGCAACGGTATGAACAGCCGTATCTTCATCGGCACCTTCGACAGTGCCAATGGCTGGGGCTGGGAGTACTTCGGCAGCGGCAACCTGTGGTCCAGCACCGTCCAGGGCCCCGGCCTGTATGTGGGCGTCACCACCCATATCAAGGTCACCCTGAAGGACAACAACATCTCCCTGTGGGTGGACGGCGTCCAGCTGATGGATGAAGTGGCCATGTCCAACCCGCCCAGCGAGGCCGGCTATGTGGGCATCAACATGGGCCGCAACGCCGACGCCGCCTTCATCATCGACAACCTCTCCATCACCCCCGCTGACGAGGCCGCGGAGGACACCGCTCCCATCAGCGGCCAGATCCTCAACAGCGCCAACGAGCCTGTGGTTGGCGCCCAGATCACCGTGACTGAGAAGAACACCCGCGCCAGCGATGTGGTCACCAGCACCGTGACCGGCGGCGACGGCCGCTTCACCACCGTGCCTCTGGCGGCCGGCGACTATGTGCTGACTGTCACTGCTGCTGGCTATGACACCATCACCATGGAGGCCACCGTGGCCGGCGGCGAGGCCGTCGCGCTGGAGGCCGCCAAGCTGGCTGTGGACGACAGCGTGCTCCAGTCCCTCTACGATCAGCACAAGAACGACGCTCAGGGCAGCTACACCGACCAGAGCTGGAAGGCCTTCCAGGACGCTCTGGCCCAGGCCGAGGAAGCCCTGAAGAGCGGCGACGATCAGGCTCTGCTGGCGGCCTATGAGGCTCTGGAAACCGCCATCAACTCCCTGACCATTGCCGACAAGACCGAGCTGTACGCCCTGTATGACGAGTGCGCCGCCATGGCCAACAGCGGCTACTCCGACAGCAGCTGGCTGGCCTTCCGCAGAGCCCTCAGCGACGCGGTGGACGTGCTGCTGGACGGCAGCGCCACCCAGACTCAGGTGGACGAGGCCTTCAACGCCCTTAAGATCGCCAGAGATGGCCTGAGCGATGAGTCCAGCTCCGTGATGCAGTACAACATCGTCGCCACTGCCGGCGAGGGCGGAACCATCAGCCCCAGAGGCTCTGTGTGGGTCCCCATGAATACCAGCCGCACCTTCACCATTACCGCCAACGAGGGCTATGTGATCAGCGACGTGCTGGTGGACGGCAAGAGTGTGGGCGCTGTGTCCAGCTACACCTTCGAGAAGGTGAACGGCCGCCACACCATCGAGGCGAAGTTCGCGCCTGCTGGTGAGGTGAGCGAGGAGACCTTCACCGACGTGGACATGGATGCCTGGTACGGCAAGGCCGTGGTCTATGTGACCGACAACGGCATCATGAACGGCACTTCCGCCACCACCTTCGCGCCCGGCATGAACCTCACCCGGAGCATGATGGCGCAGATCCTCTACAACATGGAGAAGCAGCCCACCGTCACCGGGTCCAACCCCTTCAACGACGTGCCTGCCGGCCAGTGGTACACCGACGCTGTGGTGTGGGCCGCTGCCAACGACATTGTCAACGGCTACAACGGCAGCTTCCAGCCCGACGATTCCATCACCCGTGAGCAGATGGCCGCCATCCTCTACCGCTACGCTCAGTACAAGGGCGAGGATACCAGCGCTGCGGGCAGCCTGGAGAGCTTCTCCGACGGCTCCGCCACCTCTGGCTGGGCCAAGGAGGCCATGGCCTGGGCTGTGGGCGCCGGCGTCATCGGCGGCAAGGGCAACGGCGTGCTGGATCCCACCGGTACCGCTACCCGCGCTGAAGTGGCGCAGATCATGATGAACTTCCTGGAGACGAAGTGATCTCCGACATAGCTTCCCTGTAAATCCGGACCAAGGAACCCCCGGCTCCGCCTATGCGGAGCCGGGGGTTCTGCATGTCAAAAATCCTGACGCCGCCCAGATAGGGGAGGCATGTGATTTGATACTTTTTCAAATCGTTCTGGACGTGCCGGGGTAAGTAAAATACAAAAAATGCCAGTATTTTTTTCCTCTTATCATCCGGGCCCCAAGTCCGCAAAGCCTTGGGCCGGAGCGTCAACTGTCAACCTATCCAAAAAACCTCTGCTAAATTCGGCGGGCGTTTTCCGCCTGGGCGCATGCCGGACCCTTGACGGCTTGTCCGGGATGGTATACTATATATACACTCACTGACCAAGATGGCACTACATCTTGTATACAATAAAGCGGACTTTTGGCCCCCTCTGGGGGGCGTTTTTTTGCGGAAAAAAGGAAAGAGGAGCGAGATATGACCATCAGCAGCATTCGCAAGCGCGACGGGCGGCTTATGCCCTTCGATGAGGAAAAGATCGTCCACGCCATCACCAAGGCGTTCAACGCCACCTACAAGCCCGGCCACGAGGACACGGCCCGCAAGCTGGCCGACGAGGTGCTCTCCATCCTGGAGGTGGAGGGCAACCAGCAGCCCGACGTGGAGCACATCCAGGACCTGGTGGAGCGGGTGCTCATGGACGACGGGTACGTCCAGACCGCCAAGGCCTATATCCTCTACCGCTCCGACCGCAGCCGGGTGCGGGAGATGAACACCCGCCTGATGAAGATCTACGAGGACATCACCTTCTCCGCCGCCAAGGACTCGGACATCAAGCGGGAGAACGCCAACATCGACGGCGACACTGCCATGGGCTCCATGCTCAAGTTCGGCTCCGAGGGCGCCAAGCAGTTCTACGACATGTTCGTCCTCAACCCGGACCACGCCCGGGCCCACCGGGAGGGCGACATCCACATCCACGACCTGGACTTCCTCACCCTCACCACCACCTGCTGCCAGATCGACATCAAGAAGCTGTTCCAGGGCGGCTTCTCCACCGGCCACGGCACTCTCCGGGAGCCCAACGATATCGCCTCCTACGCCGCCCTGTGCTGCATCGCCATCCAGTCCAACCAGAACGACCAGCACGGCGGCCAGAGCGTGGTGAACTTCGATTACGGCATGGCCGACGGCGTGAAGAAGACCTTTGTCAGGTGCTACCGCCAGAATATGGCCCGTGCGCTCATGCTCCTGTGCGGGGACGAGGACCCGGAGAAGGAGCTGAAGGGCGTCATGGCCGACATCCAGGCGGAGACCGGCCTTCAGCCCACCCTGGAGCACTGCGAGGACTACTTTGCCGCCGAGCTGCCCCGTCTGACCGGCCGCTTCGGCGACGAGGAGGAGATCAAGAAGGCCCAGCAGTTCGCCCACCAGCGGGCGGTGAAGGAGACCGACCGGGCCACCTACCAGGCCATGGAGGCCCTGATCCACAACCTGAACACCATGCACTCCCGTGCGGGCGCCCAGACCCCCTTCTCCTCCATCAACTACGGTATGGACACCTCTCCCGAGGGCCGCATGGTGATGAAGAACCTGCTGCTGGCCACCGAGGCCGGCCTGGGCAACGGCGAGACCCCCATCTTTCCCATCCAGATCTTCCGGGTGAAGGAGGGCGTCAACTACAACCCCGGCGAGCCCAACTACGACCTGTTCCAGCTGGCCATCCGCTGCTCCGCCAAGCGGCTGTTCCCCAACTTCAGCTTTATCGACGCCCCCTTCAACCTGCAGTACTACGATCCCAAGCGTCCTGAGACCGAGATCGCCTACATGGGCTGCCGCACCCGGGTCATCGGCAATGTGTACGACCCCAGCCGGGAGATCTGCAACGGCCGGGGCAACCTGTCCTTCACCACCATCAACCTGCCCCGTCTGGCCATCAAGGCCAAGGGGGACCTGGACGCCTTCTTCGAGGGCCTGGACCGGATGATGGACCTGTGCGTGGACCAGCTGCTGGAGCGGTTCGAGATCCAGTGCCGCAAGCACGTGCGGAACTACCCCTTCCTCATGGGCCAGGGCGTCTGGCTTGACAGCGACAAGCTGGACTGGGACGACGAGGTCCGTGAGGTGCTCAAGCACGGCACCCTGTCCGTGGGCTTCATCGGCCTGGCCGAGACCCTGAAGGCCCTCATCGGCGTGCACCACGGCGAGAGCGAGAAGGCCCAGGTCCTGGGCCTGGAGATCATCTCCCACATGCGGGCCCGCATGGACGCGGAGAGCGAGAAGCGGGGGCTCAACTTCTCTCTGCTGGCCACCCCCGCCGAGGGCCTGTCCGGCCGCTTTGTGAAGATGGACAAGGCCCGCTTCGGCGTCATGGAGGGCATCACCGACCGGGAGTACTACACCAACTCCTTCCACGTGCCGGTGTACTATCCCATCTCCGCCTACGACAAGATCCGCATCGAGGCCCCCTACCACGCCCTCACCAACGCCGGCCACATCAGCTACATCGAGATGGACGGCGACCCCACCGAGAACCTGGAGGCCTTTGAGAAGGTCATCCGCTGCATGAAGGAGAACGGCATCGGCTACGGCTCCGTGAACCACCCGGTGGACCGTGACCCTGTGTGCGGCTTCTCCGGCATCATCGGCGACCAGTGCCCCGGCTGCGGCCGCACCGAGGCCGACGGCGTGCCCTTTGAGCGCATCCGCCGCATCACCGGCTACCTGGTGGGCACCCTGGACCGCTTCAACAACGCCAAGCGGGCCGAGGAGCACGACCGGGTGAAGCACTCGGTGTAAGCAAAGAATAAGAGCAGTGCCCCTGCCGCCATGCGGCAGGGGCACTTTTTCAGTCAAAAGAGCGGCAAGGCCGCTCTTTTGAGTCAGATACAGCCCACTGCGCGCATAATTTGCCCGCTTGATGCGGACAAATTCCACACTTGCGGGCTGAGAAGAATTTTCTCCGACGTATATGCCGCCGGAGAAAATGAATTTTATTTGATTCGCGCCTGCGGGCGCGAACTCTGCGAGGCTTTTACCTGAGCCCAGTGGTCTAAAGCAACTTTTGGTCCTGCGCTCCCTGATTTCCTTGTGCTTTGGTGGGGGAGCGGCTATAATGGAGAAAACAGCGTTTACAGAAAGGAACGAGCCTATGAGAATCGCGTCCACCATGTCCGATTCCATTGTGGACGGCCCGGGACTCCGCTTTACGGTGTTCACCCAGGGCTGCCCCCATAACTGTCCCGGCTGCCACAACCCGGAGACCCACGACCCCGCCGGCGGGCGGGAGGAGGATGTGGAGGCGCTGGCGGAGCGGATGGGGAAGAACCCCCTCACCGACGGCCTCACCCTCTCGGGCGGGGACCCCTTCCTCCAGGCGGAGGAGTGCGCCAGGCTGGCCGCCCTGGCCCACGGCCAGGGGAAGAACGTGTGGACCTACACCGGCTACACCTGGGAGGTCCTTACTGCCGCCGGGCGGCCCGACTGGGACGCCCTACTGGCCCAGACCGACGTGCTGGTGGATGGGCCCTTTGTGGAGGCACAGAAGTCCTATGACGCCCTGTTCCGGGGCTCCACCAACCAGCGGCTCATCGACGTGGCTGCCAGCCGCCGGGCGGGCAGGGTGGTGCTGTGGACCCGGCCCGACCCGCTGGCCCACTTCACGGTTCCTGAGTCGTAAGACACTCCGGCCCGGCGGGGGAGCAGTCCCGGGCCAGGCCGACGCCTGTGCGCAGGCCCAGGTAGAAGGCGTGGACAGCCAGAAAGCGGAACAGAGCCTCCTGCTCCTGCCGTGCCTGTCCGGTGTGGCTGTTCTCCCACAGGGAGAAGAGGTGCTCCGCCTCCAGATCCCTGGGCTGATTGTCCAGATAGGGCTTGATGTAGCTGCTGTACAGGAAGCGGGAAAAATCAGTCATGACACCACCTCCTAAGTCGTGCTTATTATACACCACTGGAGAAGATTATGGAGCCGTTTGGAAAACGGCTGAAGGAGCTGCGGGAACAGGAACATAAAACGCAGGTAGACATGGCCAAGTTGCTGCAATGCACGGACCGCCATTATCAGCGCATGGAGTATGGGTATGTCAATGTCCCTTCTTTGACCCTTATTTTTCTGGCAGACTATTTCCATGTGACCACCGACTATCTGCTGGGTCGGGAGGACTGAACCGAGAGGAGGGAGGGGCCGTGCCGCCCATTGAACAGCTTGGCCCCTTCTCCTACCGCTGGGAGGAGGGCTGCTTTCCACTGGGGCAGGACAGCCTGCTGCTGGGGTCCTTCGCCACGGTGAAGCCGGGGTGGAGGGTGTGCGACCTGGGGTGCGGCGCGGGGGCGCTGCTGCTCCTGTTGCTGGGCCGGGTTTCCACTTTGACGGTCTGCGGTGTGGAAATTTCCCCCATGGCCGCCGCCGCTGCCCGGCGCAATCTGGCGGACAACGGCCTGTCCGGGGAGATCATCACCGGCGATTTGAGCGCTCCGTCCGGCCTGCCGCCGGCGGGGACGTGGGATCTGGTGGTGTCCAACCCGCCCTGGTTTCCCGACGGCTCCGGCCGTTCCGGCGGCCCGGAGCGGATGGAGGAGCGATGTACCCTGGAGCAGCTGTGTGCCGCGGCCGCCCGGTGCCTGAAAAACGGCGGCCGCTTCGCCCTGGTCCACCGGCCCGACCGGCTGACCGACCTGCTGTGCGCTCTCCGGGCCGCCGGACTGGAGCCCAAGCGGATGCAGCTGGTGCAGCACAGGGAGGACAAGGCCCCCTCCGCCGTGCTGCTGGAGGCGGTGCGGCAGGGCCGCCCGGGGTTGGACGTCCTGCCCGTGCGGACAGGGCCGGTAAACTGATTGATTTTCTGGAGGTGGCCCAATGGCCGGAATACTCTATCTGGTCCCCACGCCCATCGGCAACCTGGGGGACATGTCCCAGCGCATGATCGACACCCTGGCAGAGGCGGACTTTATCGCCGCCGAGGACACCCGGGTGTCCCTGAAGCTGCTCAACCACCTGGGGCTGAAAAAGCCCATGGTGAGCTACTACCGCCACAACACCGAGACCGGCGGCCAGACCGTGCTCAACCGCCTGCTGGCGGGGGAGAGCTGCGCCCTGGTCACCGACGCGGGCACCCCCGCCATCTCCGACCCCGGCGAGGAGCTGGTAAAGCTGTGCGCCGACAACGGCGTGGAGGTCATCTCCATCCCCGGCCCCTGCGCCCTGGTCACCGCCCTGTCGGTGTCCGGCCTGCCCACCGGCCGGTTCACCTTTGAGGGCTTCCTGCCCATGAACAAGAAGAACCGGAAGGCCCATCTGCTCTCCCTGGCCGGGGAACAGCGGACCATGATCTTCTACGAGGCCCCCCACAAGCTGAGCGCCACCCTGGCCGACCTGCGGGACACCTTCGGCGGGGACAGGCGGATCTCCCTGTGCCGGGAGCTGACCAAGCTCCACGAGGAGGTGCGCCGCACCACCCTGGATGAGGCCGTGGCCTGGTACCAGGCCAACAGCCCCAAGGGGGAGTTCGTGCTGGTGGTGGAGGGCGCCCAGCCCGTGGAGGAGGAGGGCGTCAGCCCGGAGGACGGCCTGGCCTTGGTGGAGCGCTACCGGGGTGAGGGGCTCTCCCTGCGGGACGCCGCCCGCCGTGCGGCAGAGGAGACCGGCCTGCCCCGGAAGGAGCTCTATGACCGGGCGCTAGGGAAAAAATAGTAGTTTGTCCGAAAAACTTGGAGACTAAAACAATATGCAGCCAGCATACAGCGGCGGGGGGGGGGGGGGGGGGGGGGGGGGGGGGGGG
>NZ_JBBMFK010000037.1:0-29322 GCF_040096055.1 Pseudoflavonifractor intestinihominis
GAAACAGGAAACGGCATGACCGAAGCCATGCCGTTCCTGCGAAAACCGATATTGCTTTCTTATGACCCCCGACCATGCGGCCGGGGGGCTTTTCCCGTGGCCGCGGCCCGGGGAATTCGCTCCTTGCCTTTCAGGGCACGCTATGCTAAAATTGATAAAAATGGATGGGCGCGGGGGCTGGTACGGATGTCCGGCGCGCACGCTGCCGCCGGGCGGCGGCTTCCAACGGCGAAAAAAACCGGAGGTGTGTCATGAAGATTCAGGAATCCGCGGAGAACTATCTGGAGACCATCCTGATGCTCAAGGAGGAAAAGGGCGCGGTGCGCTCTATCGATATTGCCCGCAAGATGGATTTTTCCAAGCCCAGCATCAGCCGGGCCATGAGCCTGCTGCGGGAGAACGGCTATATCACCATGGACAAGGAGGGGCTCATCGACCTGACGGACGCGGGCATGGAGATCGCCTCCCGCATCTACGAGCGGCACCGGTTCCTCAGCAAGTGGCTGGTGGCCCTTGGGGTGTCGCCGGAGACGGCGGCGGAGGACGCGTGCCGAATTGAGCACGACGTGTCGGACGAGACGTTCCAGAAGATCAAGGAGCATATCGCCGGGAAGCTTCCGGAGGAATAAGCGCGGCAGATCTTACCCCCGGCCCTTTGGCGGCCGGGGGTATTTTATGCGCCGGACGGCGGCGGAGAGGAGAAGCGGCATGATCGCGGACCTGCATATTCATTCGAAATACTCCCGGGCCACCAGCGCCCAGTGCGTGCCCGAGTACCTGGACCTGTGGGCCAGGCGGAAGGGTATCGGGCTGGTGGGCACCGGCGACTTCACCCACCCGGCCTGGCGGGCGGAGCTGGCGGACAAGCTGGAGCGGGACAGGGACGGCCTGTACGTGCTGAAGGAGGAATTCCGCCTGCCCGAGGAGATTCCCGGCGCAGACGCGCCCCGCTTTGTGGTCACCGGGGAGATCAGCACCATCTACAAGAAGGACGGCAAGGTGCGGAAGGTCCACAGCCTCATCCTGCTGCCCCACCTGGAGGCGGCGGAGGAGCTGTCCCGGCGGCTGGAGGCCATTGGCAACATCCGCTCCGACGGACGGCCCATTCTGGGCCTGGACTGCCGGGACCTGCTGGAGATTACCCTGGAGGCCTGTCCCGAGGCGGTGTTCATCCCCGCCCATATCTGGACGCCCCATTTCTCCGTCTTTGGGGCCTTCTCGGGCTTTGACGCTCTGGAGGACTGTTTTGGGGACCTGACCGGGGAGATCCACGCCCTGGAGACCGGGCTCTCCTCCGATCCGCCCATGAACTGGCGGCTCTCCGCCCTGGACGGCTACCAGCTGGTGTCCCACTCGGACGCCCACTCGCCGGCCAAATTAGGCCGTGAAGCAGATTTACTTGACATCCATCCCGACTATGCCGGCCTGCGCCGGGCCCTGTGTACCGGCGAGGGCCTGCTGGGCACCCTGGAGTTTTTCCCCGAGGAGGGGAAGTACCACCTGGATGGCCACCGGACCTGCGGCCAGTGCCTGACGCCGGTGGAGACGGTGGCGGCAGGGGGCAAGTGCCCGGTGTGCGGCAAGAAGGTGACCGTGGGGGTGCTCCACCGGGTAGAGGAGCTGGCCGACCGGCCGGAGGGCTTCCGCCCTGAGGGGGCCAAGGACTTCCAGAGTCTGGTGCCCCTGCCGGAGGTCATCGCCGCGTCCCTGGGGGGCAGCCCGGAGAGCAAGAAGAACGCCGCCCTCTATGAGCGCATGCTCTCCCGGCTGGGCACGGAATTTCACATCCTGCGGGACGCGCCTGTGGAGGACATCGAGCACACCGCCGGGCCCTGCGTGGCCGAGGGCATCCGCCGCCTGCGCAGCGGCCAGGTGGAGCGGACGGCGGGGTACGACGGGGTGTACGGCAAGATCGGCCTGCTGACCGACGGGGAGCGGGAGACCATCAGCGGCCAGGTGAGCCTGTTCGGCGCCGCCGCGCCCGCCGAGAAGAAGGGCAAGGAGCACAAGTCCCTGCCGGTGAAAAAGGCGGCGGAGGAGGGGGAGCAGAGGCACACGGCAGCGGCAGCCGGGCTCAACGAGGCCCAGCGGGCCGCCGTGGAGGCGGACAGCCGTGCAGTGGCGGTGTCCGCCGGGCCGGGCACGGGCAAGACCCGCACCCTGGCCTGCCGGATCGCCCATCTGATCGGGGACTGCGGGGTGAGCGCCGGGCAGATTACGGCGGTCACCTTCACCAACCGGGCCGCGGAGGAGCTGCGGCAGCGGCTGGAGCACGTACTGGGGGGCAAGCGGGCCCTGCGCGGCCTGACGGTGGGCACCTTCCACGCCATCAGCCTGAAAAACCAGCCCGGCGTGTGCCTGCTGGACCAGTCCGAGACCCTGGCCCTGGCGGAGGAGGCGGCGGGGGAGACCCTGTCCCCCGAGGAGCTGCTGCGGGCGGTGTCCATGGAGAAGAACGGCCTGCCCGTGGCGCTGAGCGAAGAGGAGCAGAAGGCCTGCGCGGCCTATCAGTCCATGCTGAAAGAGCGCGGGGCCATGGACTTTGACGACCTGCT
Source organism: Pseudoflavonifractor intestinihominis (assembly GCF_040096055.1). NCBI lineage: Bacteria > Bacillati > Bacillota > Clostridia > Eubacteriales > Oscillospiraceae > Pseudoflavonifractor > Pseudoflavonifractor intestinihominis. The sequence continues at coordinate 2,556 of NZ_JBBMFK010000037.1, forward strand.
GCTTGCCGAGCTGGCGCGGGCGGAGGGTGCGCCGGACAGGGATCTGCGGCCCTTCACCCACCTGCTGGTGGATGAGTTCCAGGACTGCGACCCTGTGCAGTACCGCCTGCTGCGGGCCTGGAACCGGGCGGGAGAGAGCCTGTTCGTCATCGGCGACCCGGACCAGTCCATCTACAGCTTCCGGGGCGGGGACGGGACCTGCTGGCAGCACCTGGCGGAGGACTGGCCGGAGATATGTACCGTCCGCCTGACGGAGAACTACCGCTCCCGGGCGGAGATCCTCCGTTGCGCCCTGCCGGTCATCGAGAAGAACGGCGGCGGGCCCCGGGGGCTGTGCAGCGTCCCAGGCCCCGGCGGTGCGGTGCGGCTGGTGACGGCGGACAGCCCCCTTTTCCAGGGAATATTCGTGGCCAAGGAGATCGGCCGCCAGGTGGGCGGCATGGACATGGTGTCCGCCGACGGGGAGGGGCAGCGCACCTTCTCCGACTTTGCGGTGTGCTGCCGGACCCGGCGTCAGCTGGAGCTGCTGGAGCAGTGCCTGCGGAAGGAGGGCATTCCCTGCGCAGTGGCCGGTGGGGGCGGCTTTCTCACCCACCGGACGGTCCGGGGGGCGCTGGCCTTTTTCCGGGCGCTGGCCTTTCCGGAGCGGGAGGACCCGGCGCTGGCCCTGATGCTGGGCTTTGACTGCCCGCCGGACACGGCCCGGGCCGCTGCGGAGGTGTGGAAGAAGGCGGCGGGCAGCCCCGTGGAGCGTGCCAGAGCTGCCGAGGGGGCCTGTCCTGACGCGGAAGCCCTGTCCCGCTGGCGGGCGCTGATGGAGCAGCTGGCGCCCCTCATGGGCCGGGACAAGCCGGTCCGGCTGCTGGAGGCCTACGGCCGCGGGGTGGGCCAGGCAGGGGCGGAGCCCCTGGAGCGGCTGATGGACATGGCGGTGTTCTACCGCCGGATGGAGGATCTGCTGCTCAGCCTGGCGGTGGGCCGGGAGGCCGACCTGCTGCGCAGCGCCGGACAGGGGTACCAGGCGGGATATGTGACCCTCACCACCCTCCACGCCGCCAAGGGCCTGGAGTTCCCGGTGGTGTTCCTCTGCGGGGTGGAGAAGGGGCTGCTACCCTACCAGTCCCGCCGCAGGGCGTCCGACCCGGCGGAGGAGCGGCGGCTGTTCTACGTGGGCATGACCCGGGCCATGGAGGAGCTGATCCTGGTCACCGGGCCGGAGCCGTCCCCCTTCCTGGGGGACATCCCGCCGGAGGCCATGGAGACGGAGCAGGCCGTGCGGCCTGTCCGGGGCGGCGGGGACGGCCAGCTGAGCCTGTTCTGAGGCCTAACGGACCCGGTCCCGCCAGAGGCGGAAGACGCCGCTGTCGTGGAGCTGTTTGAGGAAGATGGCGGCCAGGGGGGAAAAAATCATGCCCCACACGCCGAAGGCCCGGAAACCCACGTACATGGCCAGGAGGGCGGCCAGGGGCGGCAGCCCTGCCTTTCGGCCCACCAGCCTGGGCTCCAGCAGGCTGCGCACAGCGGACACAAGGCCGTAGAGCACGGCCAGACCCAGGGCCAGCCTCCAGTCTCCGGAGAGCAGGGAGAACAGGGCCCAGGGGAGAAGAATTGTCCCCGTACCGAAGACGGGCAGTGCGTCCACCAGAGCCACCAGGGCGGCCAGCAGCAGGGCCAGCTCCACCCGCAGCACCAGGAAGCCCACCGTCAGCTCGCCGAAGGTGATGAGCATGAGCAGGCCCTGGGCCCGCAGCCAGCTCCCAAGGGTGTCCTTAAGCACGGGGACGGCCTTGCCCAGCCGTCCCCGCCAGGCTGCCGGTATCTGCCGGGAGAGGAAGGCGAGCACCTGGGGCCGGGCTGCGCTGGAGAAGTAGGCGGCCAGGGCGGTGGTGAAGAGGAAGAGCATGGCGTCGGGCACGGCGGAGGCCGCCCCGGCGGCAATGCTGGCCAGGCGGTCGTAGAGCCTGGCGGGCAGGGAGATGCCCTGGCGGATGAAGCCGTCCAGGGCGTCTTTTGCGAAGTCCTGGAGCTGGACAGGGAGGGCCACGATAAAGCGGTAGGCCCAGTCGCCCACCTGGTCGCCCAGGGCGGGCAGGCCGGAGAGCAGCACGGGCAGGCGGCCCAGCAGCAGGGCCAGCTCGTACCCCACCCGCCACAGGATCAGGCCCAGGGCGCCGCAGAGCAGGAGGACCAGCCCCACGGTGGTGAGGGCTGCGGCCAGTCCCCGCCTGAGCCGGAACCGGCTCATCAGCAGCGTGACGGCGGGCTCCATCAGCCAGGCCAGCCCCAGGGCCAGCAGGAAGGGGAGCACCCAGGGCAGCAGCACGGTGAGGGCCAGCCACACCCCGGCGGCGGCCAGAGCCGCACAGAGCAGGGTCAGCAGGACACGGACAAGGCGTTTTTCGGTCACGGACAGGACCTCCTGTGAAAAATGACGGAATATAGGGATTGAGAGGGCGGAAATCTGTGGGAATCTGCCCAGCGGTTTGGGGTTGCGTTTGCCCCTTTACTGTGCTAAAATGGAGTTCACACACAGACAAATGACCTTGTTGCAAAGACAAGAAGCCAGGAGGCTGCATAGAATGGCGAAGAAACCCAAATACTTCATTGTGGATGCGGAGGCGTTGCCTGAGGTGTTCCTCAAGGTGGCCGAGGCCAAGCGGATGCTGGAGACCGGAGAGGCGGACACCGTCAACCGGGCCACCAAGGTGGCGGGCATCAGCCGCAGCGCCTTTTATAAGTATAAGGATGCGGTCCGGCCCTTCAACGACATGCTCAACGGGCGGATCGTCACCTTCCAGATCATGATGAAGGATGAGCCGGGGGTACTCTCCGCGGTCCTGAATATCTTTGCCCGGACGGGTGGGAATATTCTCACCATCAACCAGGGCATCCCGGTGAGCGGCTGCGCGGCGGTGACCATCGGCGCGGAGACCTCCGGACTGGAGGAGCCGGTGGAGGACCTGATGAACCGGGTGGCCGCCCAGGAGGGCGTGATCCGATGCGAGATCCTGGCGGGGTAAGGACCGCCGGGCCCATTACAGCGATACAGAGAGGAAGAATGGTATGACAGTAAATGTAGCGATTCTGGGCTTTGGCACGGTGGGCTCCGGCGTGGCCGAGGTGCTGACCAAAAACCACACCCACATTGACGAGAAGGTCCACAATCCCGTCTGCCTGAAATACATCCTGGATGTGCGTGACTTCCCGGACAGCCCCTTTGGGGACAAGATCGTCCACGACTTCAGCGTGATTGAGAACGACCCTGAGGTCAACATCGTGGTGGAGACCATCGGCGGCGCCAAGATCGCCCGTGAATTCACCGAGCGGGCCCTGAAGGCGGGCAAGAGCGTGGTGACCTCCAACAAGGAGCTGGTGGCCACCTGCGGCTACGACCTGCTGAGCCTGGCCAAGGAGCACGGCGTGAGCTATCTCTTTGAGGCCAGCGTGGGCGGCGGCATCCCCATCATCCGCCCCCTGAGCCGCTGCCTGGCGGCCAACGAGATCCAGGAGATCTGCGGTATCCTTAACGGCACCACCAACTACATCCTGACCCGGATGATCAAGGCGGGCCTGTCCTTTGAGGCGGCGCTGAAGGAGGCCCAGCAGAACGGCTACGCCGAGAAGGACCCCACCGCCGACATCGAGGGCGAGGACGCCTGCCGGAAGATCTGCATCCTGGGCGCTCTGGCCTTTGGGCGGCACATCTACCCCGACCAGGTGCCCACCGAGGGCATCACCAAGGTGACCCTGGCCGACGTGGCCTATGCCGACGCCTGCGGGCGGAAGATCAAGCTGCTGGGCCGGGCCATCCGCCAGCCGGACGGCCGGGTGTGCGCCTATGTGGCGCCCCATCTGGTCAGCGGCGAGGACCCCCTGAGCGGCGTGGAGGACGTGTTCAACGCCATCACGGTCCGGGGCGACGCGGTGGGCGACGTGATGTTCTACGGCCGGGGCGCGGGCAAGCTGCCCACGGCCAGCGCGGTGGTGGCCGACGTGATGGACGCCGCCCGGCACATCAAGTCCATGAAGTATATGGCCTGGGGTCCCGGCGGGGACGACGTGGTGGCCCCCACGGACGGCCTGGAGAGCCCCTGGTATGTCCGCGCCGCTGCGGACGCGGAGGAGGTCCGCGCGGCCTTTGGCGAGGTGAATTTCCTGGCCCGTCCGGGCGCACCGGCGCAGGAGACCGCCTTCCTCACCGGGCCCATGACCCGGAGCCAGGTAGAGAACAAGCTGGCGGGGCTGGAGAAGCTCTCTCTCTTCCGGGTTCTGGATTGACAGCGGCTGCCCGGCGGCATAGAATAGGGCAGGCGGAACAGGGCCTGGACCGGGCCGGACAGGGCCAGGCCGGCGTTTCCGGCGTGCCGCCGAGAAACACACTCATTGGGGGTACATAGAAATGGGACTCATTGTACAGAAATTTGGCGGAAGTTCGGTGGCGAACGCGGACAGGATCCGCAACGTGGCCCGCATCATCACCGAGACCTACCGCCGTGGACATAGCGTGGTGGCGGTGCTGTCCGCTCAGGGCGACACCACCGACGACCTGATCGCCAAGGCCGCGGAGATCAACCCCAACGGCTCCAAGCGGGAGATGGATATGCTCCTGTCCACCGGCGAGCAGATCTCCTGTTCTCTGTGCGCCATGGCCATCGAGGCCATGGGCTATCCGGTCATCTCCCTCACCGGCTGGCAGGCCGGCGTGCGCACCAATTCGGCCTACTCCAACGCCCGTATCAAGCGGGTGGCGCCGGAGCGTATCCTGGCCGAGCTGGACAAGAAGTGCATCGTGATCGTCACCGGCTTTCAGGGCATCAACAAGTATGACGACATCACCACCCTGGGCCGCGGCGGGTCGGACACCTCCGCCGTTGCGCTGGCGGCCACCCTGCACGCGGACCTGTGCCAGATCTACACCGACGTGGACGGCGTCTATACCGCCGACCCCCGCCATGTGGAGGGCGCGAAAAAACTGGACGAGATCACCTTCGACGAGATGCTGGAGCTGGCCACGCTGGGCGCCCAGGTGCTCCACAACCGGTCCGTCGAAATGGCAAAGCGGTACAATGTCAATCTGGAGGTGCTCTCCAGCTTCTCGGGCAACCCCGGGACCAAAGTCAAGGAGGTCGTGAAGAACGTGGAAAAGACGCATGTGAGCGGTGTAGCCAAGGACAAGGACGTGGCCCGGCTGGCCCTGGTGGGCCTGGCCGATACTCCGGGCATTGCCTTTAAGATTTTCTCCCTGCTGGCCAAGGCCAGGATCAACGTGGACATCATCCTCCAGTCCATCGGCCGGGGCGACACCAAGGACATCAGCTTTACGGTCCACAAGAGCGACAAGGACGAGGCCAAGCGCCTGCTGGAGGAGAACAAGTCCTACCTGGGCTTTGACCACATCGACGTCAGCGACGACATCGCCAAGGTGTCCATCGTGGGCGCCGGCATGATCAACAACCCCGGCGTGGCCTCTCTCATGTTCGAGGCGCTGTACAACGCGGGCATCAACATCAACATGATCTCCACCAGCGAGATCAAGGTCTCCGTCCTGGTGGACGCGGACGACGCGGACCGGGCGGTGCAGGCCATCCACAACAAGTTCTTCTCCGAGTTCGGCGGGAACGTGTAAGACCCCTAAAAGGCATAAAAAAGGCGCGGAGCCCAGTGCTCCGCGCCTTTTTGCGCTGTGATGGGGATGCTCAGGCCTCCGGGTCCTCGCCGCCCGCGGGGCGGAGAGGGGAGACGTCGTGCTCCAGGCAGATGGCCGGGCCCTCCGGGGTGAGGGCCTGGAATTCCGTCTGGATGCGCTGGCCGATCTGGAGGGCGTTCTCCCGGGAGGCGTCCAGCACCATGAGCAGGAACTGGCAGCTGCTGTACTGGGTGAACACGTCGCCCGCCCGGACGGAGCGCTGGATAACCTGGTGCAGCATCTCCATGTACCGCTTCCGGTTTTCCAGGGGGATGAAGTCGCCGTTTTTGTCGGTGAGGGTCAGGAGGATGATATAGGCGCTGGAGCTGCTGCGGCGCAGGCCGCGCGCCACAAAGCGGAAGATCCGGCGGAAGCTGTCGTAATCCTGGCAGTAGGCCCCGGGCGCCAGGGAGTCCTCGGTCAGGTCCTGGCGGATGCGCTTCATATCAATATGGATGCCTTTGGCATTTCCAGACAAAACGGTCATAAGAATGCCTCCTGGTTATATATTTTATATAATATGTGCTTTATTTAGATATAATATCACCAATTCCTATAAATTTCAAGAGATAACCGAAAAAGGAGAGAAAAAAAGCGGAAGGCGCACAGCCTTCCGCTTTTTTGGACGCAAACCAATCAGTCTGCCAGATCCAGATACTTTTTCACCAGCTCCTGGAGCAGCTCGTCCCGGTCGAGACGGCGAATCAACGCGCGGGCGTTGTTGTAATTGGTGATATAAGTGGGGTCTTCAGAGAGGATATAACCCACGATCTGATTGATGGGGTTGTAGCCCTTCTCCTGAAGAGAGTTGTAGACAGACGTGAGAATATCCTTGATCTCCTGGCCTTTGTCATAGTTGAGACTGAATTTTCTTGTGTAGTCTATCTCCATAATCGGGTACACCTCCCAAGGCTGTGGACAGCCTGTAACTGTTTCCTATTCTACCCGAAATCCCTTGAGGTGTAAAGGGGGGTATGGGAAAATTAATAAAAGATTTAATCCTTGCCGGGGCACAGGAAGACCGGCGCAGGACAGCGGCGGACCGGCGTATGCGGGGAGCAAACGTGTATTTTTGGGCTGGACGGACGGCTTGGGGGGCAGGGGGCCGCCCAAGCCGCCGTTCTCGGGGAAGTCAGCGCAGGACAGCACCCAGCTCGGACTCCAGGAGGGCCAGCACGCTCTTCACATCCTCATCCGCCGCCCCGGGAAAGGCGCGGCCTTCCCCAGGGACCCCGGAATCTTATCTCAATGGGCGGAGTGAATCCGCCCATGAGCAAGGTTTTGCCGGGGCAAAACGCTTGGACGCGCTGACGCGCGGAGCGCCGAGGCGAGGAAGTCAGCGCAGGACAGCGCCCAGCTCGCTCTCCAGGAGGGCCAGCACGCTCTTCACATCTTCATCCGCCTCGGCGGCGGTGAGGGAGCGGTCGTCGGCCCGGAGGACCAGGTTGAAGGCCACGCTCTTCTTGCCGGCTGGGATGGGCGCGCCGGTGTAGATGTCGAAGAGCTCCACTTCCTTCAGCAGGCCCTTGGCGCCCCGGAAGATGCAGTCCTCCAGCTGGGCCACGGTGACGGCGGTATCGCACACCACGGCGATGTCGCGGGTCACGCTGGGGAAGCGGGGGAGAGGCTCATACCGGGCCTCGGGGGCCCGCTGGGCCATCAGATCCTTGAACTGGAGCTGGGCGGCGAACACGTCGCAGTCCATGCCGTAGTTCTGAGCGGTGAGGGGGTGGAGCTGGCCGAATACGCCCAGCATCACGCCGTTGGCCTTCACCTCGGCGCAGCGGCCGGGGTGGAAGGCGCCGATGTCGCTGCGGGCCTCAAAGGTCACGTTCTTCACGTTCATGGCCGCCAGAATGGCCTCCACCGCGCCCTTGAAGGTGAAGAAGTCCATGCCGTCGCCGTAGGCGCCCAGGGAGAGCATCTGCTGCTCATCGGCCAGGTCCTGGCCCTCCACGGGGGTGTAGACGGTGGCCAGCTCGTACAGCTTGGCGCTCTTGTTGCGGTAGCTGAAGTTGCGGGCCAGGGTCTCCAGCATGGAGGGCAGGGCGGTGGTGCGCATGACACTGGTGTCCTCGCCCAGGGGGTTGAGGATGGTCACGGACTTGCGCTTGGGAGAGTCGGCGGGCAGCCGGATTTTGTCGTAGTAGGAGGGGGAGATGAAGGAGTAGGTGATAATCTCGCTGAAGCCGAAGCTGCGGCACAGGGTGCCCAGCTTGCGCTCGGCCTTCTGCTTCTCGGTGTAGCCGCCCTGGGTGGTCTCGCCCTTCATCAGGGTGACGGGAATCTTGTCGTAGCCGTGGAGACGGGCCACCTCCTCGGCGATGTCGGAGTAGTGCTCCACGTCGCTGCGCCAGGAGGGGACAATGATGGTGTCGCCGTCCAGGGTGAAGTCCAGCCGCTTGAGCATGGCGCGCATCTCCTCCTCGGAGATATCGGTGCCCAGCAGGCCGTTGATCTTCTCAGGCTCCAGCTTGACGGTGCGGGGGTTCTGGTCGGCGGCGATGACGTCGATGACGCCGTCAATGACCTCGCCGCAGCCCAGCAGCTCCACCAGCTCGCAGGCCCGCTGGACGCCCTTGTAGGTGTTCATGGGGTCCAGGCCCTTCTCGTACCGGGCGGAGGCGTCGGTGCGCATGCCCAGGGCGGTGGCGGTGCGGCGGATGGACACGCCGTTGAAGTTGGCGGACTCAAAGACCACCATGGCGGTGTCGCCCACGATCTCGGAGTTGGCACCGCCCATGACGCCGGCCACGCCCACGGGCTTGTGCTCGTCGCAGATGCACAGCATGGAGGTGGTCAGCTTGCGGTCGTTGCCGTCCAGGGTCTGGATGACCTCGCCCTCACGTGCGGTGCGGACCACGATCTTGCCGCCGTCCACGCAGGAGAAGTCAAAGGCGTGCATGGGCTGGCCGTACTCCAGCATGACGTAGTTGGTGATGTCCACGATGTTGTTGATGGGGCGCACGCCGGAGGCACGCAGCCGCTCCCGCATCCACAGGGGGGAGGGGGCGATCTTCACGTTGCGCACCATGCGGGCGGTGTACCGGGGGCACAGCTCCGGGTCCTCAATCTCCACGTCCAACAGCTCGGCGATGCTGGTGCCGTCGGTGCCCTTGACCTCGGGGGTGTGGAGGGTGAGGGGCTTGTCGAAGGTGGCGGCGGTCTCACGGGCCAGGCCGATGACGCTCAGGCAGTCGGGCCGGTTGGGGGTGATCTCGAACTCCACGATGTGGTCGTTCAGGCCCAGCAGGGTGGGGATGTCGTCGCCGGGCTGGGGGTTCTTGGCGGCCAGGTCGGGGTCGCTCTGGAGGATGAAGATGCCGTCCACCACGCTGTGGGGCCAGTCGTGGTCGGTCATGCCCAGCTCCTTGTAGGAGCACAGCATGCCGTTGGAGGCCTCGCCCCGCAGCTTGCCGGCAGTGATGTGCACGCCGCCGGGCAGCCAGGAGTCGTCCTTGGCCACGGGCACCAGGTCGCCCACGGACACGTTCTGAGCGCCGGTGACGATCTGGACGGTCTCACCGCCCACGTCCACCTGGCAGATCCACATGTGGTCGGAGTTGGGGTGGCGCTCCATGGACAGCACCTTGCCAACCACCACGTTCTTGATCTCCTGGCCCTCCACGGTCACGCCCTCCACCTTGGAGCCGGAGAGGGTCATGGCGTCGCAGTATTCCTTGTCGCCGGCGGGCACGTCCACGAACTCCGCCAGCCATTTTCTCGAAAGATCCATTCTCTATTCTCGTCCTTTCCGTCCGCCCGGGGAGCCGGGGGACGCGGTGTATTTCAAAGGTAAGGCTCAGAACTGGCTGAGGAAGCGCATGTCGTTCTCAAAGATGAGCCGCAGGTCGGTGATGGAGAAGCGGCGCATGGCCATACGCTCCACGCCGATGCCGAAGGCGAAGCCGGAGTACACATCGGTGTCGATGCCGCAGCCCTCCAGCACCTTGGGGTGGACCATGCCGGCGCCCAGCAGCTCGATCCAGCCCTCGCCCTTGCACACCCGGCAGCCCTTGCCGCCGCAGGCGTGGCACTGGACGTCCACCTCGCAGGAGGGCTCGGTGAAGGGGAAGTGGTGGGGGCGGAAGCGGGTCTTGGTGCCCTTGCCGTAGAGGGCCTCAACAAAGGCGTTGAGGGTGCCCTTCAGGTCGGCCATGGTGATGCCCTTGTCCACCACCAGGCCCTCCACCTGATGGAACATGGGGGAGTGGGTGGCGTCCACCTCGTCCTTGCGGTACACCCGACCGGGGGCGATGATGCGGATGGGGGGCTTCTGCTTCTCCATGACCCGGACCTGCATGGGGGAGGTCTGGGTGCGCAGCAGGAGGGAGGAGTCCTCCTTGATATAGAAGGTGTCGCCCCACTCGCGGGCGGGGTGGCCCTCCTCGGTGTTCAGCTTGGTGAAGTTGTACTCGGCCAGTTCGATCTCGGGGCCCTCAGCCACCTGGAAGCCCATGCCGATGAAGATCTCCTTCAGCTCGTCCAGAGCGATGGACATGGGGTGCTTGTGGCCCAGCTCAGGCCGCTTGCCGGGGATGGTCACGTCCAGCTTCTCGGCCTCCAGCCGCTGGTTGAGGGCGGCCTCCTCGATGGCCTTGTGCCGCTGGGAGAGGGCCTCGGTGAGGGCCTCGCGGACCTCGTTGGCCAGCTGGCCCATAACGGGCCGCTCCTCGGCGGACAGGGAGCCCATCATCTTCAGGACGGCGGTGAGCTCGCCCTTCTTGCCCAGGTACTTGACCCGCAGGCCGTCCAGCTCCTGGGCGTCCTTGGCTCCGGCCAGGGCGGCCAGGGCCTCGGCGCGGATCTGTTCCAGTTTTTCCTTCATAGCTGCAACTCCTTTTTCTGGACGGCCGGCGAGCCGGCCGCCCTCACTTTATAAGACAGGTGCCCGTGGTCTGCGCAACAAACTTCATGCGCCAAGAGCACACTACGAAAACAGGCAAAGGCCAGCGGCGCATGAAGTTTATGCGCATATGGGCCGTTCCGGCCCATGCGCTTTGATTCCATGGCCGTGCCGCCGGAGGCGGCACAGGGCCATTTTTGTTGTGCTTTTGCATAACAAAAAGCCTTTCCTCCCAATTGCTTGGGACGAAAGGCAAACCTTCCGCGGTACCACCCGCATTCGCGCGCAGACGCGCACGCACTTGATGCCGCTGTAACGGATGGCAAACCGTCCGCGTCTTTCCCCGCGGCCGCTCCCAGGCGAACCAAGCGCGTGCTCCGCAGGCGGCTTTCAGCCGGTGACCGCCATTCTCTGCTCCGAAGTTTCCGCGCTATTTTCCTGTTCCTCGCGTTTCGTTACCGCCAAATATATCACAATAGCGGAAAAATTGCAAGATGAATTTGGGTCATTTGAGGCGAATGTGCGAAGTAGCGCCGTGACGATTGACGGAACGTGCGGGGTGACCTATAATATAGGCCTATTATTAGGAATAGGGCCTGAGGGCCGGGAAAGAGAGAAAGAGGAGCGTGATCCACAATGAATATCGCCACAGCGGCGCAGATGCGGGAGATGGACCGGACAGCCATAGAGGAGCGGGGGATACCCTCGGTACAGCTGATGGAGGCGGCGGCCTGCGCGGTGGCCCGTGCGGTCAGTGAGTTGGCCGGAGGCAAGACCGACGGCCGTGCGGTGCTGTTCTGCGGCCCCGGCAACAACGGCGGCGACGGCGTGGCCGCTGCCCGCTTCCTGCTGGAGATGGGCTGGGAGGTGCGCTGCGTCCTGGTGGGCAAGCGGGAGAAGATGAGCGCTGACTGCCGGGAGATGGAGTGTCGGCTGGAGCAATCCGGTGGAAAGCTGGAAGACTTTACAGATTCTGACCCCCAGTTTGCGGCCTGGAGCCTGGAGGCCGACGTGATGGTGGACGCCCTCTTCGGCATCGGCCTGAACACCGACCTGCGGGGCGACGCTGTGACGGCGGTGCAGATGATGAACACCTGCGGCGTACCGGTGGTGTCGGTGGACATCGCCAGCGGCGTGGAGGCGGACACGGGCCGGGTGCTGGGCACGGCGGTAAACGCTGCAAAGACAGTTACCTTTACACTGCCTAAGGCCGGACACTTTGTGGGCAAGGGCGGCCTGTGCTGCGGTGCGCTGGAGGTGGTGGACATCGGCATCCCCGACGACCTGGTCCAGCGGGAGTCCTACCCGGTGACCAGCGTGGACCGGAGCAGGGTGTCCCTGCCCGTCCGGCCCCGTGACGCCCACAAGGGAGACTTCGGCCGGGTGTACATCCTGGGCGGCAGCGTGGGGCTGTCGGGCGCGCCGGTGATGGCGGCTCAGGCGGCGGTGCGCACCGGCGCGGGCCTGGTGACGGTGGGCGTGCCCGCCCCCATCTGGTCTGTGGCGGCCACCAAGCTGGACGAGGCCATGCCCCATCCGCTGCCTGCCGGCAAGGACGGCAAGCTGGAGCTGGCGGCCACCGAGCCGCTGCTGGAGAAGCTGGGCGGCAAGTGGGTGTGTCTGCTGGGCCCCGGTCTGGGCCGGTCCAACGCGGTGGACGCGGTGGTGCGGCATGTGCTGGCCGAGACCACCCTGCCTGTGGTGCTGGATGCCGACGGCATAAATGCGCTGGTGGGGCATATGGATGTACTGGATAACCGTGGGGCCTGCACCATTCTCACCCCCCACGACGGGGAGTTTGCCCGGCTGACGGGGGCCCTTCCGGGGGAGGACCGGCTGGCTGTGGCCCGGGACTTTGCGGAGGCCCACAGCTGCTGCCTGGTGCTCAAGGGACACCGGACCATCACCGCCTTCCCCGACGGGACGGCCTACATCAACACCACCGGCAACCCGGGCATGGCCAAGGGGGGCAGCGGGGATGTGCTGTCCGGTATTCTGGTGTCCCTGCTGGGGCAGGGCTTCACGCCCCGGGAGGCGGTGCCTCTGGCGGTGTGGATCCATGGCCGGGCGGGGGACCTGTGCGCCGAGGCCATGGGGGAGTACAGCATGACTCCCACGGACATCATCCGCATGCTGCCCCGGGTGATGCGGGAGCTGACGAAATAATCGGACAGGGAGGAGAGGCTTGTGCGCCGGAGGAAGATCGGTGCACAGATGATGATCCTGGCCCTTGTGCTGCTGGCGGGCTGCGGCCGGGACAGCGGAGCGGGCCGGGGGGCGGAGGAGCTGGCGCTGGAGATCCGCACGGAGTACATCGGCATGACGGCCCTGTCCGCCGGGCTGGAGGTCACGGCGGACTACGGAGAGCGGGTATATACCTACGGCATGGCTCTGGCCTGGGACCAGACGGAGGGCACCACCCTCACCCTGACTGCCCCCGAGGAGGTGGCGGGCGTGACCCTGCGGGTGCAGGACGGGGAGACGGCCTTGGAGTACGACGGCGTCCGGCTGGAGACCGGGCCGCTGTCGGAGGAGGGGGTCTCGCCGGTGGACGCGGTGCCCGCCCTGCTGGGCCAGGTGCGGGAGGGGTTCATCGCCGAGTGCTGCACGGAGCAGCTTGGGGAGCAGGAGACCCTCCGGGTGTGCTACCGGGCGCCCGATGCCCAGCCTGGGACCGGCACTGAGACCACAGTCTGGTTTGACGCCGCCAGCCACGCCCTTCTCCGGGGGGAGGTGGCGGTGGACGGCTTTACCGTTCTCCAGTGCGTGTTTTCCGATGTTCAGATGGCCTGAGGAAAACAGGAAGAGCTGCACGGGATTGACAAGCAGGAGGGAAAGGGCCATAATGATTCATGCGGGATAAGGGTAAAGCACCCGGAAAGAAAAAAGGAGGACGTGTCATGAAAAAGAATACGCAGAAAAAGATTCTCGCCGTTGCTGTCGCGGCCGTGTCTCTGTGCGGGACAGCGTTCGCTGCCGGTGCTGTTACGACCAGGATGATCGAGGCCAACTATATGAACATCCGCATCGTGGTGGACGGCAAGGAGATCACCCCCACCGACGCCAACGGCAAGGTAGTGGAGCCGTTCGCCAGCGAGGGGACCACCTATCTGCCTGTCCGCGCCATTGGCGAGGCCCTGGGCAAGGAGGTCACCTGGGACGGCGAGACCGCCACAGTCTATGTGGGCGAGATCCCCGGCCAGGCCGACAGCTGGATGAAGCTGCTGCCCCCCTATGAGATCAACAAATGGAGCAAAACTTACGACGGCAGCAATCTGAAAGAGTACATGACGGTGGCCGGAAAGGACATCACCGAGGGCGTCATGCTCCAGGACCGGAACGGCATATCCTTCGACGCGTCCTACGCGCTGTGGAATACAGACCTGAAGTACAGCACCATGACCTTTACCGTGGGGCATGTAGACGGAACAAGTACTGATAACGCCACGCTGGAGGTCTACCTGGATGGGGAACTGAGCACCAGCTATGACCTCAAGTGGGACGGCGCGCCCCAGACCATCACCGTGCCCCTGAATCGGGCCGCCAATGTGAAACTGCTGGTGGTGAAGTCCGATCTGCACTCTCAGGCCGGCTACGGCATCTACAATATCGCCTTCTCCTGATGGAATATGCCAAGGGGCCCGTTACCAAGTGTAACGGGCCCCTTTTGCTGTATATGGGATTGTGTCCGGCGGGGCTTACTCGCCCTGGCCGTCGTCCTTGTGCTCACCGCCGAAGTCAATGACATTGTCCTCCACGGTGCGCTCGGCGGCTTCAGCAGCGGCAGCCTCAGCGGCAGCGGCCTCGGCAGCAGCCTTCTCGGCGGCCTCCTTGGCGTCCAGCTCGGCCAGCTTGCGGCGCAGCTCCTCGCGGCCGGCGGCGTCCAGGCTCTCCAGGTAGTCCTGGCGGGCCTTCTCGCGGCGCTCCGCCGCCACCTGCTCGCCCTTGCGGCGCAGCTCCTCGCTGGCGGCCTTGCCCTTCTCCAGGGTCTCGGCGCCCTTCTCGGCGCACACCTTGCCCACCTCAACGGCCTTCTCGGTCAGGATGGCGATGGCGCCCACGCCTGCCATGGCGATGTTGGCCAGGTCCTTGCCCAGATCTTCTAACATATTTGATTCCTCCTCAAAACAAAGATATCGGTTTGGTTTCGGATTTCTTTTACTGTCCATATTATAACGGCAGAGGGTTCATTTATCATTGCTAAATTATGAACGCCATATTAAATACAGTTAAAAGAACGGGTAAATTTCCGTTAATGGCCTCGTATGAGGCCAAAAGGCAGGACATGAAGCTTCTCCTGCCGGGCAGCGGGACAGCGGCGGCAGGAAGCGCCGGAAAAGACAGACTATTGAGGCCAGCAGATGGGGCAGGGGGTGTAGCCCAGGTACGCGCAGTATTCTATATTGTAGGCCCAAAAGCTGTCGGCCTGTTTATAGACATAGCAGTCCCGGGTGTGGTAGTGGTCGGAATCCTCCACGACGAAGCCAATCTTGGAGGTATAGAAGCTGAGGTCGGCCTCCAGGGAGTCGATCTGTGCGGAGAGCGCCTGCTGCTCCAGCGCCGCATCCTCCAGGCGCTGCGTCAGCGTGTAGGTGTTCCAGGCCAGAAATCCCAGGGCGCCGGCCATGACGACCAGCACGCAGCAGGCGGCAGCTACCACGCCCTTGCGCAGGCCTGGGCGCGGACGCTGTGCGGAGAGACTCTGGGGCGCAGGCGCCTCCTGGGCGGGAGACGGGGCTGGGACGGGTCCGAGAGCGGTGGCAGAGTTGTGGGAGGGTGCGCCGGACAGACGGTCTTTCACATCAGCGGGCGAGGGGACCGGTTCGGCCGCGGGCGGAGCTGCCGGGACTTCTCTCGGCAGGTAAAAGGAGGGCGCGCTGACAGGTGCCTGGGCGGGGGCGGCGGAAGGCGGGGGAGGGGTTTGAACGGCAGCAGAGGCGGGGGAGGCAGGGGGCGCTGTTTCCGGGGCGGCATTGCCGCCGGAAAAGAGCATACGCCGGTTGTTGTAATAGAGCACGTTGAGCGCCAGAAAAACAAAGGACACGATGGCCTGGGAGAAGCCCCTGGACAGGAGCAGCGCATTGCCGATCCAGAGATTGCCCACAAGGAGCAGGAAGATGCCGTAAATACCCGTTGTGGCATAGGCGGCAAAAAGAAGGCACGGGCCGAACCAGCGCCGTTTGAGCAGGCCGATGAAGGCTCCGGCGCTGATGAACAGATAGGCGACATAGATGACCGTCTCCACTTCGCCCAGCAGATGATATTCGGTGAATTTCAGCAGGTCAACGTTTTTCATGATGGACGGCAGCATCACCAGGGTACTTAAGAAGCTGAGCGGGAGACAGAAGTAGGTGAGAAACTTGTGCCATTTCATAGGCGTCTGGTACGAAAAAGAATACTGTTTCATCGGGTGCACTCCCTCAAAAAAAGATGGTATGGCGCTGCGCGGACAGGGGAAGAAGCGTGCGGTTTTGTCCAAAGTGGTTTGAGCCTGACGGATTGAGTACACGGCACAGCAGGCGCTGACATCCTGAGTATACTGTATATTTCGAGCATTATCAACACGCAGCCCCCAGGGACCTGAAAAAGAATGGGGAGGCGGAACGGGGCGGTTTGCTGAAAACGGGGCGGAGCATGGGAATGGATTCAGTTTTGCCTTCCATTTGACGTGGAATGGTGCTATAATACAAAAGACTATGGGCACATCAATAAAGAAGGTTGACATATGGAACGTTTACAGACAAGAACCTGGCGGGAGATCTCTCTGGCCAATCTGGAACATAATTACCGGGCACTGCGTGCCCTGCTGCCCCAGGGGTGCCGCTTCCTGGGCGTGGTGAAGGCCAATGCCTACGGCAACGGCGCGGTGCCTGTGGCCCGGCGGCTGGAGGCGCTGGGGGCGGAGTACCTGGCGGTGGCCTGCGTGGACGAGGCGGCCGAGCTGCGGGAGGCGGGCATTCGGATGCCCATCCTGGTGCTGGGCGACACGCCCAACGAGTGCGCGGCCGACCTGCTGCGGCTGGACCTGACCCAGAACGTGCCCGACCTGGAGACGGCGCAGGCTCTCTCGGCGGCGGCGGTGGCGGCGGGGAAGACCATGAAGGTCCACATGAAGGTGGACACCGGCATGTCCCGGCTGGGCTTTCTCTGCGACGAGGCCCACATGGACGCGTCGGTGGAGGCGCTGGCCCAGGCCAGCCGTCTGCCCGGACTGGATGCGGAGGGGATTTTCACCCACTTCTCCGACTCCGACGGCAGCGAGGAGTACACCATGCTCCAGTTCGGCCGCTTCCTGACGGTGCTGGACCGGCTGGCGGAGCGGGGGATCACCTTCCCCATCCGCCACTGTGCCAACAGCGGCGCTGTGCTCCGTTTCCCCTGCACCTATCTGGACATGGTCCGGCCGGGCATCGCCCTCTACGGCCACTATCCCGCCCCCGAATGCGAGGGGCTGGACGGCCCCGGCCTGCGGCCGGTGATGGAGCTGAAGAGCCGCATCGCGGCGGTCCGGGCCCTGCCTGCCGGCACCTGCGTCAGCTACGGCCGCACCTGCACCCTCCAGCGGGACAGCCTGCTGGCAGTGGTGCCCATCGGCTATGCCGACGGCCTGCCCCGCCTGTGCTCCAACGGGCTGGAGATGCTGATCCGTGGAAAGCGGGCTCCGGTGGTGGGCCGGGTGTGCATGGACATGTGCATGGTGGACGTGACCGATATCCCCGGTGTCCGGCCCGGCGACGTGGCCACGGTCTACGGCAGCGACGGCGGCGAGACCGTCACTGTGGAGGCCGCGGCAGAGCGGGCGGGGACAGTGCAGTATGAGCTGCTCTGCGCCGTCTCCGAGCGGGTTCCCCGGGTGTATCTGGGGTAAGGGCACCGTCAAAGCCTTCCCCCTTGGAGTAAGGTGGCCCATAGGGCCGGATGAGGGGGAGGTCTCCGGGCGTCCTGGAGAGCTCCCCATCGCGCCCTTGCGCTCCGGTCCATCCGGGCTGCGCCCCACGCCTGCGCGCTTCCTGTCACGCTCCGGCGGCGTCGCGGCGCCCGGCTTCCCTCCGGCGCGGGCTTGAAACAGCGCCGCAAGGCGGCGCTTCGGTTTCGCGCCCTTGCGCTCCGGTCCATCCGGGCTGCTCCGCACGCCTGTGCGCTTCTTGCATATACTGAAGCAGGGGAGAACCGTCCGGACGGACGGGGGAGGGGTGCGGAAAACGCGCTTTTTTCGCCGCCCGTGTATAAATCCCGCCGCCCCGTGGGAGAATCATAGTGCTGAGTGTCGGGTCCTGAGAGGGCTGTGACGCCGGTGACTATCAGACCGCGGAGTGTGAGCTTTTGTGGATAACAGCGTAAAACGAGGAGATATTTTCTATGCCGACCTGAGTCCCGTGGTGGGCAGTGAGCAGGGGGGCGTCCGTCCGGTCCTGATCGTGCAGAACGACACCGGGAACCGGCACAGTCCCACCGTGATCGCCGCGGCCATCACCTCCCAGACGGGAAAGGCCCGGCTCCCCACCCACATCGATATCTCAGCCAGAAGCTACGGGCTTCCCAAGGATTCCGTGGTGCTGCTGGAGCAGATCCGCACCCTGGATAAGAAGCGGCTGAGAGAGCACATGGGCAGGCTGGACGAGGAACAGATGCAGCGGGTGGACAACGCCATTGCCGTGAGCTTTGGGCTACATCCCCAGCAGCTGGTCTGAGTACGGCGGGCCGGAGAGAGAAAGCGCGCGGGCCGGAGACGGCCCAACAAGCCGTTACGGCCCGCGCGGCAGAGACTATGATACATAGGAGGACCCCATGAAGAAGCACACCTTTCTCACCAAAGTGATGGCCGGCGGTCTGGTGACCGTGACGCTGCTGGGGGTGGCCTTTGCCGCCGGGCAGCAGGGCACCCAGTCCGACCCTCTGGTGACCCTGAGCTATCTGACCCAGAAGGCCACCCCTGAGATCATGACCCAGGTGGACACTAAGCTGACCGAGCGGGAGGCCGCCCTGAAGAAGGAGCTGGACCAGGCCGTTCAGGACTACACCAAGGCCGTGGAGGACAAGCTGGCCCAGGCCGGCGGGGGCAGCGGGCAGTCGGCGTCCTTTGCGGTGGTGGACGTGGCCGCCGGGCAGAAGCTGACGGCGGGCATCGGCTGTGAGATCATGCTCCGGGTGGGCAGCGCGGTGTGCTTCACCGACACGGCCCCCGGCTTTATCGACATGACCGACGGCGGCACCCTGGAGAACGGTCAGGCCCTGGTGAAGAACCACCTGTACATGGCCACCATTGAGGGCCGGGGCTTCACCGCCCAGAACGCGGTAAAAGTGCTGGTCCGGGGGAGCTATACCATCGGCTGAAAAGAAAACATGACGTGAAAGCGGAGCGGATGCCGGTCAGGCATCCGCTCCGCTGTGTTTTACGGCCGTTCCAGATATATGGTTCTGGTGGCCACGGCATCCAGGAAGCTGCGGTCGTGCTCCACCAGCAGCATGGTGGGCTGATATTCCAGAATGAGCTGCTCCAGCTGTATCCGGGAGAACAGGTCAATATAATTGAGGGGCTCGTCCCAGACATAGAGGTGGGCGCTCTGGCACAGGCTGCGGGCCAGCAGCACCTTTTTCTTCTGCCCGGCGCTGTAGCCGGCCATGTCCTTTTCAAACT
Source organism: Pseudoflavonifractor intestinihominis (assembly GCF_040096055.1). Lineage (NCBI taxonomy): Bacteria > Bacillati > Bacillota > Clostridia > Eubacteriales > Oscillospiraceae > Pseudoflavonifractor > Pseudoflavonifractor intestinihominis. Next base: position 21,726 of record NZ_JBBMFK010000037.1, read on the forward strand.
GGGCCCGGGAGAAGTCCAGCTTCCGCAGGATGGTCTTGAACAGCGTCTCGTCGATGCCGCTGTCCGCAGCGAAGCAGGTCAGGTCGCCCCGGAGGAAGGACGGGTCCTGGGGGGCCACCGACACCACCAGCCCGGAGGCCAGGGCCAGCGTCCCGGTGTGGGGGATCTCCTGCCCGCACACCAGCTTGAGCAGGCTGGACTTGCCCGTGCCGTTGCGGCCGGTCAGGGCCAGCCGGTCCCCCTGCATGAGGGAGAAGGACACCGGGGCGCACACCGGCCCCAGGCCGTAGTCGGCGGCCAGCCGGTCCGCCTCCACCAGGCGCTGCTTGGGGTGGGCGAGGGGGTGGAGCTTCAGCGGCGGGGCCTGGTCGATGTTTTTCAGTAGGGCGCTCTTCTCCTCGGCGGCCTCTCTGCGGCGGTTCTCTGCCGCCTTGGCCCGCTTCATCACCTTGGCGGCCCGGTGGCCCACGAACCCCCGGTCACCGCATCCGGTGCCGAATTTAGCAGCCTCCGCTTTGTCCGACCAGGCGGCAGTCCGGCGGGCGGCGGCGTCCAGACGGGCAATATCCCGGCGGAGCCTCTCGTTTTCCGCACGCTCCCACTGGTCACGGCGCTGCTTGTTCTCCCACCAGGAGGAGAAATTCCCCTGCTGGAGGTCAAAATTCTGCTTGTTGATGGACAGAATGTGGTCCACGCAGCCGTCCAGGAAGGCCCGGTCGTGGGAGACCAGGATAAAGCCCTGCTTCCGGCTCAGGTAGCGGCTCACTACCTGTCTGCCCTCCAGGTCCAGGTGGTTGGTGGGCTCGTCCAGCAGGAGGAACCGGTTGGGGCGGAGGAAGAGGACAGCCAGCAGCAGCTTGGTCTGCTCCCCGTTGGACAGGGAGAAGAAGGGGCGGAAGAGGACCTCCGGGTCCACCTCCAGTGCGGAGAGCTCCCGGTAGATCTCCCAGCTCTCCGTCTCGGGCAGCAGGGATTCCACCACCTCCATGGCATCCCGCTCGGGGCGGGACACGGGGAAGGGGAAGTAGTCAAAGGCCACAGAGGCGGAGATGGTGCCGGCGTATTCATATTCGCCCATCAGCAATCGGAGCAGGGTGGTCTTACCGCGGCCGTTGCGCCCCACCAGCCCCAGCCTCCAGCTGGTGTCCAGCTGGAGGGAGGCGTGGTCAAACACGTTGTCCCAGCTGCCGTCATAGGCGAAGGTCAGATCGGTGATCTGGATCAGAGACATATACGTCACCTCACAGAAAATAAAAAATGGGCGCAGGAGAAAACCCCTGCGTCCATACCAGTGCGGTGACGGTAGGAAAACAGGGAAGATACAACAAGATTTCCTCCTGCCCGGGCCACAACAAAACAGAGCAGGTTATGCCTGCCCGGCCTGTGTATTCCGGAAAAACAGAAGGTTACTTGCGCATCTTCCCAACTCCAATCGTAATCAAGATAGATACAGTATAGCGAAAGCCCCGCGGATTGTCAACCAGGACCATCCGCGGGGCAGTATTTGAGGGGGGAGACGGGAGGCGTTCCGGCTTCACGCCTTGTCCCGGCGCTTTTGGGCCCGGCGCTGATCCCGGCGGCGGGAGCGCTCCGCCATGGCCCGGCGGCTGGCCTCGGAGAGCTGGGAGAGGGCTGTGGACAGCGTGGAGGAGGACATACCCCGGTAGACATAGCGCAGGTGGCGGGTCTGGCGCTCCGCCTTGCGCAGCAGCTCGCCGTACCGCCTGCGCAGCGCGGCCAGATCGGCCTCTCTGCCGTCCAGGGCGGAGTCAATGCGCTCGGACAGGCTCTCCCGGGCGCCGTCCAGGCGGCCGCTGATGGACTCCTTTGCCACGTCCAGCCTGTCGGAGATAGATTCTTTTGCGTCGTCCAGCCTGTCGGAGATAGATTCTTTTGCGTCGTCCAGCCTGCCGGAGATAGATTCTTTTGCGCCGTCCAGCCTGTCGGAGATAGATTCTTTTGCGCCGTCCAGCCTGTCGGAGATAGATTCTTTTGCATCGTCCAGCCTGTCGCTGAGGACCTCTCTGGCCTCATCCAGCCGGTCGGACAGCTCCGCCCGGCTCAGAGCCAGCTGGACCTGCAGCTCCTCGCCCATGCGGGTCAGCTTCCGCAGCATGGCGGTAAGCAGGGCCAGCTCCCGGATGGTGGCGGCGGCGTCGGCCAGCAGGAGCGCCAGCAGAACACCGGCGGCCACGTGGACGGTAAAGGCGGACAGCCGCTCCACCAGCCCGGCCACCACAGGGTGGATCCAGAAGATCACCAGGTAGGCCAGCACGCCCCAGGTCAGGGAGATGGAGAGACAGATACGGCCGTGCAGGTTGAATTTTCGGGTGCTGTAGTCCCAGTATTTGATGTGGGTGGTGGTCTCCAGCAGCCAGCCCACCAGGTACTCCCAAGCGGACATACACACCGTGGCCACCATGTAGAAGAGGAGGGGCTGGCCGGTGAAGGGGGCGAACCAGCACAGCATCATCAGGACCCCAACCCCGTAGATGGGGCAGATGGGGCCGTAGAGGAACCCCCGGGCCACGAACCGCCGCTCCCGGACGGAGCAGTAGACGGTCTCCAGGATCCAGCCCAGGAAGGCGTAGATGATAAAGTAGAGGAAGAGCAGGGAGATGGGGAAGCCGGACACCGTAGGTTCTGACATGGCTATGAATCCTTTTCCTTGGCCTCGGCCGCGTCCGCCTCTTTGAGCAGCACGTCCAGAATTCCGTTATAGACCTGTTCCGGGCGGGAGCGGAAGCCCTCGGCCAGCCGCTCGGCCTGTTCCTCGGAGGGGGAGAGCAGCTCCACGGTCAGCAGGTTGCCCGCGCCGTCGTCCAGGGAGAGGCGGAGGGTGCAGGTGCCGTCCTCCTCCCTGGGGAGGATCTGGGCCCTGACCTGGGCGTCCCGCCGCAGCTCGGCGTTGAGCTCCACCAGCCTGCGGGAGCACTTGCTTTTCACCGAGTAGGGCAGGCTGCTCTCGCAGACCATGCCGTTTTTCTTGCCCTTTTCGGTGATCACATAGCGGCCGTCCTCATTCAGCTCCAGGTGGCCGCTCTCCACCAGCTCCGCCACGGCCTCGGCAAAGTCGAAGTAGTCCACGCCCTCGTCGATGAGGGTCAGGTCTGTCAGGGTTGAGAAGTCCAGAGGAGCGGCGGCCCGGGACATGATATAGAGCACCAGAAATTTGATCTCCAGTTTGTCGTGAATAAACCCATATCGGGCCATGGCACTCACTCCCTTTGCAGACTGAACGGATGGCACGGCATACCTTAATATTATACCCTGAAAAAGCGGACAGGACAAGAGAAAAATCCCCGGCCGCCGGGAAGGGGGCGGTGGGCAGGAAAAAGAGGCCCGCTGCCCCCGGCGTCCGGTATGGGCAGCAGGCCCCTGTTGAGATGGAGGATCAGGACGTTTCGCCGCCGGCCCGGTGGGCGCGCTGGAGGGTGGAGCAGATGGCGCCGTGGGGGCAGGCGGCCTTGCACTTGCCGCAGCGGATGCACTCCGGGCTGTTGGGCGCGGAGTGCACCGGGATGTCCATGGGGCAGGCCCTCTGGCAGACGCCGCAATGGGTGCACTTCTGGGCGTCGATCCGGAAGCGGTACAGGGCCACCGGATTGAAGAGTCCGTAGATGGCGCCCAGGGGGCAGAGGTAGCAGCAGAAGGGGCGGTACACCACCACGGAGAGCAACAGCAGCGCCACCAGGACGGCCACTTTCCAGTTAAACAGCCAGCCCAGGGCGGACTGGAGGGCGGGGTTGGAGGCCACCAGGGGGATTCCGGCGAAGAGGGTGCCCGAGGGGCAGATGTACTTGCAGAACCAGGGCTGGCCCTGGCCCACGATGTCCAGCACGGTGAGGGGGAGGACAATCACAAACCCCACCAGGATGACGTACTTCAGAAACCGGAGCCACCGGTCGCCGGGCAGCTTGCGCAGCTTTTTGACAAAGGGGATCTTGTGCAGCAGGTCCTGAACCAGGCCGAAGGGGCACAGCCAACCGCACACGAACCGGCCCAGCAGCGCGCCGAAGAAGAGGAGAAAGCCGGTCACGTAGAAGGTGAACTGGTAGTTCCGGCTGGCGATGACGGCCTGAAAGGAGCCGATGGGGCAGGAGCCCAGCGCGCCTGGGCAGGAGTAGCAGTTGAGGCCGGGGACGCAGAGCAGCTTGGAGCTGCCCTTGTAGATGGTGCCCTTGGCGAAACCGGCGGCGTAGCCGTTCGACAGGGCGGCGAAGCAGATTTGGACCCAGGTGCGGAGATGCCGCCGGAAGAAGGACAGCCGCTTACCCAAGGCCGATACACTCCATGCAGATGTTGACCGCCTTGCGGAACACGGTCTCCGCCTCGCCCCGCCACACGCCAATGGCGACGCACGCAGCTCCGGCCAGAAGAAGGAGCAGCGCGGCCCGGTTCTGTTTCAGAAAGCTCATGCGCCCACCTCCGCCAGCATCTCGTCCAGAATGGCCGCCCAGCTGTCCTTGTCCCGGGCGCCCAGATAGGCGGTCCCGACCTGGGCGCCGGTCTCGTCCACAAAGAAGGTGGTGGGTACGGAACTGATCTGGTAGAGGAGACCGTACAGGTCGGAGGAGGGGACAATGTGGGTATAGTCGGCGCCGGTGGAGGAGACGATCTCCTTGGCGGTTTCCAGCTGGGTTTCACTGACCGAGCCGTCGCTGTCCAGCACGTCGGAGATGAGGCCCACGATCTGGACGCCCTTGTCGGCGTACTCGGCCGCCAGCTCGCCCAGCTCGGGCATCTCGTTGATACAGGGGGTGCAGAAGGTGGCCCACACGTTGACCATGGTAAGGGTGTGGCCCTCCAGGATGCTCTGGTCCACGGCGTTGCCGTCCAGATCCTGGGCGGAGAAGGAAGAGAGAATGCCGCCGGAGGACTGGGCACCGGCGCTGGCAGAGGGCTGGGCGGCGTCAGCCGAGGGGGAAGGGGTGAGCGAAGGGGCGCTGTCCGGCTGGGCACAGGCGGACAGAAGCAAGGTCAGGCCCAGTGCGGCAGCCAGCATGGCAGCGAATTTGCGTTTCATAACAACCTCCATAAGATGAGAAGTGGCGCGGGTCGATGGATGGGGTCATTATAAGAGGTGTGATAGGGTGCTGTCAAGAAAAAGCGGGAGCGCCGACAAGTTTCGGCGTGTGAAGAGGGTAAAAACAGATTTAATTTATAAAATGAGAGAAAAGTCCCAGCCGCTGGATATGGCTGACAGCAGCGGAGGGGGCGTAAAATACCAGAAGATTTTCCATGGGCCATTGACAAAAAATTAAAAATGAGGTATCGTATAAAAAGTTCTCGCTAGTCGGGGAGATATGTGTCCCGGCAGAGCGGCAATCTATGCAGCGGTATCGAAGTGGTCATAACGGGGCTGACTCGAAATCATGTTATCTGCGCCAAAAACTGAATATTTTCTAAATGGAGACGTATCGAAGCGGTCATAACGAGCTCGACTCGAAATCGAGTTGTCCGAAAGGGCACGTGGGTTCGAATCCCACCGTCTCCGCCAACAACAATCCCGCGTAAATCAAGGGTTTACGCGGGTTTTCTTATGTCTTTTTGCGGGTGATTTTGCCCTGTTGAAAACAGGCAAATCCGGGTGAATGGTGCCCGTGGTGCCCCGATTTGTGGTGCCCTGCGGCAAACTTCTTATACATCTTATTCATAAAAAATGTATGCTGTGGTGCCCAAATGGTGCCCGGAACTTCTAAAAGCATATAAAAAGCAGCGTGGAACTATAAAGAGATACGTTCTTTACAGCTCCATTTCGCTGCTTTTCTTTTTGGCTTTTTTCGGCTCGCTGCCTTTATCCGGCGTGGGCTTCTGCGGGTGCAGGGCTTTGTGGTAGGTTTCAAGGACAGCTCTTTTTCGTTCCAGCCGTACATTGACGTATTGTGCCGTTACCGCTTCAAGGTTGGTTGAGATACCAAGCGACATACCAATGCCTTTTAGTGTATGCCCCAATATCTCGCCTACGGTATAAAAGTCGCCTGTGAGTTGGTGCATATTTGTAGCTGCCGTATGCCGTAAATCATGGAAACGAATGTGCGGCATTTCGAGGTGCCGGATAAGCTGACCGAAGTTTGCCGACATTCTATCCCTGCGCTGCGGAGAGCCGTCCGGCTTTGCGATAAAGAGTTTGTTGTCATAGTACACGCCGCCGCTTGCTTCTATCAATGCTTTCTGTCGCTCGATTAAATCAAACTGCCGCAGGAAATACGGTAGCGTTTCTTCGGTAATCGGCAAAATGCGGTCGTTGGATTTTGTCGGTGCCATTTCTGTAATGGTTTTTGTGCCGGGTGGTACCTTGAAAGGCATTGGTTCATAATGTCGTTGACTTCTCGGATTTCCCATTGTTTCGGCTCGTCAAAGGGGTGGTTTAAGGCTTCCTTGAAAAGCTGCTTGGAGCATACGGCGCTGCCGGTGTAGCGGTCAAGGTATCCTATGCGATTCCGGTTGACGATCCCACGTCCTACGATTTTTACATCTATCAGGTCAACCGGCCCAGCGGCTGGTCGGGAAATCTGCTGATGGAGTTTATCCGGAAATCGGACGGGAAATTCTCGAGCAATTTTCAGATCGCCAAGCACGGAGCGGATAGCGGTATTATTTTTGTACGCCCAATAGACGAGAAACCGTGGTGCCTCAGTATGAACTATTCCAATATCGGAGCCGTTGTGGCGACGTCTACAAGCGCCGCCTGGTACACGCCGGATGGGACGAAACCGTCGATTGCTGTAAAGAACTCGGCCGGGAATGTGGAAGCCGGGACGAGAATTGTACTGAGGGGGTATCGATTTGAGAGTGTTTGATGGTACGGGCTACCGTGATGCGACACCGGATGAAATTGCGGCCTGGAAGGAGGCATCTAGCCAGCCTGCACCTCCGCCCAGCCCCCAGGAGCAGGCCATGACGCTGGCCCGTACCATGGCCGCATCGGCCACCGGTTTGACCGACACCGTAGCCCTCAGTATCCCCGACCTTCTGCCCACCTGGGACGAATTGCTGGCCGCTGGCAGTGAGGTGTCTGCCGGTGTATGCCTGGTCCACAACGGCCAGACCTACCGGGTGGTGCAGGATGTGACGCCCATTGAGAGCCAGCCGCCCGATATGGACGGTATGTTGGCGGTGTACCGCCCTATTGAGCGGGAGCACGCCGGTACCATGACCGACCCGATCCCATGGGTATCGGGCATGGACTGTAAAGAGGGCAAGTATTACAACTATGAGGGTAAGACCTACCTGTGCAAGTCGGATATGCTGCCCTGCGTGTGGCCTCCTGACACGCCCGATATGTGGCAGTGGGAGGTGGTCGAGTGAGCAAGTACATCCAGCGTGTCCGACTCGGACACATCAAGCGGCTGGCCCTAGTCACTGGCGGTGGCCGGAGTCTGGAGCAGGTCAAGGCAGCGGAGCAGCCCGACCTCATCTGCAACGCCGGATTTTTTGAGTATCTGGGCAAGCCCACCCACCACCTGAAAGCGGACGGTGTGGTCCGGGCAAAAGAGAGCTGGGGCTGCTGGGGCTACGCCTGGGACTCCGGCGGCGATATCGCACTGACCGCGCTGCCCGCCGATGAGCGGGCCAACTACATCGGCGGCTATGA
>NZ_JBBMFK010000038.1:0-25187 GCF_040096055.1 Pseudoflavonifractor intestinihominis
GGCGCCGGGAGAGCTCTCCCGGCGCCCGCCTCGTTTCAAATCAGTTCCTGCAGTTCCAGCGCCGGCCCCTTTAAATCAAAATGGGCGGCGGTCAGATTGGTGAGAATTACCTGCTTTGCCTGGGGATGCTCTATAAAGTATTCCGAAAGCAGGGTATCGAGATGCGCCGACGCCTGGGCCGATTCCTGCCGGCAGAAATAGTCCCCCTCGGGCAGCACTTCCAGGTCGGTCATACCGTCCTTTTGCTGGAGGACCTCCAGAAAAATATCGGTATCCAGCTGGCCGCCCTGCCGCCGGGCAATCAGGCCGATGGGAAACGTAAAGGCCGGCAGCAGGCCCATGGATTGCCCCCGGAGAAAAATATCCGCAGAGCGCCGCTTAAACTCCAGTTCTCCGCCGGACGGGGTAAAGGGCATCCGCAGAATCAGCCGTCGGGGCAGATGGCGCCGGTAGCATCCGCTCTTGTTCTGATAGGGCCGGTTTTCTTCGATCCGGCGAAGGGCATCCTCCATCTGCAGCATGGTATTGCGGAGGTGGGCCAGTTTCTCCAGTGCCTTCTGCTGCCCATCCTGCAGAAGACGCCGGATGTCCAACGTCTGGTCGGGCTGCCGGTATTGCTCCGCGTCCCGCAGGGGGATGTTCAGCTCCAAGCACATCAGAATCATATCCATCTCCACCAGCTGTTCCAGGGCATAGTACCGGTAGCCCGTCTCCGGGTCGGTATAGGCGGGAATCAGCGCGCCGATCCGTTCATAGTATCGCAGCGATTTGGGGTTTACATTGCGAAGTCTGGCAAAGTCGCTGATGGAAAGATAGCCCTGCACCAAAGATTCCTCCCTGTTTGGCCCTTGACTTTCCCACAATGGGAAGGCTTATTCTTATTATACAGCAAACTGCGGATCATCACCAGACATAGGAGAGAAAATCATGCATTATCAAACAAAAGGCACTTGCGCCAAGGAGATTCATGTAGAAGTGGACCACGGCGTCATCCGTTCGGTGGAATTTGTATTGGGCTGCCCCGGCTTTACCCAGGCCCTCAGCCGCCTTCTGGTGGGCATACGGGTGGAGGACGCGATTGCACGGCTCAAGGGAATCCAATGCCTGGACAAGGGAACCTCCTGCCCGGATCAGTTGGCCCTGGCGCTGATGCAGATTCAGGAAGCATAGTACCCTGCGCACAAATACCGGCCAAGCAGTCAGCGAAGCAGCGCACGGATATGCGCGGCAGAAGTGCAACGCGCTCTGTCCCGGGACGCTTTTGCACCCTGGAACAAGCAGCTGCCGGTTGACTGTCAAACCACATGAAAAAAGACCTGAAATCTTACGATTTCAGGTCTTTTTGGTGGAGATAAGCGGGATCGAACCGCTGACCTCTTGAATGCCATTCAAGTAAGAAATCAAAAATTACAGGAACATCAGAAGTTATATATGGAATTCCTTTTACTTCCGCAAGATTTGGTGTTCAGTCGTTCTTTTATTTCCAACTATTTTATACTCGTTCAACACATATTCAACACGGGCAGGCCAGTGACTCTCGCGCAAAAATTTGTGAGTGGTCTCAGCGGTAGATGATATAAATTTAAAAACGCAGCAGCTGCAATGGCTTCGACGCTTTTTCATGGCAATTATACCGTCATTCTCAAAATGGAGTTTCCGAAGCTCAGACGTAAAAACACCGTCAGTTCAAAAAACAGATTCCATTCGTTTAAAAGTAAAATGCCGTCATTCTGAACCTGAACCACTTTACCCAAGTGCTTCAAAACGCCGTCATTCCAAAAAATCAACCGGCATTAAAACCCCGTCACTTCAGAAAATGTCAAAACAGTAATTTCTCCGTCATTTTTGATGTTGAGCAACAGGAAAACACCGTCATCTCCCAAAAGTCCAATGACAGTGTTTCCACACAGCAGCACACACAAAATACCGTCATTTTAAATTGTGCTGTTGTGCGGCACCAGAAGCCGGTTTTGTGTTTGGATAAGCACCAGGTAAAAATCTGTATAAAGCAAATGCTGACTCCTTGCAAAAATCACTCGAAAACAGAAGTTCCCACGAAAGGCGTTTACATACAAATCTCCAGTATAGTAAGATATATGTCCAGCAAGGGAAAATGTTTCTGCAGCTTGTAAACTTCCACATATTGTTGCTGCGTTATCCCGAGGGTTGGCCCTCAAAAACATCTTCAAGCAAGGAGAGAGGATCCATGAAAAGAAAGATTGCCGGTCTTTTGCTGGCGGGAGCCATGACGGTCAATATTGCCGCAGTCAGTACAGCCGCTCACGCCGTAGCATTTACCGACGTGCCCGATGACGCCTGGTACTCCCAGGCCGTGGACTACGCCGTGAGCCACGGAATGTTTTCCGGCACCGGTGCCGGCACCTTCTCGCCCTCAACGCCTATGACCCGCGGCATGATTGTGGTGGTTTTAAGCAACGTGGCGAAGGCGGACGTATCCTCGGCCAAGGACGCCAGCTTCAGCGATGTGCAGTCCTCTGACTGGTATGCGAATGCCATCAACTGGGCCTATGAGCAGGGGTATGTTTCCGGCACCGGCGCGAATACCTTCAGCCCCAATTCTGTTGTGACACGTGCTCAAATCGCGGTTATCCTCTCCAATTACCTGCACAGCATCAATGCAGACCTCGAAGAGGATGGGAATTCTGCGGCATTCAACGATATCGCGTCAATCCCTTCCTGGGCGCTGGAAGGCGTCAAGTATATGCAGGCCATTGGCCTGATGGCGGGCGACTCTGCAGGCAATTTTAATCCCAACAAGGAGCTGACCCGGGCAGAGGCCGCAACTGTTTTTATGCGCATGGACCAGAAGCTGAACGGAGACGATTCTTCTGACAGCTCCTCCAGCGGCCAGAGCGGAACGGAGATCACCCTCCCCGGCGGCATTGTTGTGAAGGATGATCCTATTTCCGTCAAGGAGGCCTTCGAAACAATTGCTCCCGGTGTCAATGATACTCAGGTCCGCCCGGGCAAAAGTTCCAAAGGGTTAATTCCGGCCGGCACAGAGCTGGCTGTCGGAGATGACGTGGTAGAGCAGCAGGTCTATGTGGACCTGGGCAACGGCATTATCGGTATTATGACTACTTCTTTCAACCCTGCTATGGAAGTGCGGTTCACCACCCTTGAGGTCACAGGTTATCCTGGGGATAAATTCACGCTGGATGCTGAAGAGTTTGGATACACCCAGCCCGGCCAATGGGAAACCCCCAATGAGAGCGTATCTATTGCAAATTTGGATGGATACAAGGCTGAAATTACCATTACGAGCTCCGGTAGTTCCTCCATTCAGTTCTATAACGATGTGCGAGACGAGAATGGTAACTTCCCTATGCTGCTTACCGTAGGCGTGACCTCCTATGAACGGCGCCCTGCCGAAGGCGAAACCGCTAATTTTCGTCTGGATACCGACAACGATCCGGTCTACTACGTGTCTCCCAGCCCGGAGTATTACCGCCTGGCACAGGTTTGGTATACCGACAAAGGCACCAAATTCACCACCAAAGATTCTGCCCACTATACGAGCAATGGCCTTGATGTTATCGGCAACATCTACGTTTATCCTGATGCCGATGCAAACATCGCCAAAAGCGACATCACTGCCCAAGGGTATGTAAAGCCCGAATGCATCACGAAGTATTACTCCATTTCCACATCGGAAACGGACACTCGTTACCTTGCAGTCGGTGACTACCTCACGCTGGGTTTCTATGTTATGAACTCCGCTGCCGAGAATACTGTTGTTACGGTATATATCACCAGTTTGGAAACAGGCCTTACCGAGACCATGGACATCGCGATTCGATACGCCGGATAACAAAATAGAAGGAGCTGCCTCCCACAGGAGGCAGCTCCTTTCTTTTGCTGATTACACTATATGCCGATCACACCATCATTTTGAGCCGCGTTCCATCGCCTCATCTACGGCCCGGTTCAGGAAGGTATTCATGGACTCCCCTGTCGTCTCTATATATGCCAGCATCTTTTGTTTCTTTTCAGGCGTAACCCGAAAGCCCCGAATCTCCTCAAACTTGCTGCGCCACTTGTCATTTGCTTTTTTCTGTGCATCAGAAGTAGGCATCGTCTCTCCTCCTCATGTTCCATACCATATCACAGCTGGCTGCTGGCAAAAATATGGCAAGCTGCATATATACGCGCGCGTATTATTGGCAAGTATGTCCATTGATATACGTGCGCGTATATCTTATAATACTGTCAGAAAATAAAACAGCGGCAGTGCATGGGAGTTCGCACCTCCCATGCACCTGCTAGGTGCCTTACCACCTACACAACGACTGATGTCGCACCGCAGGCATATTATATCTTCTTTTGGCTCATCTGACAAGATGCCTGCGTTCCAGACGAAACTGTCCACAGCGTGTAGGTAACTGCCCTGCACGCTGTTTTGTTTTCGTACTTCAAAATGGAGGTTACGAAAATGAACGGACAGGAATGTGTCTACATGACAGTAAGCGAAGTCAAGCGCTATCTCAACATCAGCCAGGCAGCCGCCTACGAACTGACGCACCGGGCTGACTTTCCGGTATGCCGGATCGGCGGCAGCATCCGGATTCCCAAATCGGCCTTTCTGGCCTGGGTCGAGCTTCGCACCCACATCCCCGAAGCTCTGGCTCGCCACATGGCTTCCGCATAAGGAGGCCGTACATGAACAAGCGTTCCAACGGTGAAGGCTGCTTCCGCAAATTAAAAAGCGGTACTTGGCGGGGCCAGATTATGGACGGGTATAGAGCGGACGGAAAACGGAACATCGTCAGTTTTACCGCCCCGACTAAAAGTGAGGTCCAGCAAAAAATCCGCCGGTATCTTGCTGATACGGCTGCCGGCTTGACGACTCTGAGCCGCTCCATGTCGTTCTCTGTGTGGGCCGAGCAGTGGTACCAGGATTATGTGACTCAGGTGCAGCCCTCCACCTATTCAAGCTATCGGTATACCCTGAAACTATTGAAGGCCTTTTTCGATTATATGGTGCTGAGCGAAATTAAGCCTCAGCATATTAACAGCTTCATGACAAAGCTGTTGAAGGAGGGGTGTTCCCTCTCCAAAATCAGCAAATGCAGAAGCATGCTCATTCAGATCTTTGATGCTGCGGAGAACAATGGACTGATTTTGAAGAACCCCGCCCGCAAAGCAAAGGCCATTCGAACTCAAAGTACAGAGGATACCGGGAAGGATGCGTTTTCTTACGAGGAAGTCGCCTTATTAAAGAAATATCTGCGCGATGACCTTTTGGGCAACAGTATCAGGCTTCTGCTTGGCAGTGGGCTGCGGGTACAGGAATTGTTGGCGCTTCGGCCCGAGGACATCGCTGAGGATGGCTCTGAGATCTGTGTCAACAAGGCCATCAAAATGGTAGACGGAAAGCCAACCATCGGCCCACCCAAGAGCAAGCGGAGTTGTCGGACTGTACCGATTCCCGAGGACTACCGTCCATATGCAGTATACCTTCGAACGCATGGTGGAAAGTCTTACATCTGGACCTCCACCCGGAAGAGTTTGCTGTATAGCGTGGGAACTTTCCGCAACAAATATTATGCCGCATTGAAGCGGGTCCCCGGCGTCAGGAAGCTCGGCCCCCATTGCTGCCGTCACACCTATGTGACCCATCTGGAGGCCAATCAAGTCCCGTTGGCGGAAATTGCCCGGCTCGTTGGACATTCCACCGTGTCCACCACCAACCGCTACCTGCATATCTCCAGCGAGACCCTGGAACGTGCAGTCAGTACTCTTAATTGCTCAAACAGAGGCAGTCGGAATCTTCCTGCAGAAGCAAAGCGTATGAAGGGGGCATAAAGATGGCAACGAAAAAAGAACTGCGCGGTCAATATATCCTTAACGTCCTGCACAACATTGAGCTGGCCGGAGACGCCTACTCCACCGCAGAGGAACTGTACCAGCTGTGTAAGCAGAAGCATCCCTCCCTTTCGGAAGATGCCTTTCGGGCGGATAAGACATTTTTACAGAAGGAGGGTCGGATTGCCCAAGAAGGGCGCCGGATTTACCTCGCAAAGACCCTGGCATATGAAAATGCTGCTGCTCAGTTCCTGGCGGACATTTTATCCAATAACGAGCTCCAAAGTGCGTTGCAGGATATGCCTGCGTCGACAGAGCTTACCACTCTGACAGGAGAACAGCAGTCCGCCATCCGTATGGTTTTCGGCCACCGACTTTCTCTCATTTTGGGTGGTGCCGGAACCGGCAAAACCACCCTGGTGCGTGGACTGATCGCCCAGGCACCTCATCGTCTTTCTTCCTGCATCCTCTGTGCTCCCACCGGAAAAGCTGCACGCAACCTGACCGAGCGCACTGGCGTTCAGGCACGTACCGTACATGGTGCCCTTGGCCTGCGCCCGGAGGAAAACTTTCTGGGGCCTGTGTATTGGGATTTGACCGGCCTGGTGGTGATTGACGAAGCCAGCATGATGACTCTTGAGATGCTGGCCGGCATCCTGCACAAGGTCTCTCCATTCGCCCATGTTGTCCTGATCGGGGACCCCAATCAGCTGCTCTCGGTAGGAGCCGGAAATGTACTGACAGACTTGTTGGCACTGGGTGTACCCTGCACCCAGTTGACAATCTGCCACCGGCAGTCCGCCCAGGCTGCGGCTCTGGGACATAATGTACGGCACTTTCAGGAGTGCCGCAGCCTTGCGGATCTGCGTTTTGACAACAGCTTCTATTTCGTCCCACAGACTGACGAGAAGCGCATCTGTCAGGCAGTGTGCTGCGGAGGTGCTAAGCTCTACCGCATGGGCGGCTCCACGCAGGTCCTCTCCCCTTTCCGCAGTTCCGGAAAGCTGTCTGTATCAAGTTTGAATGATGCGCTTCGGGACATGCTGAATCCCGCCGTCCCTGCAAACCAGAATCCGGACTGGCCGGACGCCTGCTTTCGGGAGGGCGACCGGGTCATGGTGTTGGAAAATGACTGGCAGCAGATGGTCTGCAACGGAGATGTAGGGCACTTCTACTTTCTTTCTCAGCCAGGCTCGTTCGGCATATCCTGTCCCGGGCAACGACGTGCCTGCTGGATTGGAGAGAATCCCTCGGATCGGCTCAGTCTGGCCTACGCCATCACGGTCCACAAGGCCCAGGGTTCTGAATATGACATGGTCATTCTTCCGCTGGTCAAATCTTTTGGCGTCATGCTGACGCGGAACCTACTCTATACTGCCATCTCTCGCGCCCGGAAGCATGTGGTTTTGGTTGGAGACCCAGACGCTCTGGAAGAAGCCCTCCGGCAGGAACCAAAGCCCCGCAAATCCCAGTTGGTGGCCAAGGCCCGGATGTGCTGTGTCAAAAATGATTTACAGAAGAAGAGGTGTCGTTATGCGTGAGCAAGACTATCGAAACATTGGCGTCAGGATACATAATCTGAGGAAGCTGCGTGGGCTGTCTCAGGCAGCATTGGCAGAACGGGCAGAGCTCTCCACGCCCTATATCAGCCACATCGAACGCGGCATGAAACTTCTCAGTCTCCCTGCTCTGCTCAGAATCGCGGAGGTACTGGATATTCCGCCGGGCACACTGTTGAATGATCCCAAGACGCCCGGGAACTCTCATCTAGAGTTTGCCTTTCTTTTGGATGCCTGCAGCCCTGTGGAGCGGCAAGTAATATACGATTTGGTCTTGGCAGCAAAAGAAAGCATGGTAAGACATTTCAAAATCTCTTAGTCATGACCCCCGGCTAAGCCGGGGGCTTGTGTAAGCCCTAGAAGGGCATCGTACCGGCAAGCCTCTCAAGAGGCACCGAAAAATCCGCCACTTGCATCACTTGCCCCACAGCCCGTAAACGGGCGCTTAACGCACTAAATCAGTCCTTAATGCTATGAGAAGAGCGTTATTATTCTATTCTCGCTTTGCTCGATGCTTGAAGCTAAAGCTTTTTTACTCTCCTCAGCAGAGCTGGGGGTTCTCATTTCGCTAAAGCATACAATAGAAGGCCGGAGATAGCGGGCATTCCTCCCTATCTCCGGCCTTTATCACTGCCTACAGGGCAGCTTGGATATCTGGCAGTTTATAGAAAATAAAATACAGCGTTTATAACGGCTACTGTCATAGCTTTTTCGTCTATGCGAAGTTTATGCCAAAACGCCGGAGCCGGCCAGCGCCGATGCAGATCTCCTGCTCGACGAATATCCACCAGTAGTTTTATACAGTGTGGTATTCCAGTTAGAACGGGAGTTTTTCCTGAATATCCCCATCCTGCTGGACTTCCTGGTCCATCTGATTAGCACCTCGGTAAAGGTGAAGGCGGGCTTCTTGCCAAAAGGCAGACCGATAAGCCGAGCCTCTCCTAGTATAATGGATTTCTGGCTATGCAGATCACCAGTCTTATGGAGTAGAGATTCATCAGGTTCGTCTTCTCTTCCAGGTCCGCTCTCTTGAAGTTACTCATATCTGCCCAACCGTGGCCTTCGAGGATACCGGTCTGTGGCTTACAGGTAGCTTTGTGTACTTGTTGGTCGTTTTCAAAAGTAAGCTACTATAGTAATTACCGTAGGATACTCCGTCATCCCGTAACTGTACGCACATTCCCGAACTTTGAAACTAACAGACGGTGGTTTGTTTAGATATTACTTTCTCTTTTTATTTTCTTTGTGCATTTTATTTGCTGCCTTTGTAGCCAGCAATTGTAGGGAACTGCTTATTTTTTTAAGCTCCCCGTTCTGCTCCTTTAGCTTTTCCATTAAATCTTCACTATCCGAATTTATAGAGAAAAATGTAGCGTAATTTTGCGTTTCAATTTCAAAATCTTCTGCATATACGGAATCATTGATTCCACGATAGATTATTTGTCCTTTGATGGGAACTTGCGAATCTCTTTTTCTAAAATCATTACCTCCAATAAATAAATCATAACTCTGGTTAATTCCGATGGTTCGAATTTTATTATTATTATCTTTTACAATTTTAAGAAATCTTGGTTCGCTTAAACTCTCAATAAAATCGGAATCCAAAATTATTTTCGTATTGAAAGCCGTTTGTGTACCGTGGTTTGTAAATCTAAGCGCCCAAAACACTCTCCGAAGATAGACAATTTCTACGGAAACAATCGGACGATTGATTGAATAAAACTGCCGTTGCATCTCTTTTAGCTGGGCTTTTGATGCATTGGCAGATTGAATATTTGCCCAACAAATAAATATGGTCGCTACAACATAAACTGCGGTAACCAAGAATGTCATAGCACCGCTATTATCATTTAAATAGGAAATAAGTTGTTGAAATTCCATTACATCAATCACCCCTCAAAGCCCTGTTCCAAAATACTCTGCCACATACCTGCAAGTTGTACCTGGTCCAGGTCAATCGCTGGTAGATTGCCTCACTGGATTTTTGTCCTGGGTGCACGGGTTCCACCTCCGACATATACTGTCGTTTTGAAGTATTATACCATAGTTCTCAAGTGAAGGCCATTTTTACTATCTAACAAAGAAATGTCTTAGTAATGTCAAATAGTCTCTACATTCGTATCCCCCAAACTTCTTCGACAGGTTACAACGCAACATATGGAGCAATTCCAAACATATTATGTGCCAGCCTATGTTCACCGGAGACACTATCTGATACTCTGAAATTAAAGTCCCAGCACAACAGGTAAAAACTCAAACGAACTTTAGAATTGTTATTTCAAACATCATTCCATAAAATTGACCCGCAACTGGCAAAGCGGCCGGGTCAGTCTTTAACACAAACACGGCAGACACTTTGAGAATTTGTTCACGCTCTGAAATTTATGGAACCACTCGAGTGGAAACCCCTCCAAAAAAAGAAGGACAAGCACAATCTCTCGGCAAGTATGTGAAGCTCTAACCAAACGATTTTTAGAGTTCCTATGAAACTTCTAGCTAGACCAGAATGTCCAACTTGGATATTAAAAATCAGGAGATCATAAGAACACATCATCGGACCATTCAAGATTAGGCAGAGATGATATTATTAAAAGCTGCCAGGACGCACCATAAGGATGCAATCTTGGCAGCTTTTTACTTAGCTTTCCTTAATTTTGGCCCTCCACAGGAAAAGAGAGAATATACTCCCCATGTTGCTGGATTTGGTTTTTTTCAACTGCTCTGCTCCTGAACGATTTGCGTGGCCAACGGAAGCTCCGGGCCAGCTCTGTCTACCGTCTCTACTCCCCTGTTACAATAAAAATGCTGAAGTATCTTCATAATTTCCTTAGACGGGATTCCACCGCCAATGAAAGGAAAAAATATCCTACTAGAATTCAACGCTGGATGCGGCCGGAGCCGTCGCCGCCAGCCAGCTTTTCCACCTCGGGGAGGGTGACCATGTTGTAGTCGCCCTCGATGGAGTGCTTGAGCGCGGAGGCCGCCACGGCGAACTCCACAGCCTCCTGGGTGGACTTGCCGGACAGCAGGGCGTAGATGAGGCCGCCGCCGAAACTGTCGCCGCCGCCCACGCGGTCGATGATGTGGAGGTTGTACTTCTTGGAGAAGCAGTACTCATTGGAAGCCACATCGTAGAGCATGGCGCTCCAGCCGTTATCGAAGGCGGAGTGGGACTCACGCAGGGTGATGGCCACCTTCTCGAAGCCGAACTTGTCGGCCAGCTGCTTGGCCACAGACTTGTAGCCCTCGTGGTTGAGCTCACCGGCGTAGATATCGGTGGCCTCGGCCTCGATGCCGAACACGTCCTTGGCGTCCTCCTCGTTGGAGATGCACACGTCCACGTACTGGCACAGGCGGGTCATAGCCTCACGGGCCTGCTCACGGGTCCACAGCTTGCCGCGGTAGTTCAGGTCGCAGGAGATCTTCACGCCGTGGGCCTTGGCGGCTTTGCAGGCCTCCTCACAGGCCTCCACCAGGTTGGGGCCCAGAGCGGGGGTGATGCCGGTGAAGTGGAACCAGTCCACGCCCTCAAAGATGCTGTCCCAGTCGAAGTCGGAGGGCTGGGACTCCTGGATGGCGGAGTGGGCGCGGTCGTAGATGCACACGCTGCCACGCTGGGAGGCGCCCTTCTCGTTGTAGTAGATGCCCACGCGGCTGCCGCCGCGGACAATCTTGCTGGTGTCCACGCCGTAGCGGCGCAGGGAGTTGACCGCCGCCTGGCCGATGGCGTGGGCGGGCAGCTTGGTGACGAACACGGCGTCAGCGCCGTAGTTGGCCAGGGACACAGCCACATTGGCCTCGCCGCCGCCGAAGCTGAACTCCAGGTGGTCGGCCTGGACAAAGCGCTCGTAGTTGTAGGGCTGGAGCCGGACCATCAGCTCGCCGAAGGTAACAACTTTCATATTCTCGGTTTCCTCCTGTATGCTGCCTTACTTCTTGCCCACCAGGTGGACCGCAAAGCCGCAGATTTCATCGGTCAGATAGATGGCGTTGAGGGTGCCGTCGGAGAGGTACTTGGCGGTGGAGGGGTCAAAGGTGAAGCCCTTGGCCTCCAGCTCCGCCTGGGCCGCCGCCACATTGGGCGTGCCGATGGCGATGTGGCCGTGGGTGCCCTTGTAGGGATCCTTCATGACCTCAATACCGCTGCCGGCAAAGATGGAGCTGTTGCCCTCCTTGGCGGTGAAGCCGAACAGGGTGCAGAACAGCTCCGCCGCCTTCCGGGCCTCCTCCGGGTTGGCGCCGTTGATGCCCACATGGGCCAGCGTGTACTCAGCCATTGCCGCGCACCTGCTTCACGATGGCCACGGACTCCTTGCACAGCGCCACGATCTCGTCCCACTTCTGGTTGTCGATGAGGTCGGCAGTGACCATGTAGGAACCGCCGCAGGCGCAGATGACGGGGCAGGACAGGTAGTCCTTCAGGTTCTTGAGGGAGATGCCGCCGGTGGGCATGACCTTGAACATGGGGAAGGGGGCGCTGAGGGCCTTAATCTTGGCCAGGCCGCCGGACTGCTCGGCGGGGAAGAACTTGAGGACCTCCAGGCCCAGTTTGTAGGCGGTGTGGTAGTCGGTGGCGGTGGTGCAGCCGGGGTAGACGGGCACGCCCTTGGACTGGCAGTACTTGACGATCTCCACATCCAGACCGGGGGTGACGATAAACTTGGCGCCGGCGGCAACGGCCTCATCCACCTGCTCGGTGGTGAGCACGGTACCAGCGCCCACCAGCATGTCGGGCTTGGCCTCGCTCATCAGCTTGATGGCGGTGGCGGCGCCGGCGGCGCGGTAGGTCACCTCGGCCACGGGCACGCCGCCCTCGCACAGGGCGTTGGCCAGTGCCACAGCGTCCCGCTCAGGGTGGTTGAGCTTAATCACCGGCACAACGCCGATGTTAGAAATAGCCTGATTGATAGCGTTCATATCGCGACACTCCTTTTCATGATCTCAGATTCTAAAAGTAAGAGCTTATTACACTCCGGAGTAGGCAGCGAAGCCGGCGTCGATGGGCAGGACCACGCCGGTGATGGCGCTGGCAGCCTTGTCGTCGCACAGGAAGAACACGCCGCCCAGCAGCTCGTCGCTCTCCACGAACCGGTTCATGGGAGTGCCGGCCAGGATCTTGGCGGTACGGGGAGTGGGGGTGCCGTCCTCATTGAAGAGGAGCTTCCGGTTCTGGTTGGACACCAGGAAGCCGGGGGCGATGGCGTTGCAGCGGATGCCGCTGCCGGCGAAGTGGGTGGCCAGCCACTGGGTGAAGTTGGAGATGGCGGCCTTGGCGCCGGAGTAGGCGGGGATCTTGGTCAGGGGGATGTAGGCGTTCATGGAGGAGATGTTCAGGATGCAGCCGTGCTGCTTGTCCACCATGTCCTTGGCAAAGACCTGGGTGGGCAGCAGGGTGCCCTGGAAGTTCAGCTTGAAGACGAAGTCCACGCCGTTGGGCTCCAGGTCAAAGAAGGTCTTCTGGCCCTCCTTGGCCTCGTGCTGATACTCGTTGTCGGTGGTGGCGCGGGGATTGTTGCCGCCGGCGCCGTTGATGAGGATGTCGCAGGGGCCCAGGTCCTGGAGCACCTGGGCGTGGACGGCCTCCAGAGCCTCGGGCTCCAGCACGTTGGCCTTGTAGCCCTCGCAGACATAGCCCTCAGCCTTGCACTCGTCGGCCAGCTTCTTCACGGCGTCCTCGTTCAGGTCCAGGGCGGCCACCTTGGCGCCCGCCCGGGCGAAGGCACGGGCCATCTCGCCGCACAGCACGCCGCCGGCGCCGGTCACGACGACGACCTTACCGGTAAAATCCACATTCAGAGGCAGATTAATCATAATAAAGCTCCTTCTTTCAGAAAAACAGATTACTTCTTTGCCTTCTCACAGGCCTCGAACAGGCCGTTGATATAAGCGGCGCCCAGGGCGCGGTCATACAGGCCGTAGCCGGGCTTGCCGGTCTCGCCCCAGATCATGCGGCCGTGGTCGGGACGGACATAGCCGTCAAAGCCGGTCTCCACCAGGGCGTTGACAATCTGGTACATATCCAGGCTGCCGCAGCTGGACAGGTGGGCCCGCTCCTCAAAGGAGCCGTCCTCCATAATCTTCACGTTGCGGATGTGCATGAAGGCGATGCGGCCCATGGCGGAGTACTTGCGCACCATGGCAACCACGTCGTTGCTCTTGGCGCAGCCCAGGCTGCCGGTGCACAGGCACAGGCAGTTGGCGGGAGAGTCCACCAGCTTGAGGAACCGGTCCAGGTTGGCCTCGCAGGTGATGATGCGGGGCAGGCCGAAGATGGGGTACGGGGGATCGTCGGGATGGATGGCCATCTTCACGCCGCACTCCTCGGCCACGGGGATGACCTTCTTCAGGAACCGCTCCAGGTTGGCCCACAGGCCCTCCTCGCCGATCTCGCCGTAGGCGGAGATGAGCTCGCGGACCTCGTCCTGGGTGTAGCTGGAATCCCAGCCGGGTAGGTGGATGTCGTCCTTCAGGGGGTCCAGGCCCTTCATCTGCTCCCAGTACATCACCAGGCTGGTGGAGCCGTCGGGGGCCTTCTTGTCCAGCTGGGTGCGGGTCCAGTCAAAGACGGGCATGAAGTTGTAAGTCACGCACTTGACGCCGTACTTGGCGCAGCGGCGGATGTTCTCGCAGTAGACCTCCAGCAGGTGGTCCACGTCGCCACGGCCCAGCTTGATGTCCTCGTGGACGGGGATGGACTCCACCACGTCGAACACCAGGCCGTTGTCCTCGCAGTCCTTCTTCAGGCCTGCCAGGCTCTCCTCAGGCCAGACCTCGCCGGGCTTGACGTCGTATACAGCGGTGACGATGCTGCGCATACCGGGAATCTGGCGGATATATTCCAGAGAGATGGGGTCGCTCTCTCCGTACCAGCGAAACGAAAGCTTCATATTTTTCTCCTTCTGTTACAGGTTGAAATAGCGCTTGGCGTTGTTGAAGCAGATGTCCTGCACCAGTCCGCCCAGGGTGATCATATCTCGGGGGTACTCCCCGTTCTCCACCCAGCGGCCCAGCAGGGCGCACAGCACGCGGCGGAAGTACTCATGCCGGGCGTAGCTGAGCAGGCTGCGGCTGTCGGTGAGCATGCCGATGAAGTTGCCCAGCACGCTCAGGTTGGCCAGGCTGGTCAGCTGCTCGGTCATGCCGGTCTTATTGTCGTTGAACCACCAGGCGCTGCCGTGCTGGATCTTGCCCGCGGTCTCGGGGCCCTGGAAGGCGCCCAGCAGGGTGTCAATCCACTCGTTGTCCGCCGGGTTCAGGCTGTACAGCACGGTCTTGGGCAGATTGCCCTCCCGCTCCAGGGCGTCCATCAGGCGGTAGGTGGCGGCACAGCTGTCGGTGACGGCGATGCAGTCAAAGCCGGTGTCCGGGCCCAGCTGGGCCATCATGCGGCTGTTGGGGTTGCGCATGCAGCTGAAGTGGAGCTGCATGACCCAACCCAGCTTCCGGTACTCCCGGGCGCAGTGGAGAATGACGGCGGTCTGGTAGCCCTCGGCCTCCTCACGGGTGATGGGCTCCCCTAAGCGTGCCTTGTTCATGGCGGCAGTGGCGGCCTCGTCGGACACCTCACGGCACATCACATAGTCCAGGCCGTGGTCGGCGGAGCGGCAGCCGTGGGCGTCAAAGAAGGCGATGCGGTCGCTCAGGGCGGCGCGCACGTCATCCACGGTGGCGATGGTGCGGCCGGTGGTCTTTTCCAGCTGCTCCAGATAGGCGGCGAAGCCGCTCTTGTGGAGGTTCACCGCCGGGTCGGGCCGGAAACTGGGGCACACCTGCACGGGAAAGGAGCTGTCCGCTGCCAGCTTTTCATGCCAGATGAGGCCGCTGCAGGGGTCGTCGGTGGTGCCCACCATGGCCACGTTGCTGCCCAGAATCAGGCCCCGGGCGCTCATGGCCGGGTCGTGCTGCAGCTTGTCGTTGCACAGCTCCCACACCTCTCGGGCGGTCTCTCCGTTGAGCACGCCCGTGTAGCCGAAGTAGTTCTTCAGCTCCAGGTGGCACCAGTGGTACATGGGGTTGCCGATGGCACGGGGCAGGGTCTGGGCGAACTTCTCAAATTTCTCCCAGTCGGAGGCGTCGCCGGTGATGTACTTCTCCTCCACGCCGTTGGAGCGCATGAGCCGCCACTTGTAGTGGTCGCCGCCCAGCCAGATCTGGGTGATGTTCTCAAAGCGCCGGTCCTCCCAGATATCCTTGGGGTCGATGTGGCAGTGGTAGTCGGCAATGGGCATCTTGGCGGCGTAGGCGTGGTAGAGGGCCTTGGCCGTCTCGGTGTCCAGCAGAAAATCGTCGGTCAGAAAGGTATTCAAGGTTTACGCTCCCTTTCAGTTCAGTTTCGCAGCTGTTCGGGCACCTGGTCCACGGTCTGGTACCGCTCCATGGCCTCCTCCAGGGACATGCCCTGCTCGATGGCGGTCTTGCGGGCGGCGTTGACCGCCTGGATCTCCTTCATCTTGGCGCCGGTGAGGGTGTAGCCCTTCATGGCCAGCAGGGTGGCGGCCCAGGCCAGCATGGGGATGATGCAGAACATGACGATGACGGCCACCTTGATGCCGGCAGAGTAGGGGGTGCTGTCGGTGGGCAGGTCGGCCAGGCCGGCGCAGGCCAGGAAGATAAAGGCCACCAGGGTCTGGGCCAGGGAGGACACCAGCTTATCCACCAGGGAGAACATGGTACCCATGATGCCGGGGATGTACTTGCCGGAGCGGTAGGTCTCGTAGTCCGAGCAGTCGGCCACCATGGGGATGGGCATGTCGGCGGTGGCGTAGTAGGCGCCGTAGCCCACGCCGAAGAAGAGGATGAACAGGATGGTGTACAGGTTGATGGCTCCGCCACCCTCAAAGGGGAAGGAGAGCATCAGGCTGGGATTGCCGTAGTCGCTGACGATCAGCAGCACCAGCACGCCCACGTAGCAGATGAGGGCCACGGAGACGTAGCGGATGAGGGAGGCCCGCTGGCCCTTCTTCTGGCTGGTGCGCATGGACAGCAGGAAGAAGGGGACGGCGCACACATAGCCCAGGACCATCATGGGCAGGTACAGGGAGTTGTAGTTGCCCATGACAATGCCGTACAGGGCCAGCAGCACGGTGGTGTTGGTGGCGATGGCCAGGGCCAGCTTGCAGCCGGCGCCCGCCACCATCAGGCGCTGCATGGGCTTGTTGGCCTTGATGATCTGGACATACTCGGAGATCTTGACCTTCTCCTGCTGGCCGCCCAGGCCGTAGAACTCGGGCCGGTCCTTCTCGGCGATGCCGATAATGGCCAGGATGGTGAGCAGCACCGAGATGGCAATGCCGATGGGGGTGATGATGCGGTAGACCATGGGGTTGGCATAGCCGGAGGTGATGATGTTTCCGGCGGCGTCCTTCACGTCATACATGGCCTTGATCAGCGGAATAAGGAACTGCATGATGCCCATGCCAAGCAGGGAGCCCACCGTGTTGAAGATGGTGAACATGGGGCGCTGGTTGGGGTCGTTGGTGAGGACGGTCTGTCCCGCCCGGGTGACCGAGGTCTGGAAGGTATAGCCCAGAACCCAGATGAAGTAGACCACGGTAAAGCCCACGTAGCGCAGGGGCATCATGGTCTCGGGGATAAAGGGCAGCAGAATGTAGAGCGCGATGACGCTCAGCGCCATAACCACGCTGCCCAAAATCATAAAGGGCCGGAATTTGCCGATTCTGGTGCTGGTACGATCCATCATGGCGCCGATGATGGGGTCGGTGATGGCGTCGCACACCCGCATGACCGTAACCATGAGGGAGGCAAAGATGCCCAGATGGAGGATGCTGGATCCAAACTGGGCCACATAGGACAAAATCAGGACAAAATAGACGTTAGTAGCGCCGTTGTTCAGGGGGAAGAGGACGAGCTGATAGGGCTTTGCCCGGTTCAGACCCTTCCCGGAGGCGTCATGGGTATGGTTCTTCACTTGGCATCTCCTTCTTCTTTTAAAACATACCGGTTTGATTCGCGTTGGGGCTCACACCCAGTTGGCGCTGGAGCTCTTTCCCTTCTTCAGCTTGTAGGCCTCGTTGGGCTGCTCCACCCGCCGGATGAGGATGGTGTCGCGGCACTTGCCGGCACGGGCCTCCAGCTTCATCTGGCCGCTGATGGGCACCTTGAAGGTGAACACTCTGTCTCCCTTCTTGGTCTCCACCAGCTTGCCGTTGGCGTAGAGGGATACCTCGCTCTGGTTGGAGTAGACCTTCACGGTGGTGGTCTGCCCGGTCCGGTCGGTGTACCGGCTGCCGCACAGATGGACAAAGGGCTCCTCGCTCCAGTAGGCCTTGTAGAGATAGAAGCTGTCCTTTTTGGTCTTGCGGTCAAAGGTGACCAGACCCTTGTGGTTCATGCCGGGCTCGCCGCCCTGATCCCGGGCGTCGGCAGCAAAGTCGAACATGTTCCACACGTGGGTGCTCCACATGTAGGGGTGCCGCTGGAAGCACTTGAGCATGAACTCGTGGTAGATGGCCTGGTACTCCTCGGTGTGGTCTCCCCGGCGGGGCTTGGAGGAGTGGAGGTTGGGCATGCCCTCGCAGCCGTACTCGGAGTAGCCCAGGCACCGCTTGGGATAGACCAGGTGGAAGAAGGAGATCCACAGGTCGTTGAGGAACAGTCCGGGCACGTACCAGCCCAGGTACAGGTTCCAGGACACCAGGTCGGAGATGTGGGCCGAGCGGTTGAAGGGGCCGCACATGGCGTAGCAGGCCAGGGTGGTGGGCCGGGTGGTGTCCATGCTGTGGCACAGGTCGTTGAGCACTCTGTGGTTGTCCAGCATGTCCGCCTTGTCCTTGGTGGAGATGGTGATCTCGTTGGACAGGCCCCAGGTCACGATGGAGGGGTGGTTGTAGTTCTGGATGATGAGCTCCTTCATCTGACTGATGGTGTTGTCCCGGCCGTTGGGCATGTGCTCGGAGATGTAGGGAATTTCCGCCCAGACGATCATGCCGTACTGGTCACACAGGTCGTAAAAGTACTGGTCGTGCTGATAGTGGGCCAGGCGGATGGTGTTGGCGCCGATCTCCCGGATGAGGTCCATGTCCTCATCGTGGTGGGCCCTGGTCAGGGCGTTGCCCAGACCCTTCCGGTCCTGGTGGCGGGACACGCCGTGGAGGGGGTAGCGCCGTCCGTTGAGGAAGAAGCCCTCCTTGGGGTCCACCCGGAAGGTGCGCACGCCGAAGCGGCTGGAGATCTGGTCCACTGCCGTGCCGTTTTCCACAAGGCGCAGGGTGGCGGTGTAGAGATAGGGGTCCTTCACGCCGTCCCACAGGTGCACATTGGGGATGTCCAGGGTCACGTCAGCGCCCTGGCCGGTGGCCACGGTGGCACCCGCTGCGTCGGTGAGGATCACCTCCACAGTGGGGTTTTCCACATTGGTCCAGCTCTCCACCCGGATTTTGCCGGTGGTGCCGTCCAGCGCAGGGGTGATGCGCAGACCGGGACCGCCGAAGAAGTCCAGGTCAAAGTGGTGCTTGTTCGCCACCAGCAGCGTCACATCCCGGTAGATGCCGCCGTAGAAGGTGAAGTCCGCTTTCTGGGGGTAAACCCGGTCGTTGACGCTGTTGTCCACCCGGACGGTCATGTGGTTCTCCGCCTGGAGCAGCCCGGTCACCTCCGCACGGAAGGTGGAGTAGCCGCCGTCGTGGTGAATCACTGCTGTACCGTTGAGCTCCACGTCGGCGGAGGCGTTTACACCCTGGAACTCCAGGTATACCGTCTGGGTATCCGGGTCGAACTCAGGCATGGGAAACGTTGTCTCATAGGTGCAGGCGCCCCGCCAGTAGTCGTTTCCGCCGTCCTGTCCGTCAACCGCGTTCCAGGTGTGAGGCAGATTGATTGTCTCCGGTGTGCCTTTGGGCCCGTAAAAGGTCCAGTTCTCATTCATGTTGATCTTCTCTCGTGTCATATGTCTACAACTCTCATTCCGCATTTATATCACTACTGCCGGAACTGCGCTCTCTTGTGCCTCTTTTATGAATTTCTGCTCCTGTCCTTTCCTGAAGAACTTTTAGAAATTTTGATTCAGATATGCAGCCGAACATTGAATACTCTTAATGGCGCTGTGCTCCACATGGTTTCGATGGCTCTCCAGCACGACAGCCTGAATGCCATTGGCCTTTGCCTGCTGCGTCAAGCGGTCTAAATTCATATTACCGCACCCGAGTTCCATGCTGTCAGACTTCAGGATCGGGGTTATGGAGGGGCCGCGCTGGCGCGACCCCCTGTCGTTGATGTGCCATAGGCGCATACGTCCGCCCAGCTGCTCCATCCACTCCCCAGCGTCAGCCCCGGCCTCCGTAAACCAGTAACTGTCGAACTCAAAGCCGACCGCTTCCGGGTCGGTCTCACGCAGGATGTACTCATAGGCACGCTCTCCGCCCTCAGAGATCCGGCACAGCTCCACATTGTGATTATGATAGAGCAGCTCCATCCCCGCCGCGTGCAGGCGTGCGCCGCACCTGTTCAGGTCGGCGCACAGCCCTGCCAGCGCTGTGCGGTCGGTGTAATCAAAGCGATACATCCCGGTGACTACCACTTTGTCGGTCCCAAGCTCTGCTGCCCGCTGCGCCACAGCCTCCGGGTCTGCCTTGAGCGTACCCAAATCCTCGTGCAGAGAGACCACTTTTAATCCCGCTTCCCGGGTGAGAGCCGCCCAGTCATAGGCTCCGCCCCTCCCCGCCGGCATCCCGGCGGCGGCGGTAAGCGCCCGCACCAGGATGCCGGTGGGCCGGATCATGAAGCCGTTAAGCTCAATGCCGTCGTAGCCAGCAAATTTGATGGTCTCCAGGGTAGCAAAGGTCTCCTTTTCTGTTCGGGTGATCTTTCCCAGCATAATCTGCTGAACCGCTTTGACAATCACCCTGCTTACCTCTTTTCTGTTCCAGTAAAACAGGACACAGTGCCCAAGACGGCGCACAGCAGGAACACTCCGGCAAATGTCATGCCCAAGACGGCGTTTCCACCGATGAAATTGACCTTGTTCCATAGGTCAGACAGGCTGGGCAGCGCCAGCCGGAGCACAAGCGCGCTGGCTGCGGCATAGAGAGCAGTGGGCACCAGAGGCGCGAACTTCAGTCGGGTGAGCACCGCCAATATGGTAGAGACCGCCCCGGCCAGCGCCAGCAGGAACCCAAGGATGGTAAAGGTGCGATCTCCCCCGTCCAACGCCAGATAGAGGATGGCTCCGGCTAGTGCAATAAACGCCGCAGCCAAAAGTATATAGAAGCCAAAATTCCGGTCTGCAAAGGACTTTTTCATCTTACTTGCACTCCTTTCTGAGATATGCCTTCCCAAAAAACACCGCCAAAGATGCTGCTGCCAGCACACCGACCCCTATGCAAATACCAATGAGGGTGGGTTGCCACCAGTAGATAGTCTGTTCAATGACAGTCTCTGTCGAAAGTCCGTTGACGAGAATGCTCCGGCTGTGGGCGTAGTAGAAGTGCTTATTGGCGGTCTGCATCCAGCGGAGGATGTTGCCGTCCCGCTCTTTAATCGCCAAATTGGTCAGCTGGCTGGTGCGGCCTGTGTCGGAGAGGAACAGGTCCGTGCCGCCGGTGATACACTCGGCGGTAAGCACATAGTCGGATGCATCTTTAGACGAGTCGGTAATATTGATGCCCTTAAAGCCCCATTCATTGCGGAGGATCTCAATTTGGGCGCCCCGGTGGGCTGGGGAGGCAGTCAGCCCGATGCGGTTGTAGCTGGTCATCACGCCCAGCGCGTTATCATCGGACATGGCGCCCTCAAAGGCCCGGAAGTAAATCTCCCGGCAGGCCTGTTCTGTGGAGAACGTGGCCACGCCGTGGCGGTTCACCTCCTGGTCGTTGAGGCAGAAGTGCTTGAATCCGGTGATGATGCCCTTCTCTGTCATGGTCCGGGCAGTGTCCCGGCTCATAAAATAGCTGAGCATGCCATCTTCAGAAAAATACTCGCTGTTGCGCCCCAGGTAGGCGGTGCGGTGGATATTGGCCCCAGGTCCAAAGACCATTGTCACATCGGCGTACATTGCCTCTTCCGCCATGAGGGCTCCCCGTTCAGCGGCCAGCTCCAAATTAAAGGTTGCCGCCTGAATGGGCTCGTCCACATAGAGTGTGCAGGCTTTGCCGCTCCCCTTCACATAGCTGCCCTGGATACCGCAGGGGCCGTTGGTTGAGGCGTTGGCCGGCTTGCCCACCTCGGGAATGGCCACATTGCCCCGGTTGTCGCCGCAGATGGTGGCCACCTGGTTGACAGAGAGCTGCTCAATGAAGGCCTGCCATTCTTCATCGCCATAGGGCACGTCTTTCATACCTACCAATTTGAGGCCCGCGTCCTCTCCAAAGGTCATATCACCGGTGTCAGGCGCGTCAGCAGGCTTGACATAGGTAGCGCCTACCATCCCCTCCGCCATGGCATCCGTGGCGGTGAGCCCGGTGACGCTCACAGGAAACGTGTTCCAGTCCGCCCGGGTCAGGTAGGTAACTGCGTCGGGCAGATGTTCATTGAGATCGGCGTCCTGGAGCTGATTGGACACCACAGTCCCAGTGCTGGGGTGCACAGCCCAGGTGGTGTTGTCATAAGCTGCCAGCTCTGCCTTGACGGTCCTAGCGCTGTCCCCAGAGACAACGTTGCCCTTTTCATCAAACATTCCGCTTGCGCCCTTGGCTGCAAGGATGTTGTTGAGGGCGTCGTGGCTGCTGTCGCCAATGGCGAAGTAATACTCCCCCGGGTCGAGGATGTAGCATCCGGTTTTGGTGCTGTCGGCCCCGTTGACCGCGTTTTCGTCATAGGAGGCAAAGTAGTAGTCCGGCACCGTGATGGTTACCGTCTCACTCTCTCCAGCGGCCAGCTCTCCCGTCTTTTGGAAGCCGATAAGCTGTACAGCTGATTTCTCAACCTGCCCCGGCTCCCAGGGTGCCTGGGCATATAGCTGTACCAGGGATTTGGAAACGCCGTCAAAGCCGCCGTCGTTTGTGACCTTCACCTGAGCGGTCACGGTGTGGGCATCCTGATCCCAGGTGATGGACTCTACTTCCTGGGTGAACTGGGCATAGGACAGTCCGTAGCCAAAGGGATAGGCCATCTCAGCAGCATAGTCCCAGCCCTCCGCGCTGGCAAAGGCTCCTGCGGTACTGCCAGCATTGTTGATCCCCAGGACCTGGTCCTGATAGCGGGTCTCATAGTACTTGTAGCCTACATAGATGTCCTCAGCATAGACCAGGTAGCGGTCGCCGTACATCTTCTCCAGGTTGGTGAACTGATAGTCGCCGAAGTTCTGCATCGCGGGGGCGGAGAGGGAGCTGCTGGCCCAGGTGTCAGGCAGGTGCCCGGATACATCGGACGTGCCGGTCAGAATATCGGTCAGGCCGATAAAACCGTAGTCTCCCACCGCGCCAAACACCAGGCAGGCATCTACGCCATACTCCTCCTGCTCGATCCATTCCACATCCATAGCGTAGGGGCTGTTGATCAGCACCACGGTTTTAGCAAAAGCCCCGCTGTCGTGGATCATTCTCAGCAGATCAGCCTCTTCCTGATGAAGAGAGAGCATGGGTACGCCTTCGGCATCCATTGGATCCAGATCCACCCCTTCACCACCGTACCGGGTGAGGAGGACGAAGGCCACATCGTTGTAGTTGTCAGCAAAGGACGCCTTCAGATCATCCGTATAGAAATTCACGGGTACCTCGCCGATGCTGGAGGTCCCCCGGGTAGCGGTCGAACTACGGTTGACGCCGCTGTTGGCATATGCCTCCCGCAAAACGGGGTTAATCTCAAAGCCGGCCGCTTCAAAAGCGGCGTAGAGCTCGCCGCCCCGGTCCGCATTGAAGCTGGCGTTGCCGGCGTTGGACTTGTATACCGGGTCCTTCACCGAGTTGCCGAAAAAGGTAACTCTGCGTTCCTCCGCACTCAGAGGAAGCGCGTTGTTTTCGTTGCGCAACAGTACCGCCCCTTCATGCATGGCGCGGATATTGTGGTCCCGTGTGTCGGCCAGGAGCCGCTCAGAGTTCTCTGCGTTCAGCTCCCCGTAGGCAGAGGGATAGTAATTGGTCTCCCCGCTTACCTCGATGTTCTGTCCTCCCGTTAAGCCCAGGAAGCTATTTACATAGCCACTGTAATAGAAAGCGGTACCGGTGAGGCTCACCGCTAGGGCCAGTACTACCACCAAGGTGGCCGTGACGCCCAGCCATTTCTGATAAGTCCGCTTCACCAGTTTCTTTCCTTTCATTTTTGTTCTTCCTTTGATGATACATCCAAAGCGGCAGACTTCTCCTTTTTCCCGGTGCGCACCGCCATCAGCGCACACAGCACCGTGAGAATAGCCAGCACACCGGTGGATGCATAAAGGGTCACCTGCCACCAGGGCGTAATGGATACCACAGTGGCATCACCCACGTTCATCACATTAGTCCGGGTCACGCCGTAGACAATGTGCTTTACTGCATTGCGCACCGCAGTGGCAATGGCGGGATCGTCCTCGCTCCCATCCAGGGTTCCCATGCTTCCCTTTTGGCCGCACCAGTAGTCCTGTCCGGCAAGCACGCCCAGACGATAGTCCATCCAGCTGGCGTTCATGGACATGTCGGTGATGGCTGCGCCCTCCATGCCCCACTCGTCTCGGAGGATGCCGGTCATCAGGCCGTGGTGGGCGCCTGCCCACACCACTCCGATGCGGTTGAAGGAGCTCATAACATTCATGGCCCCGCCCCGGACAGCGCCCTCAAAGCCCTCCAGATACAGCTCCCGGATGGCCTGTTCGTTGCTCCAGGTGGAGATGCCGTAGCGTCCCTCCTCCTGGTCGTTGAGGGCAAAGTGCTTCACAAACGCCAGCATTCCCCGATCCCGGATGCCCTGCACCTCGGCGGCGCAGATCTCTCCGGACAGCCAGCCATCCTCAGAATAGTACTCATTGTGACGGCCCAGATACGGTGTGCGGTGGATATTGGTTCCGGGCGCGTAAATGCCCGCCATAAGCGTGACCGTATTATCCGACTGGGCATGGAGCATATCCTCGCCGATACACTTCCCTACCTCCTTTACCAGTTCCGGATTGAAGGTGGCCGCCATTACGTCCTCCGAGGTGAAAGCCATGCCGCTGCTGCCCCCCAGCAGACTCTTGGTAAAGCCGGTGGGTCCGTCCGACTCCCGGGTCCCGGGCAGCGAGATCTCCGGCAGGGCGGCCGTCTGATAAGCGCCGTTGTAGACCAGATTCAACATCGACTCATAGGGAATCTGGTCCACCAGGTCCAGCCAGGTCGGGTCATCCGCCGGGACGTCCACAAAGTCGATTGCGCTCAGGGTGCCACTGACGCCCACCTCCGGCGCCTCAGTGACGTCAGACCAATAGAGTTCCTTGTACTTTTCCACCAGAGCCGCCCGGCCGGACTCCTCATGGGTCAGTCCGTCATCCCACATCGCCTGTGTCACCCGCAGCGATACAGGGCCCTGGGGGAATGTTCCCACCCAGTCGTTGCGGGTGAGGTAGGTGATCTGCTGGTCCTCCGCGCCCTCGTACTTGTTCAGGTCCGCATTGTCAAACAGGTTGGTGATGGGATTGCCCGTGACCGGCGACACCGAATAGGTCTCCGCGTCAAAGCTCGTGTTGCTCCACTTGTAGGTCAGGCCGGCGTCTCCGCTGCCGCTCATCCGGCTCTCGTCCGCGCCCTTCGCCATCAAAATATTGTTGACGGCGTTGTGGGCGTCGCTTCCCACCGTGAAGTAGTAGTCCCCATCCTCCAGAATATAGGTTCTGGCATTGTTCGCGTCGTAGCTTGTCAGGTCCTCTTTCTCCACCGTAATCTCAAAGTGCTCCGTCGCTCC
>NZ_JBBMFK010000039.1:0-24373 GCF_040096055.1 Pseudoflavonifractor intestinihominis
CAGTTTAGCAAATCCTTCGGTTAACGCACAGACTATATTTTCATTCTCAGCTGTGATGGCATTTCATGAGGCGTTGAAAATTACATACTTAGGATATGCCGATTCATCATCTCATACTGCATTGAGAGGATAGATTGGCAATGACTGAAACAAGCATTATCCCAAGTTATGATTTCGATAAACTCACCGGCTGGAGGCTGAACCTGCCCGACTATATCGAGCCGGGAACGCGGGTCCTGTGCCTGTATCGTGTCTCCACAGGCAAGCAGCTTTACCACACCGACGACAACGAGCCGGATATTCCCATGCAGCGGGTACGGTGCCGGGAATTTTGTGAGCGGATGGGCTGGACGCTGGTCTGTGAACTTCAGGAGGAAGGCATTTCCGGCCATAAGGTCAGAGCGGCACGGCGGGACAAGGTGCAGTTGATTAAAGAGTACACCAAGCAGGGCAAGTTTGATATTCTGCTGGTATTCATGTTTGACCGCATCGGGCGCATTTCTGATGAAACCCCGTTTGTCGTGGAATGGCTGATTGCAAACAATATCCGGGTCTGGAGCGCCTTAGAGGGCGAACAGCGCATTGAAACCCATACCGACCGCCTGACGAACTATGCCAGCCGTCATCTATCTTATGATCCATCGTGATTATCTCCAGTCGTAAAAATTGTACGTTCCATACGCTTGTCCGGTGCATCTGCCACATCCTGCGCATGGATGGCGTGGACTACTGCACCAGAACAGCAGAGTGTGATTGCCTCTCCGGGTTCTTGTGCAGTAATTGCAATGCTGATCTGCACAGGCTGACTACCCGTATTGCGATAACAGTAAGTGGGGTATGGCGTTTGGATATCAATCGTCCCGCAAGACAGCAGATAGGGCATATACTTGGGTGCTGCGCTGTACTCAGGCACATGCACATACCGCTCAATCGCATACGCAATTTCTGTCAGCCATCTGGTGTCGCGGTACTCCACGCACCCGCTCTTGCGGCCGTACCTTGCATGCCCAAGCAAAATGTCGATGGTGTCCAGAGAAAGCCCGCAGCGAAAAGCCCAGCGGGTGGCGCAATCCCGGCGCAGAATATATGCGGACAAATCTTCGCTGGCCAAGAGCCCATGTTCTCCGGCAGCCATAAGCGATGCGGCTGTATTGCTCAGGCAGCAATCGGAGACACCAAGTACCCGGAGCCGCTGCAAGATCCATGCGGACGCCCCCTTTGGATCCGTCACTTGCTGGGGCCACTGAGAATCAAAGACTGCCAGATAGCGCAGTACGCTCTGAACCATCACGTGCCCCCAGTGGGACAGAACAGTCGTGCGGTAGGCGTTCTCGCTCTTTAAAATTCTGCATCGTTTGCCATCCCGTGCCTGACACTGAACAAGAACCAAAGAGGTGGCGTGATGGCCTGCACAGTTCAGGAGACGCAGACTGTCACCCGTGACAGCGGCAGCCTCAGAGGTGCGCAGACCGGCATCATACATCATCAGCATCACCAGGACATAGCGGGGGTTTTCGTCGGATATAACCTTCTCCAGCATCTGAATCTGATGCCTGAGTTCTTCCGGATTGGCGCAGTCAGGAGAGGTCAGCGCCAGCCTGGCATCGTACAGCCTGCAGCAGTCAGTCAGGTACTCGGCCAGAGCCTCCCTAACATTCTGCGGTAATGCCTTGGCTTGCTCTCTCAGAACCGACAATCCATGGCCGTCCGGAACATTCAGCCGAATCTCCAATTCCGGCCGTCCGGGATACGCAAGCCGCATTGCGTTTAGCACCGCATCGCACCACAACATATTTTTTCGTACGGTTTTATCTATGCTGGACCTATCCCTGGCGTTGGCATTGCTCTGTACATCGTCTCGTACACGGTCATGTATGGCAACAGCAAGATTTTGGGGATCACATCCATCAGCTAGGGCAGCACAGATGTGAGGTATAGTGCGCTTAAAGGCCAATTTGGCGGAATGATTTGTGCCTGGGCGCCAATCTGGATGAACCGGATACCCGGCTTCGTGGAATTGCTGATACAGGCTTAGAAGCGTATCTGCCGCAATATTCTCTGAAAGAGCGGGGGCCTGTTGTTGGGGATACGCCTGGATATATGCATCTAATGCCCGTGCAATGACAAATGCTGTGGCACGCTCTATGTCCTGACGCTCGGAAGCTGAATTCAGCTTTTGGACCCGCTGTTTGGCACCGGGCAATCCTTTGCCTCTGCAATCAGAGGCGATTGCGGCAATACGGCATGTGCTCCCGTCTGCAGAGCGAGTTGTTCTGACTGTGACATAAATATCAGTATATGGGGTCTCGACCACTTTTTTATCCATTCCTTTTTTGGACAAGGGGTACCTCCTGATTTTGACCCATGCCGTACCTATGCGAAAGGCGCGGCTGGTGTGACGAGTGCTGCGCCCCCTGCTGGCTGCAGGGTATCGAGCACCCAAGGCGGATGGGTGAGCGAGTAGGTCGAGAATCATAGTGCGTGATAGAGAATACAGGCTCTCTGCTGCCGCTGGCTGCGGTATAGAGAATGATAGAGCATAGGCCTAGGGTGCTTCCTGGCCTCTGAATGAAAAAAGAGTATTTTGATGGCAATGATGCCGTCAAAATACTCTAAAATTGAGCCGATTGCAGATCGACTTAACCTATGTGGTTTAGTGGTAAACCCTATGACTTCCGTGCAGCAAGCATGACAGTCATATGGATTCCATTAGAGAGACGCTCCCCAGGGTAAGGGAAAAGAGAGACGTGGTGGGTTACCCACCAGCTAGCGGGCGTTCACCTAAGAGAGACTTTTATGGAAACAGAGTAGCATATTTGCACAGATTTGTCAACGACTTGTCTCGGTAAAAGTTATGGATATGTTTTTAAATCTAAAAAACAAACGAAATATGATGTTTAATTATTCTAATATCGGAACGATGAAACAAGGCTTGTAGTAATTGCGAATAAGGCCAAAAGTGCTCCCATCCCAGAATATTATTTACAACCTGCTATCTGGTATGCTTGTAAGAGTGGGAGTCGCCCAGGTCCGCACCCTCGATGGGAAACTCGTACATAATTATTCAGCTGCTTTCTTTCTGGATCAGACGCCAAGTAATTGACTGGGACTCAACCTGCCGACCTGCCATCCGCTCCAACAGCAGCTCAGCAGCTATGCTGCCCAACCGGTGGGCTTCATGGGCTAGGGAGGTAATGCGCACTGGGCATAGGTCACTGTAATAGCTGTTGTCAAAACTGACTACTGCAGTATCTGCGGGGACCCTGTGGCCACTGCCCAGAAGCATACGGATAATCCGATCTGCGATCTCGTCGTTATAGCAGATGACCGCGGTACAGTCCTTAAGATAGAACTGGATAAAGTGGTTGAGCAAGTCGTTATGGCCGTAGTCTAGCAGGTAGTGGCGCTCCTCTGTAGTGTACCACAGGACCCGATCGTCCGGGATAGGCAGCCCGGCATCCCGCATGGCTGCCAAATAGCCTAAGTACCGCTGGTGTCCCTGAATGTCGTCACTCTTAAAGATGCCGGCAATTTTTGTGTGACCGCGGGTGATGAGGTGACGTGCCAGTTGATACCCACCGCCAAAGTTGTCGTCAGATACACACACAGACCCCGGTAGTGCTTTATAGCTTCCGTGGATGAAGACTACCGGGATGCCGGCCAGATCCATCTTTTCATATAGGTCCAAATTAGGGTTAGGAAGAGCGGTTTTAGAGCCCTCCACGATCAGCCCACCTACTGGTTGGTGGAGCAGTCCCTGAAGGATATCTCGTTCAAGCGACACTTTATTCTGAGTGGAAAAGAGGAGCGTGGAGTAGTTTTTTTGACTGATTACTGCTTGGATGTCCTGCAGGACGGTGGGAAATATATAGTCGTTGACGTAGGAGGTCACAATGGCAATTCTATCACTTCCTCTGATCTGTGCCTGTTTGAGTATCCAGGACCCAGAACCCTGCCGCTTCTCGATAATACCTAATTCCACCAGCTTATCCAGTGCCTGCCGTACCGTCTGACGACTGACTGAGTAGAGCTGTGTTAGCTCCTGCTCGGTGGGTAACTTATTCAAAAAAGTTCCGTTAGAGATTTTCTCCTGAAGTTGAGCTGCCAGCAGAAGGTATTTATAGGCCATAAGTTTCTCCTCAAATGTAATATTTCAGGGGTTGGCTATATAAAAGAATACAACTTCTTTATTATAGCACTCAAAATGAAATTATCAATTTGCATTTTATGGTTTAATTATTTCAATTTTTTAATATTTTTTTAAATATATTAGTTCTATTTTTTACTTGTATGTAAAAAATAGAACTAATATATATTTGTATGTTTAAAAAATAAAAAAGTGTTATATTGGGATAAATTTGTGTTGTGCTACTTAATGTGCTTTGATAAAGTAATTTTAACAGGAGAACTTAAAAAATAAGGAAGAAATGGCTAGATAAGCAGTCTGGCCAGCTTTTCCAAAGAAGGTGAACAGATGCCCAAATTACCATTTAACTCCGACTGGTTTGTATCCCGCATGGGCGAGGAAGACAAGTCCATCGCTGTCACGCTCCCCCACGACGCCATGCTCTCCGAGCCGCGGACGGCGCAGTCCGCCGGCGGGACCAACACTGGCTGGTTTGAGGGCTATGACTACGTCTACCAGAAGGCCTTCAACGTCCCGGCGGAGTGGGCGGACCGGGCCATGTTTCTGGAGTTTGAGGGCGTATACCGGGATGCGGAGGTCTTTGTCAACGACAGCAAGGCCGCCTTTCAGCCCGGAGGCTACACCGGCTTTTTCGTGGCTCTGGACGGCCTGCTTCGAACAGACAGTGAGAATCATATCCGGGTCATCTCCCGCAACGCCGACCAGCCCAACTCCCGCTGGTACTCCGGCGCGGGTATCTACCGCCCGGTGTGGCTCCACGTTCTGCCCAAAGAGCACATCGCGCTTAACGGCCTGAAGATTCAAACCCTGCACCACGTTCGCCCCTCCGTCCGCGTAGCTCTCTCCCTGATCTGCCCCGGCACAGCTCAGGTCTCTATTCTGGACGGAGACCGGGAGCTGGCTCAGGCAGCATGCAAGTGCCATCCCGGCGGTACAGTGGACATCCCTCTCCCTGACGCGGAGTTGTGGAGTCCGGACACCCCCAAGTGCTACACCTGCCGTGTAGCGTTCGGAGAGGATGTCCGGGAGGAGACCTTCGGCATCCGCACCGTCGCCTGCGACAGCAAAAACGGCTTCTGCATCAACGGCGAGCGGGTCATCCTCCGGGGCGCCTGTGTCCACCACGACAACGGTATTCTGGGTGCAATTACGCTTCCGGACGCTGAGCTGCGGAAGGTGCGGTTGCTGAAGCAGGCGGGCTACAACGCCATCCGTTCCGCCCATAATCCCTGCTCCAAGGCTCTGCTGGACGCCTGCGACAGGCTGGGTATGCTGGTGCTGGATGAGTACGCCGACATGTGGTACATCCACAAGACCCGGTACGACTACGCCTCTCTCATGCCGGACAACTGGAAAAATGACCTGCGGGACCTGGTGGACAAGGATTTCAATCACCCCAGCGTGGTCATGTACTCCATCGGCAACGAGGTGTCCGAGACCGCTCAGAAGCGGGGCATCGAGCTGACCGGGCAGATGACCGAGTACCTGCACCAGCTGGACAGCCGCCCTGTGACCTGCGGCATCAATATCTTCTTCAACTTCCTGAGCTCTCTGGGACTGGGCGTATACAGCGACAAAAAGGCGGAAAAGAGCGCTCCTTCCGGCGGTACATCGGCCAAAAAGAAGGCGGTGGGCAGCGAGTTCTTCAACAACCTGGCAGGACTGTTTGGCTCTGAGTTCATGAAATTCGGCGCCACTCTCCATGGCAGCGACGTGAAGACCAGGGACGCCTTTGCCAAACTGGACGTTGCCGGATACAACTACGGGGAAAAGCGCTATGTGCGCGACCTGAAGAAGTACCCCGACCGTGTCATCCTGGGCAGCGAGACCTTCTGCGCGGATGCGGCCCGGTTCTGGGATCTGGCCAAGAAGCACCCTGCCCTTATCGGCGACTTTGTCTGGACCGGCATGGACTACCTGGGCGAGGTGGGCCTGGGGGCCATGGAGTACCGGGACTACGCCCCTGACTTTGACCACGGGCCTGGCTGGATTACCGCCAGCGCGGGCGTGCTGGACCTGACCGGTGCCTCCACCGGCCAGACCGCCTATACCCAGGTGGCCTTTGAGCTCTCTCCCATCCGCATCGGCGTGGTCCCCGCCGATCACGCCTTTGAGCCCCACTCTCCCTCCGCCTGGCGGATGAGCAATACCTATGAGAGCTGGGCCTGGAACGGCTGCGAAGGAAAAGAAACCAGGGTAGAGGTGTACGCGCGAGGCGCTAAAGTTGCCCTTTTCCTTAACGGCAAACCCATGGGGGAGAAAAAACCGGACCGGGACAGCAGGGCGGTCTTTCGGGTTACCTGGCAGCCGGGTGAGCTGACCGCCGTGGTCTACGGCGCCGACGGCGCCGAAGTGGGGCGCACCAGCCTGTCCAGCGCCGGAGAGGAGACCCGCCTTGCCGCAGAGCCGGAGGAGCCCCGGGTATCCGCTGAAGGACTGTGCTATGTCCGGCTGCGCTACACCGATGAAAACGGCCTGCTCAAGCCGCTGGCCCGTGGAGATATCCGGGTGGCGGTGGAGGGCGGAAGGCTACTGGCTCTGGGCAGCGCCTGCCCCTACAACGAGCGGGGCTACCTCACCGACACCACCGATACTTACTACGGCCAGGCGCTGGCCATTGTCAAACCCAAGGGCCCCGGGGAGCTTGTGCTCCGGGCCGAGAGTCCCTACGGCAGCGCCCAGGTCCATATTTCCTGCCGAGAGGAGGGCGCCAGGTGAGCGGAAGCGTAAAAAGGCTGGGCCAGTCCGGCCCCATCCGCAAGCTGGTGGAGCTGTGGCGGAGCCATCCCCAAATTGCCCAGTTTATTACTTATTTCCTGGTGGGCAACCTGGCCACTCTGGTGCAGGTGGTGCTCATTCCGGTGCTCCAGCCCGTCTTTGGAGCCACCGGGCTGGTAGACGTGAATCTGCACCTGTTCGGGCCCATCGGGGACCCGGCGGCTGTCACCACGGTGACGGTGGCGGGTGAGACAATTACCGGCCTGAACCCCTACTATGTATTCAACTTCACTGCCGGGCCGGTGAATACTCTGGTACACACAACACTCAACGGTATCACCGGCGACTATCTTGCACACGGCGGCCTGGCCTACTTCCTGGCCACCTTTATCCCCCTGATTCTCTCCCAGGTGGTGAGCTTCTTCATGCAGCGGAAGGTCACCTTCAAGTCCGACGGCAACGTGGCCTGGCAGGCTATGTGGTATTTCCTGGCCTTCTGCGTCATTACCGTGGGAGCAAATGCCCTGTACGGCGTATATCAGCCCTGGCTTTACAGCACCATCGGCGAGGGCCTCGGCGGCCTGGTGGCCGCTTTCCTCCAGTGCTGCATCGCCTTCTGGGTATTCTTCCCCATTATGAAAATCATTTTTCCCGAAAGCAAATCCCAGAGCTGACCGGCAGTGGTCAGCACAAAGGAGCCATTTTCTATGGAACAGGAGACAACTGCTCAGACCGTACTCGACGGCAGAACGGCCCTCGGCATTGAATTGGGTTCCACCCGTATCAAAGCGATTCTCATCGGCCCGGACCACGCCCCGCTGGCGTCGGGCGCATACAGCTGGGAGAGCCGGCTGGAGGACGGACTGTGGACCTACCATCTGGACGACGTATGGCGGGGCATTCAAACGGCCTACGCTGAGATGGCCGCCCAGGTCAAAGAACGGTACGGCGTCCCGCTGAGCCGCCCGGGGGCACTGGGCGTATCCGCCATGATGCACGGATACCTGCCCTTTGACAGAGAGGGCCGCCAGCTGGCCGCCTTCCGTACCTGGCGCAACACCAACACCGCCCAGGCGGCGGAGGAGCTGACCGACTGTCTGGGTTTCAACATTCCCCAGCGGTGGAGTGCCGCCCACCTGTACCAGGCGGTGCTCAACGGCGAGTCCCATGTGGGACAGCTGGATTTTCTCACCACCCTGGCGGGCTATGTCCACTGGCAGCTCACCGGAGAGAAGGTCCTGGGGGTGGGGGACGCCTCCGGCATGTTCCCCATCGACCCGGAAACAGGGGATTACCACCAGGACATGCTGGACCGGTTTGACGGCCTGCTCCGGGCCCACGGCCACAGCTTCACGCTGGGGAAGGTGCTGCCCAAGGTGCTCCCGGCAGGTGCTGCCGCAGGCAGCCTGACCGCCGGCGGAGCCAGGCTGCTGGACCCCACCGGAGCGCTGGAGCCCGGTGTCCCACTCTGCCCGCCTGAAGGAGACGCGGGGACCGGTATGGTGGCCACCAACAGCGTGGCCCCCAGGACGGGCAATGTGTCCGCAGGCACCTCGGTATTTGCCATGGCAGTGCTGGAGCGGCCGCTGTCCAGGGTATACCCGGAAATTGATATGGTAGCCACTCCGGCGGGAGCCCCGGCAGCCATGGTCCACTGCAACACCTGCACTCCCGACCTGGACGCCTGGGTCCATGTGATGGGTGAGGCGGCGGCTGCCGCCGGTGCTGAGCTGGATACCACGGCGCTCTATACCCTGCTCTACCGCGAGGCCCTGGAGGGTGAACCGGACTGCGGCGGCCTGATTGCCTGCAACTACTATTCCGGCGAGCCGGTGACCGGCCTGTCTGGCGGACGCCCCCTGCTGGTGCGCCGCCCGGACAGCCGTCTGACCCTGGCCAACCTGATGCGTGCCCACCTGTACGCCGCCATGGCCACCCTGAAGCTGGGCATGGACATTCTCACCGGCCCGGAGCAGGTGGCCCTGGACCGGCTTACCGGCCACGGCGGCCTTTTCAAGGTGGAGGGCGTGGCCCAGCGTCTGATGGCCTCCGCGCTGGACGTGCCGGTAGCGGTGATGGACACGGCGGGGGAGGGAGGACCCTGGGGCATGGCACTGCTGGCCGCCTACGCGGTAAACAGAGCACCCGGTGAGTCCCTGACGGACTATCTGTCCCGGCGGGTGTTCTCCAATGTCCGTGAAAACTGCCTGTCGCCCAACCCCAAGGACCGGGCAGGCTTTGCCGCCTTCCTGGACGGGTACCGTGCCGCGCTGGCGGTGGAACGGACCGCTGTAAACGCATTATAAAAGGAGTCAATTGCCATGAGCATGCATGATTATGAATTCTGGTTCGTGGTGGGAAGTCAGTTCCTCTACGGCGAGGAGGTGCTGGAGACAGTTGCCGCCCGGGCAGCCGAGATGGCCGCCGCCCTCAACGCCTCCGGCAGCCTGCCCTGCCCGCTGATCTATAAGGTCACAGCCAAGACCTGCGGCGAGATCACCGACCTGGTGCGGGAGGCCAACCACGACCCCCGCTGTGCCGGTATTGTGGCCTGGTGCCACACCTTCAGCCCCTCCAAGATGTGGATCAACGGGCTGGCCGACCTGCGCAAGCCCTACTGCCACCTGGCTACCCAGTACAACCGGGATATTCCCAATGAAGAGATCGATATGGACTTTATGAACCTGAACCAGGCCGCCCATGGGGACCGGGAGCACGGTTTTCTGGGCGCCCGGCTCCGCCTGCCCCGGAAGGTCATCGCCGGCTACTGGCAGGACGAGGCCGTCCAGCGCCGCCTGGGGGACTGGATGCGCGCCGCCGTGGGCGTGGCCTTCTCCCGCTCACTGAAGGTGATGCGTTTCGGCGACAACATGCGTGAGGTAGCCGTCACCGAGGGCGACAAGGTGGAGGCCCAGATCAAGCTGGGCTGGCAGGTGAACACCTGGCCGGTTGGCCAGCTGGTGGAGGCCATGGAGGCCGTCGCGGAAGAACAGATTGATGCTCTGGTAGAGGAGTACCGGCAGAATTATGACCTGAACCCCGATGACCTGGAGACAATCCGCTATCAGGCCCGTGAGGAGCTGGCCATGAAGGCTATGCTGGACGGTGAGGGCTGCATGGCCTTCGCTAACACCTTCCAGGACCTGTACGGCATGCGCCAGCTGCCCGGCCTGGCCACCCAGCACCTGATGGCACAGGGCTACGGGTACGGCGGCGAGGGAGACTGGAAGGTGGCGGCCATGACTGCCATTCTGAAGGCCATGAGCGAGGGACAGACCGGCGGCACCGCCTTTATGGAGGACTACACCTACCATCTGGAGCCGGGCAACCAGTACAGCCTGGGTGCCCATATGCTGGAGGTATGTCCCTCGGTGGCGGCGGAACGGCCCCGCATTGAGGTCCATCCTTTGGGCATCGGCGACCGGGAAGCTCCTGCGCGGCTGGTGTTTGAGGGCCACGAGGGAGAGGCCATTGTAGTCAGTCTGGTGGACATGGGCGGCCGTTTCCGGCTCATCTGCCAGGATATCCGCTGCGTCAAGCCCATCTTCCCCATGCCCAACCTGCCGGTGGCCCGGGTGATGTGGCAGCCTCTCCCCGACCTGACCACCGGCGTGGAGTGCTGGATCACCGCAGGCGGCGCCCACCATACGGTCCTCAGCTACGACGTTACCGCCGAACAGATGAGGGACTGGGCACGGATGATGGACATTGAGTTTGTCCACATCACTGAGGACACCACGCTGGAGAAGCTGGAGCACGACCTCTTCCTCTCCGACCTGGCCTGGAAGCTGAGAGGGCGGTGAGCAGCATGCTGGAAGAACTGCGGCAGGCCGTATGGGCGGCCAATCTGGAGCTGCCACGCCGTGGCCTGGTGACCTATACCTGGGGCAATGTGTCCGGTATCGACCGGGACCGGGGCCTGGTGGTCATCAAGCCCTCGGGCGTGGATTATGACGCTCTGAAGCCGGAGGACCTGGTTGTGGTGGACCTGGACGGAAACCGGGTGGAGGGAGACCTGAACCCTTCCAGCGATACCGCCACCCACCTGATTCTCTACAAGGCATTCCCCACTTTAGGTGGTGTAGTTCATACCCACAGTCCCAACGCCGTGGCCTGGGCCCAGGCGGGGGAGGATATTCCATGCTACGGCACCACCCACGCCGACTATTTCTATGGCCCCATCCCCTGCACCCGATGCTTGACCCAGGCTGAGATTGATGGGGATTACGAGGAGAACACAGGCCGGGTGATTGTGGAGACCTTCCAGAAGCGGAACATCAATCCCGCTCACATCCCTGGAGTCATATGCGCCGGACACGGTCCCTTTACCTGGGGAAACAGCCCGGCACAGGCGGTATATCACAGCGTGGTGCTGGAGGAGGTGGCCCACATGGCCACCCTTACCCGGCAAGTGCGCCCTTCCGCGCATGCGGCACCTCAGGCCATGCTGGATAAGCATTTTCTCCGCAAACACGGTCCCAATGCCTACTATGGCCAGAGATAACGGCTATACATAAAAAAATAAGGCCAGCGTCCGGTAACGATCTGCCGGACGCTGGCTTTTTGTATAAAGAAAACCACGTTCATATTCTGGCAGAGATTCTACCGAAGGTGTCTGTGTCTGGATTTATGAGATACCTGAAGGGGAAGAGCGGTGCGATGCTGTATGAACAATGTGGAGAACTGAAGTATAAATACCGGAGCAGAGAATTTTGGTGCCGGGGCTATTATGTGGATACGGCAGGGAAAAATGCGGAACGGATTGCAGAGTATATCAAGTATCAGTTAGCAGAAGACAGATTTTGGAAGTGAATTCCTGGTAATCCGTACAAGCGCGGTTTTGTACCATTACTGTATACGAGTTTTGAGTTGATTCAATTAACGGGCAAATGAAAAAATACAATTGGAATATAATTACATTCTGCTTGTAAACTGCACAAGAGATGGACTTGTGGGTTATCTGCAGGTTATGCGGTTTGGAGGCAAGCTTGTGCGAATGTGGTTCCCAGATTTTTGTGAATTCTTATAATTATAAGGGATGAAGTGAGCGCTATTTTTATACAAGGGGATGGTAGAATGAATATCAAACTGCTCACTAGGACATGCAGCCTGC
The DNA here is from genome assembly GCF_040096055.1 of Pseudoflavonifractor intestinihominis. Classification (NCBI taxonomy): domain Bacteria; kingdom Bacillati; phylum Bacillota; class Clostridia; order Eubacteriales; family Oscillospiraceae; genus Pseudoflavonifractor; species Pseudoflavonifractor intestinihominis. The sequence continues at coordinate 11,979 of NZ_JBBMFK010000039.1, forward strand.
TGCTGTGCGGGGTACTTCTGCTCCCGCTGCTGGCGAGTTGCACCGGAGGGAGAGCCGATGTGACGTCTACAGCGAGCCCTGATGCGGCAAATGAGGTCGCTCCCGACCAGGGAACGCCGGACCGCTCTGACCTGATGTATCTGGACGCCATTGATGAGTATAAGAAGACGGACTGGACAGCGCAGTGGATCTGGACTGAGGGCTGTTCAGAGGACAGCTATGTGGCCTTCCGAAAGACCTTTTCTCTGGAAAAAGCTGTGGAGTCTGCCACTGCCTATATTTCCGCAGTGGACAAGTATGTGCTCTGGGTCAACGGGGAGATGGTGGTTTTGGATGGGTCCGTGAAGCGGGGACCCACTCCTTATGACAGCTATTATGACACGGTGGAGATTCCCAATCTCCGGCAAGGGGAGAATGTCATCGCCCTGCTAGTAGCCTTTAACGGCCGCTCTGGAGACGGCTCCATCGTGCCTATCATCACTGACGAGGAAGGGGACGAATACCCTCAGGCGGGACTAATCTTTGAGATGGAGGTGGACGGGACGGTCATCGCAACCGACCAGACCTGGAAAGCAGCCAGGCATACTGCTTACAAAAACAGGGTTACCGCCGGCGCGGACTATCCCAACTATACTCAGTCCTCCATGCTGGCGGAACGGAACGTCTATTTTGATGCCCGGGAGGATTTGGGGGAGTTCTACGCGCCGGACTACGACGACAGTACCTGGGAGAACGCATCTCTCATCTCAAAAGCCGGGGATCTGCCCTTCGGCGGCCTGTACTCCGCTATGATCGTACCTCCCGCCTTCGGTGAGATAGAGGACTTTGCCAACGCCGCCGATTATGTGGGCAAGACCCTGGACGAGGACACGATCCTGGTGCTGGACCTGCCGGGAAACATCCAGTTCACCGCCTGCTTTGCCCTGGAGGCCCCGGCGGGGAAAAAGGTGACGTTTTACACTGACACCTATACAGACCGGCAGGGACTTGCGAACTTTAAGGATACCTATATCACGGCTGAGGGGGAGCGGTACTATGAAAACTACCCCTGGCGCAGCGGCAGCAAGCTCATCATCGAGGCAGAGGCAGGTGTGACCTTCACCCGCCTGGGCTACCGGAGGAGTGGGTTCAACGGCACGTGGGCCGGCTCTTTCTCCTCTTCCAACGACGACCTGGACCAGCTGTGGCAGGAGGCTCTCAACACCATCACCATCTGCATGCGGGATACCTACATGGACTGCCCGGAACGGGAGCGGGGCCCCTACATGGGAGACGCGTCCAATGAGATCGACGCCGCCCTTTACAGCTATGATCAGGCGGGGCTGGACCTGACCAAAAAGGCGATCCTGGCCTGCGTGGCGTGGACCACGCAAAGCGGGGCCATCCCCAGCCGTGCGCCCAGCGTCAAACCCCAGGAGATTCCTAACCAGAGTCTGATCTTTATGACCAGCGCCTACCACTACTGGCTCCACTCCGGAGACACGGAAACCATGACCGCTTACTGCAAGGCGTTTTTGAACTACCTTCAGCTCTTTGAGATGAAGGACGGCCTGCCAGTCTACCGGGACGGATCCTGGACGTGGGACGACTGGGGCGAGTGCATCGACCGGGAGCTGCTCCAGGCCGGAGTTTACTACTACGCCATGAATGTCACCCGCCAGCTGGCGGAGGAACTGGGCATCACGGAGGGCGTGGAGTTCCTTACAGAGCGGATGGATGCCATGAAGGCGGCCTATCACGATGCCTATTATACGCAAGCGGGTTTCCGGAGCCCAGAGAGCAGTTATATCGACGAGCGGGCCAACGCCATGCTGGCGCTGTCAGGCTTGGCGGAGGAGCGCGATTACGAGCTCATAACCCAGGTTATCATGAGCACCTATGAGGCCAGCCCGTTCATGGAGAAGTATGTGCTTGAGGCACTGTGCATTATGGGCAGGACCGACCTGGCGCTTCAGCGGATGCTGGAGCGGTACGACCCCATGCTCCACGACGAATATGACACCCTGTGGGAGCAGTTCAACGACGATACGGGCACGGTCAACCACGGCTGGACCGCCGCGCCGCTGTACATCCTGTCCAAGTATGTGGCGGGCATCCGTGCCACAGAGGCCGGCTTTGAACGCTATGAGATTGCCCCCTCCGGCGACCTGGATCACTTTACCTGTTCTGTCTGGACGCCCAAGGGAGAGCTGAAGGCCAGCCTGGAGACCGCAGATGGGGCCCGTGTACTCACCGTGACGGCCATTGATGCCAAGGGTACTGTGGTTATCCCGGAGCAGATGGGCAGCAGCATTACGGTGACCGGGGGAGACGCCGCTGTGGATGGGAACCGGGTGACCTTCTCCCAGACGGGACAGTACGTCATCACGGTCCGGTGAAAGGAGAACGAACTTTATGAAGAAATGGATGCTGCCGCTGCTGGCGGGCCTGATGCTGCTGCTCGCCGCCTGCGGAGAAACCCGGGACGCCCAGCCCACCGCCGCCGGCGATGCACAGCCCGCCGACGGGGAGAAGGAGGTCTGGCAGCTGAGCATCGTCCAGCCGCCGGAGAGGCTGGACTACGAAGAGGGAGAGACCTTTGACCCCACAGGGGTTGTCATTCAGGCACAGCTGCGCGATGGCAGTGTGCTGGAGGACGTCCCCTATGAGGGCATCATTGTGGACGATCCCCTGACCCGCACCAGCCTGTACGCCAAATTCGTGTACGGCGGAAAGACAGCGGAGCAGAAGATCAACGTCACCCTCATCGGCAACCGGGATGAATATTCCGTCGCCAACACAGAAGAGCTGGCGGACAGCGCCCTGCGGGGAAAGACGATCTACTGGCTGGGTTCCTCGGTCACGGTCGGGGCCAGCGCGGGAGGGGAATCCATGTCCGACTTCATAGCAAAGAAGTACGGCGCGGTGTGCATCAAGGAGGCGGTGTCCGGGACGACCCTGGCCGATGTGAACGGGGAGAGCTATGTGGAGCGGCTGGACGCTTATCTGGCCTCACCGGACCGGGCGGAGCAGGTCGACGCCTTTGTCTGCCAGCTGTCCACCAATGACAAGGGCTTTCCGGACCACTTCGGGACGGTGACCGGGGACGATGTGCGCGACGCCTCCGCATTTGACCGGACGACCACCTTCGGAGCCATGGAGTATATCATCGCCACAGTCCGGGAGACCTGGGATTGCCCCATTTACTTCTACACGAATCCTCCCATGGGGGATGAGAACTACGGGACCATGGTGGACGCCCTGGAACAGATTGCTGCCAAGTGGGACGTGGGGATCATCGACCTATATCGGGATGAGGCGTTTAACGACCTGACCGACGAGGAGCGGGACCTCTATATGTCCGACAGCATCCATCCGACAAAGGCGGGCTACCGGGAGTGGTGGCTGCCCAAATTTGAGGAGGCCCTGCTGGAAGCCGCAGGGTAAAAAGAGAGCCGCTCGGCTATGGCCGGGCGGCTCTTTCTGACCTGCAGGAGGTGCGGCTGTTAAAGGGAAAACGCACCTTGAGGAAAAACATGTTATCCAGAATGTGAATATCCAGAGCGCCCCCATACTGTTCGGCGATGTACCGGATGCTCTTGGTGCCGAACCCGTGGTGGGAGCGGTCCTCCTTGCCTGTAACGGGCAAGCCGCCGGCGAGCTGCAGCTCGCCGCTGAAATAGTTGGACTCTTCAATTTCCAGCCCCTGGGAAGTCTCCCGGCAGATGAGGGAAATAATCTTGTCTTCCGGAGAGGAGAGCTGCTTGACGGCCTCAATGGCATTGTCAATGATGTTTCCGAAGAGCGTATAGGTCTGGACGGGGGTGAGAAAGGTCAGCTTTGTGCCGTCGGCCAGGCAGGAAAAGGTGATGCCGTTTTTTTGACAGGTCATGGCCTTCTCACACAGGACCACGTCCAGAACCTCATTGCCGGTCTTGATATTGGCGTCGTAGAACTGGATAGCCTCCCGCAGGGAGCTGATCTCCTCTGAGGTGAGCTTGCCCTCGATTTTGTCCAGAATGTGCTTGAGGTCGTGGCACTTCATATTGATGACATCCATATTGTCCCGAATGGACTCAAACTGGATCTTGTCCTGCCTCCACAGGTGGTGCAGCACCTCCAGCTGCTGGTCCTTTTCGCTCAGAGAGAGCAGGCCGGAGCAGATGAAGAGAACAGCCAGGCCAAACGCGACGCAGAACACCTTGACCACGATGTTGAGCACCCAGCTCTCCTGCTCATAGACCCGGGAGACGCAGATGAGGACATTGATCGTGAGCACGGTAAAGACCGATATCCCGCCCACGCCCCAGGAGACATACCGGCCGTGGGAGAGGTGGTTCTTAGGCCGGAAGAGAAAGGAGAGCAAAAGATACATCCCCAGATGGAATACGAAGAACAAAAGCCAATCCCAGTTCGTCATCCCTCCTGAGCCGGCGTGAAAAAAAGAGATGGTCTCCTTGTCGTTGATGCCGAGCAGGTTTTGGATGAGGGGGTAGAGCTTGCCGGTCAGCTGGTAGGTCGCCATGCCGCAGCAGAAGGTCAGCAGCAGGTCGGAGAGCTCATCCTTCCAGCAGAAGAGCAGAGCACCGAAATTGAGCAGCGTGACGGCGAGGTAGCACAGCACCCGGACCAAAAGGGTCTCCACCTCAGTGTAGAGAATGGACAGCAGGTAGCACAGCGCCATCCCCTCCAGCAGGGCAATGAGGACGCGGGGGAGAAAAAACTCACGCCGGGTCAGACCAGGGGTGAAAAAGACGATACAGACGGCGCACTGCAAAAAGGTGAAGAGGAGACTGAAGAACTGAAAAGTATATGTGCCAAGCGCAGTAGAGAGGACGGACAAGATAACAGTCATGTTACAACCTCTCCATGAATTGACTGAATGCTTCCACAAACGCCTTGCGCTTTGGGTGGCTGATCTGCAGTTCCTCCCCCTCCACGAACACACTCATTCCGTCGATTCTGGAGACGTGCTCCAGATTGACCAGAAGAAAATTGTTGCACCGGGCAAAAGAGCGGGAGGAGAGGGATGCCTCCGCGTTTTTGAGGGCCTGATAACGGCGGTACTCTCCACTGGCAGTGTGGTACACGCAGTAATGACCCTTGACCTCCACATAAAAAATATCGCTGGGGGCAAGCCGGACAAAGCTGTTCTCGGTTTTGATGAACACGTCCGGCGAGACGGCCTCCGGCCGTTCCACTTTTCCCAGCAGGCGGGTAAATTTCAAAGCAAACTCCGGGTAGTTCACCGGCTTGACAATAAAGTCGGCGGCATCCACGTCATAGCCCTGAATGGCGTACTGTCGCATGGTGGTGACAAAGACCAGGACGACTTTTTGGTCCCGCTCCCGGAGAAACCGGGCGGCGTCCATCCCGTCCAGCATGGGCATTTTAATGTCCATAAAGATCATCTGATAGCCCTGGGTGTATTTCTCCAAAAAGGTCACAGCGTCATAGAAAACAGATACGGACACCACGAGCTGGTGCTCTGCGGCATAGCGCTTGATGTGCGTCTCCAAGAGTGCGGCCTGCTCCCGGTCGTCTTCTACGATGGCGATTCCGAGCATGGCTGTTCCTCCTTCCTATCTGTTCCCTCCTAGATAATATAGCAATATAGACAAGGAAAGTCAAGGAAGGGGAGATGGAAATGGTAAGGTTGTGCGGTATGAAAAGAAGGTTGTGCTGTATCCATTGAAAACTATGTTGAGAATGAATAAATTGTGAACTGAAAACCGGGATGCCCGGGAAAAGAAAAGGAGGATACCAATTATGAAAAAGTATGCCAAAAAACTGACGGCGCTGGCTCTTGCAGCTCTGATGGTCCTGAGCCTTGCCGCCTGCGGCGGCAACGGCGGCGGTAGCGGCGGAGGGAAGGTCACCGGCATCTACCTCAGCCCGGCCCAGCTCGGCTATTCAAACATGCGCCCCCAGTACAACTACTACCTGACCACCTTTGACCAGCAGGAGATCACCCTGATGGATGATAACACCTACTGCCTGATCCTCTCCAGTGCCTGCTTCTCCGCCCTGGAGCTGGCCGAGAGCACCAACGACGCCAAGGGCAACGAGCGTACCAATTACATCACCAAGTTCTACGGCACCTATACCTCCCAGGTCAACGACCTGGACGAGGATCTGCTGGACGTGACGCTCTCCACCCCCACCCGCGTGGTGAGCAGCTACGATCAGACCTACTGGCTGGACACCGACAACTGGAATGATGATATGGGCAAGGCCGTGATTCCTGCTCAGATTGATCCCAGCACAGGCGCCGCGGTCGCCGATCCTAATGCCACGCCCTGGACTGCCGAGCAGTACCTGGAGAGCGTTGCCTATCCTGAGACTACGGTGCAGCTCAACACCAAGACTGCGTCCTTTGATTTCACGCCTGGCTTCCTCGTCCAGGGTTAATCCTGGGTATTGAGGAGGAAGGCTTGGCATGAAAAAGAAAAATCTCTGGCGGGGTCTCTGCGCCACCATGGTACTGGTGTTTTCCCTGACCATGTTTGGCCAGAGCCTGGCCTTCACCCGCGAGGGTGACATCAACCTCTTCCTGGGCACCACGCCGCCCACCATTCAGGCCACCGACGACACTACTTATTACAAGTCGGATTACGCCACTATGGAGGAGATGCGCGCGGACCAGAAGGACTATCTCATCCAGAGCCAGATCGAGGGCAGCGTGCTGCTGCGCAACGAAAACAATGCCCTGCCCCTGGCCGCCGGCGCCAGCGTGACTCTGTTCGGCTACGCTGCGGCTACTCCGGTATACCACGGCGGCTCTGGCGGTCCTCCCAATACCGGTATTAACCTCTTTGACGCGTTGAAAGAGGAGGGCGCCCAGGTCAACCAGACGGTTTACGACGCCATCGTGGCTGCCGGCGGCAACCGGACCAAGACCGGCCTGATCGGCGAGATCCCGGCCAGTGCCTATGCCGGAACGGAAAGCTCCTTCAGCAGCTACGGCGATGCGGCCATCTATGTCATGAGCCGTTTCGGAGGCGAAGAGGGCGACCTGAACCATGGCCTTCAGGGCGACTGGCAGGAGGGCCCGGTTGGCGTGCCCGAGCTGAGCCTCCATCAGGAGGAGATTGACACGCTCAACATGATCCGGGATTCCGGTGCCTTCGACAAGATTATCGTGGTGATTAACTCCGGCTATGCCATGGACCTGGGCTGGCTGGGCGACTATGGTGTGGATGCCTGCCTGTGGGTTGGCTATCCGGGCAACTACGGCATGACCGGCGTGGCCCAGGCCCTTCTGGGCCAGGCCGACCCCTCCGGCCGCAACGTGATCACCTACGCCACCGACTCTCTCAGCTCCGCCGCCATGCAGAACGCTGGCGACTTCACCTTTGACAACCTGACCGGCCTGTATAAGAACAAGTACCTGGTGTACGCCGAGGGCATCTATGTGGGCTATAAGTACTATGAGACCCGCTATCAGGATCAGGTGCTTGGGATCAACAATGCCGCCGGCGCCAAGGGTGTCTATGCCAGCGAGAACGGCAGCTGGGACTATGCCGACGAGATGGTCTTTACGTTCGGTGCAGGCATATCCTATGCCGACTTTACCCAGGAGTTGCTGAGTGTGAACTGGGATAAGTCCTCTCACACCGTCACGGCGGAGGTAAAGGTCACGAACAACGGATCGCCTACTTACAGCGGCGTGAGCAAGGATGTGGTCCAGCTCTATGTCCAGCTGCCCTGGGAGACCGGACAGGCCGAAAAGAGCGCTATCCAGCTGGTGGACTTCGCCAAGACCGGCGACCTGGCCGCAGGCGAGAGCGAGACAGTGACCCTGGAGTTTTCCGATTACATCTTTGCCACCTACGACCAGAATGCGGTCAACGGCGCGGACAGCACCAAGACCGGCTGTTACGTCTTTGACGCAGGCGACTATTACTTCGCCATCGGCGACGACGCTCATGACGCCCTGAACAACGTCCTGGCGGCCCGGGGCGTGACCGGTATGTTCGACGCCGAAGGCAATCCGGTGGACGGTGATGCGGCAAAGGCGTGCAAAGACACCTTGGACAGTCTGGACAACACCACCTATGCCGTCTCTCCCTATACCGGCGTGGTGGTCTCCAATCTGTTTGAGGACCGGGATATCAACTACTTCATCCCCGGCACGGTGACCTATATGACCCGCGCGGACTGGAATACCTTCCCCGACACGGTGGTTACGCTGACCGCCACGCCGGAGATCCAGGACCTGATGGAGAACTTCCAGTACGAAAAGCCGGCGGATGCCCCCGATATCTCCACCTATAACTACAACCAGGATAACGGCATCTCCTTCATCGAAATGAAGGACGTGCCCTTCGACGACCCCAAGTGGGAGCAGTTCATCGATCAGCTCAGCGCCACCGAGCTGGCCCAGATTACCGGCGACAAGATGAGCATGGATGCCATCCCCGCGGTGAACTTCCCGGCCTATTCCGGCGGCGACGGTCCGGACGGCCATCAGGGCGGCACCCTTTTCAATGCGGAGATGCTCTGCGCCTCCACCTTCAGCAAAGAGATGCTGCGGCTGCGGGGCTACTACCTCGGTGAGGAGAGCTACTGGATAGGCTTCCGTCAGATCTACGCCCCTGGTGGGAACATTCACCGTACCCCCTACTCCGGTCGTAACTTCGAGTACTACTCCGAAGATGCAATCCTCAGCTACATCTGCGGTGAGATCCAGACCAAGGCGATGGCGGAGAAGGGCGTGGCGGGAATGTTCAAGCACTTCTGCGGCAATGATCAGGAGACCAACCGCCACGGCGTGGCCACCTTTATGACCGAGCAGACCTACCGCGAGGTGTGCTTGAAGGGATTTGAGGGCGGCCTGCAGAAGGATCACAGCCTGGGCACCATGACTGCCTACAACCGCATCGGCTGTGTGCCTACCGCCAGCGACTATGCCACCATGACCACCGTCCTGCGGGAGGAGTGGGGCTTCACCGGCATCAATATGACCGACTCGTCCAAGGACTCCGCTAGCTACATGGGCACCGCCGATGCTATCCAGGCCGGCACCACCCAATTCAACAACGACCCCGGCCGCGTGCCCGAAGTGTCGAACCTGCTGGTCAAGGACCGGGATGGCCTTATCTGGGGTAAGGTCCGAGAGCTGGCCAAGTACTATTTCTACACCATGAGCCGCACCAACCTGGTGAACGGCTTGAGCGAGGAAGTTGCAGTGGAGAACTTCACCCCCTGGTGGAAGCCCGCAATGATCGGGCTGAATGCGGCTTTGGGCGTCCTGGCCGCAGGCACTGCTGTGCTGTATATCCTCTCTGAGGTGAAGTCCAGAAAGGGGGGCAAGTGAGATGTCCCTGTTCAAAAATGCAAAGGCGGGCCTCTGGCTGAGCATGGCCGCGGCTGTTCTTGCTCTCGTGGGCGCTGTGGTATATGTGGCCGTCTATATGGCCACTGCCGCAGAAGAGGTGGACCGGGTGTTTTCCTGGCTCACCTTCGGCCTGATGATTGGGGGCGCTGTGATCACCGCGGGTGGTGAGTTTCTCCGCCTGCCCTTCACCCCTATTCTGAGTGGAGCCTGCTTCTCCGTCGCATTGGCCAATCACCTGGTCGAGACCGCTTATCCCCTGGCCGATGTGCTGACTGGGGTGCCATTTTTTGGCGGCGACCCTGTGCTGGCGATTATTTTCTCAGTGGTTTTCGGTGTGGTGGCACTGCTCAACGTAATCTCTGCCTTCATGGCCCACCACAGTTGAGCCATTACTTATGTCCGCAGCCCGGTCGGATGCCGGGAGGCAATAAAAAAGTTTGGAGGAAAACATGATGAAACGGAATAAGTTCCTTGCTCTGGGCCTTGCTCTGGTCATGGCCCTGACCTTGGCGGCCTGCGGCAATGATGCCGCTGACTCGACGCCTTCTCCCTCCGCCACAGCCGGGGAGGAAAACAATACCGAGTCCAAGACTTATCAGTTTACTGGAAAATATGAGGAGGATAGCGCCAATGCCTCCATGCTCAACGCAGCCTTCCTGCTGAACCTGAACGAGGATGGCACTGCTGTGGCTGACCGCTATATGTTCGACAACTACGACGACTCCGATGCCGCTACCAACCCCACCTACACCGCCAGCTATATGTCCGGCACCTGGAAAGAGGCCGAGCGGGACGGCGTGGCCTGCCTGCAGATCAAGCTGGCCTATGTGGATGAGGCAGGCAATGAGTCTAATAGTCAGACCGCCTATGCCTATGATGTGGCCGGTGTGTACTCCTTTGATATGACTTTCCCCGTGGTGCCCGGCATGTCCTATACCCGTACTGCGACCATGGAGGGCACTGAGGGCAAGACCTATGAGGATGCCAACGCCTTTATCCAGGCATTCAAGGCGGAGTTTGTGGCCCCGGAGAACGTGGCGGCTCTGACCGATGAGGCGAATGGCGGCACTGCCTACCTGCAGCCCGACGGCACCCTGCTGCTCTATGCCGGTTACAACAATGTGGCTCAGGGGACCTGGAACGTGGAGAACGGCGTTCTGACTGTCACGATCAACGATGCGGCAGTCAATGTAACTGCCGACGGCAATAAGGCCACCTTCTCCTATGACTATTCCATGGCTGAGGGGTACAGCACTACCTATACCTTTGTCTGCGAAGATGTCACTGCGCTCTCTGCCCCTGCGGCGGGTGCAACTGGTTCCGAGGGCGGCGAGGCTGAGGCCGAGGGCATTGCCTCCTATGATGCCGGCGGCCTGGTGCTGGTGCTCCTGGATGACACCAATATGAAGGTCGAGTTCCCGGAGTATGGTATGGAGCGCGACGGATTTACTTATGTGCTGGATGGAAACACCCTGACAGTCACCGCCCCGGGTGAGGACGTACTGGGTGCCTTCGGTCAGATCTGGTCCGCCATGGGCGGCGAGACCTGGACTATCGACGGCAACACCGCCACCAAGGCAGGCTAAGCGTGGTCGCTAATCCCTGAAAGATTTTAACAGCGAAGAGGGAGCTCCGGGCAAACAGACCTGTCCGGAGCTCCTTGTTCAGAAAGGAAGTTTTCCATGAAGCGAAAGAAAGGCAGTAAGCTGTGGGCGGTGATGACCGCGATCACAGCTGCTCTTCTTGTGGTCTGCATCATTGCTATTCCCGTGACATCAGCTTTTGCCACGGCGATCAACGTGGCATTGAACGCTAAGACCCAGGAAATTGTACCTGACCCCAACGCAACCATTTACTTTTGGAGCGATTACGAGAGCGAAGAGGACCTGGTGGCCTACGAGAAGGAACTGTGCGAGCAGATCGAGGAGGAGGGAGCTGCTCTCCTGGTGAACCGGGACAATACTCTGCCTCTGGCCGAGGGCACGAAGTTCACCCCCTTTTCTCAGTCCAGCTTCAATCTGCTGTACGGCGGTACCGGTTCCGGCCAGGTTTCCGCCAATGACGCGGTATCTCTCAAGGCCGCCCTGGACAGGGCGTTCGGCGAGGACTCCGTCAACCCTGACCAGTGGAAGTTCTATGCCACCTGCGGCTATCAGCGGGTGAATGCCGACACCACCGGCGGCAATCAGACTCAGTACCGGATCAACGAGGTGCCCTGGAGCGAGTACTCCGATGCCCTCCAGGCCACTTGGTCCAACTACGGCGATGTGGCTCTTGTGGTGCTGGCCCGCTCCGGCGGCGAGGGTGCCGACCTGCCCAGCGGACTGCCCGAGCTGGAGCCCTATATGACCGACGGCGACTACCTCCGGCTGTGCAAGGAAGAGGTGGAGATGTTTGAGAATCTGGAGGCCTTGAAGGAGCAGGGCGTGTTCAAGAAGATCGTGGTGCTCCTCAACTCCTCCAACAGTCTCCAGTTGGACTTTGTGGACGACTACGGCATTGACGCAGTGCTGTGGATCGGCGACGTGGGCATGACCGGCATCAATGGCGTGGCCGATATCCTGGCCGGCAACGTCAACCCCTCCGGCCGGCTTGTGGACACCTTCCTGCGGGACAACCACTCCTCGCCGGCCATGCAGAACTTCGGCGCCTACGCCTATACCAATGCCGCGGAATATGACACTGCTACTGCCCAGAACAACACCGATCCCGGCGTCGCCAAGTGCAACCAGGACTACGTGGTGTACCAGGAGGGCATCTACGTGGGCTACCGGTACTATGAGACCCGGTATGAGGACTATGTTCTCGGCCAGGGCAACGCCGGAGAGTATGACTACAATGCGGACGTGGCGTTTCCCTTCGGCTACGGCCTGAGCTATACCACCTTTGAGTACTCCAACTTCACGGTGGAGGACCAGGGGGACACCTTCCTGGTGGGCGTGGACGTGACCAACACCGGGGCGGTGGACGGCAAGCACACGGTGCAGATCTACTTCCAAAGCCCGTACACCCAGTACGACAAGGACAACGGGGTGGAGAAGGCCTCGGTGGAGCTGTGCGGCTTTGACAAGAAGGA
>NZ_JBBMFK010000040.1:0-21761 GCF_040096055.1 Pseudoflavonifractor intestinihominis
TTGAGCTGCACGGTGTAGTATCCGGACACAGCCAGCATCTCCGCCGTCAGGTCCACGCCCAGGCCGCCCTCCATGGGGGCCAGCGCGATGATGTCCAGGTGCTTGTCCGCCTGGACCAGCAGCGTCCAGCTCCACCCCTCCGGGATGTCGCCCAGAATCTCCAGGCGTCGGGTCAGGTTGTCGTACTGCCGGGCGATGACTGGCCCCTCATCCTTCTTCAGCAGCCAGTCGTCAAAATAGATCATGTGCCTCTCTCCTCTCCGCTCATTCCGCCGCCCGTCCGGCGGACGGCTCCTTAATCCAAGCCGTCTCACCTCCTAAAAGCGGACATTGCGGTCCTCCTAGCCGTTTTATCCGCCATCCCCGGCTTCATAGACCTGCTCCGCCTCTTCCCTGGTCAGCCGCCCGGCGGCCACCAGGGCCTCGATGCGCGCCCTGCTCCACAGGCGGGGGTAGTACTGCTTGGCCATCTCCAGCACGGTCATACCAGCATCACCCCCGTCATGGCGGCCAGGAAGTCCACGTCCGCCCGCAGCTGCTCCAGCTCGGTGGGCGGGGCGGTAGGTTCCTTCGGCTTTTCAGTGGGTGTTATGCCGATAAGACTGCCGTCCTCCATCATGAGGTCGCACCAGCCGCCGGACGCCCACACAGCGGACTCAAGATGTGGCGGGACCTCCACATACCCGGGCAGCCAGCAGGCCATCCGGTGAGACTGTCTCTGGATGTCATGGAAGCCGTTTTCCGCCTGTGTTTTTATAATCGTCATCCTCTCCACCTCACCTAAACGCCAGATAATCGTATCCCTTTCCAGTCCCGTTGCTGTCCTCAGCGTATACGGTGAATCCGTTGTCTGTAATGCTAAAGCTCGAAATGTAAGAAGACGAACCTCCTCCCAGTTCGATACGAAGCGTATCAGTCGAAAAGCCCCACGCATTATAGGCGTACCCCTTTACGGCGATCAGAGAGGGCCGGAATCCCAGGTCAATCTCTACCGCGCTATCTCTCCCGTAGTCACTCGGCGTTACGCCGCTACCGCTCACCACCGACGGATCACTGCACGGATTGAGCAGCACCCACTGAGTCCCGTTATACGTGAAGAAAGCCGTCATGCCTGCGGCAATGTCGCCGGGCTTGATATTGGTGTTGGTCTGAAAATTATAGATGGACTTGGCCCCTGTGCTGTTGACGTTCAGGGTCGGATTGGCGGCGGTATTCGCATAGGAGAACCGGACGCCGACGACCGCCCCGGTGTTGAGCGAGAAGCTGCTCAGGGCCACCGTCTTGGCCGCTGTTGCCCCCGGGGTGGAACATGTCCCATACCCGCGTCCCAGCGCCTTGGCCGCATCCAGGGCCGTGCTCTGCCCGGTGCCGCCCCGGCTGATGCTCAGCGTCCCGCTGGTGATGTCCGCTGCGGCGTGCTGGTGGGTCTTGGCGGCGAAGAGGGCGGACAGGGCCGACTTGACGGCGCTCCACAGCACCCGCTTGGTCTTGTTCCCGTCGGCGCTGTCGGTGACCACCAGGCCGTCCCCGTCGGCGACGGCGCTCTTGCTCCCCGCCTGGGTGAGGGGCGGCTCGTATTTCAGGCCCTTCAGGCCCTCGTCCAGCCCGTGGAGGGCCTGGTCGATGGCGTCGGCGTTGCCGTTCAGGTCGGAGATGAGGACGTTGTCGTTATCCTCCGGCTTTTTCAGGCTGTAATAGGTGGTGTTGGTCACGGAAACTGTCCCTCCCTCAGGTCCTTCCAGGTCCGGCCCGCCAGCTGCCCCCAGGTGTAGGGCCTGAAGAGCCCCCACTGGTGGAAGATGTACTCATAGATAAAATCGAAGTGGGCCGGCTTGATCTCGTTGATGGCGGCGGTCAGGTCGTCGATGTTGGGGGGCACCCCCAGAATGGAGACAAACTTGACCACAAAATAGTACTGGTCGTTGTGCTCCACCACCTCCACCTGGCCGTTGGCGAAGGAGGCGGCCACGGCCTGGACCAGTGATATTGTGGGGACGCCCTGGCCACGCAGCTTGGAGAGGAGCCGGGTCCGGCGGAACTCCAAATCCTTGGTCACGTCCGCCGGGATGCCGTAGGCGGTCTCCCACATGGCCAGCCCCCAGCCGCTGGCGGTCTGGGGCCAGAGCTGCGCCAGGGTGAAGTCCACGTCCTCCCCGGCCCTGCGCACCATCTCCCCCAGCACCCGCTGGAGCTCCGCGAAGGGCACGCTGCGGTAGAACTCCGGCAGCTGGAGCATCAGGTCGTATCTGTCCACTACTCTGTCACCTCCACCGTGCCCGCCACGGGCACCTGATCGGCCTGTATGGTCACGTCATTGGTCCCGCCGTTGACGGTCAGACTGGCGGCGTTCTCCACGCCGTCGATGGTCAGCAGCAGGGCCAGAATCCGGTTGTAGATGACGGTGTAGGCCGTGTCCTCCTCCGGGCTGTAATAGATGGCGCCGTACTTGGCCCGGATGACCCCGGCCAGGTACTCCTTCAGCCGGGCGGCAAAGGCCTCCTTGACCGCCTCCGCCGTTGTGGCGGCGGTGATGACCACCGTGGCGGAGACGTTCAGCTCCACCTCTCCGGGGGCGGCGGCGGTCACCGTGGCGCCCACGGGCCGCTGGGCGTCCAGCAGGGCCTGGCAGGCCTCCACGATCTCCGGGGACGCCGGGGCCATGTTGCTGTCCACAACGGTCACCCCCACCGTCCCCGGTCCCTGGGCCAGCTCCACCACCTTGGCGTCCCCCACCCCCGCCACGCTGAGGGCCCACTGGCGGTACTGCCAGCCGTTGGCCCCGTTGGCGGGCTTCTCCCGGCGCTCCCGGATACGGGCGAGGAGGGCGGCGTCGCTCTCGGTGTCGGTTCCGCCCTGGGCCTCCCCGTTGGTGTAGGAAACCAGGCCCACCGCGTTGATGTACATGCGGGTGATCTCCCCCGCCCCCACGTTGTAGGCCGCGCCAGTCTCCGCCGCCTCCAGGGTGCCCTCCGCCGTGCCCCCCTGGGGGATGGTCACCGCCTCCAGCAGGAGGAACTCCAGGCCGGAGCGGGTGAGGAACACGGTGCCGGCGGGCAGGGTCGTCCCGGCGTCGCCGTTGAGGGTGAGGTCGCACCGGGCCTTGGTGCCCGGCCGGCGGGTGATGTTGAAGTAGGTGCTGCCCACCAGGTCGATGTAGGGCCCGCTGGACTCGTCCACAAAGAGCATGGACACCACGGCGGGCAGGACCTGGTAGAGCTCGCTGAGCTGCCCGGCCACGGCCCCCAGGGTGGCGTCTGCGTAGCTGCCCGCCAGGGCGGACACGCCGGCCTCCGGGCTCAGGAGGGCCAGGGCCTCGGCCTTGATGTTCTCCTGGGTTCTGTCTTCAAACACGGAATCCCTCCTTGCCGTACAGGGTGGAAAACTCCACCGTCATGTGGAATACGGAGCCGTCAAAGGTGACGTCGGTCACCGAGCAGGCGGTGATGTAGGGAGAGGAGAGCAGGGCGTCCTGGATGTACCGGGCCGCCTCGCTGCGCTTGGTGTCCGCCTGGTAGGGCTGGCCCACCAGGTTCTCCAGCTCACAGCCGTAGTCCCAGCTGAAAGCCGGATAGCGGTACCGGGCAGTGGCCACGGCCCGCCAGGCCCAGCTCTTGACGGCCTCCAGGCCGGTGACCACCACCGGGTTGCCTCCCTCCCAGAGGGGGGTGCCGGCGTCGTAGTCCATGGCCACGTCGGCGTACAGGGGCAGGTCGCCGCCCGTCTTGGCGGCGGGAATGGAAAACTGGGGAAACAGGCTCATGCTCTCACCATCCTCGCCACCAGATAATAGGTCTGTTCGTCGGCGCTCAGGAGGGCCACCGTGTCCCCGGAGCGCAGCAGCTCAGGGCCGCCCGTGTCCTCCGTCCACTGATAATCCAGCCCTGCCGCCAGATACAGGTCCCCCCGCTCCAGCTGGAGGCCGCCACAGGATACCCGCAGCCGCCCCTGCCCGGCCTCCAGCACCTGCCCCAGCCGGAAGGGGGAGGGTGCCTGTCCCTTGCCCCCCAGCTTCACAATGGCGGAGGCGATGCGCCCGCCGCTCTGTTCCAGGCTGTCCATGCCCGTCCTCCTCTCACAGTTCGCTGCCCGCCCTGGTGTCGTCCACCAGGTTGCGGAAGTTCAGCGTCAGCTTGCAGTAGTACTGCCCGTTCTTCCAGGTGTGGGTGTCGCCGTCGATCCAGAACAGGCCGGACACCCCGCTGCCCGTGTCCCTCAGCAGCACCGCCTCGCCGGTGATGAGCCGGGGGTCCCCCAGGGTCTCCACCGTCAGGTTCTGCTGGAGGCCGTTGTCTTCCAGCCAGGCCTGGGCCTCGCTGCCCGCGTCCTCCCCGTCCCGCTGGGTGATCACGTGCTCCAGCCGCCCGTTGAGGGCCACGGAGTCGGCGTCCTCCACCCGGCGCACCAGCGCGCCCTCCTGGGTGCGGATGGCCACGCTGTTCTGGAGGTTGGTGATGTCCCAGGTGTTGGTCACGGCCATGGTGGAGGCGATGGACAACGACGCGCTGGTGGGCTTCTCCACCACCTCCAGGGCCCCGTCGCCGGTGAAGCGGACCAGGTAGCGCTTTCCATTTTGTTCCCCGGCCAGGCCGTAGAGGGTGCGGATGATTTTGTCCAGGGCCACGCCGGGGAATTTCCGGCTCACGCTCACGCCGGCGGCGGCCAGAGTACCCACCGGGATACCGTAGTCCCGGGCGATGGCGGCGGCGGCCGTCTCGGGGGTGACGCCGGAGAAGGAGTACCACCCCTCGTTGCGCACCAGGAACCGCCCCCGGTCCAGGGCGGACAGATCCACCAGGCTGTCCTGGGAGGAGGTGGTGGCGGTGAGCAGGGGGCCGGTGAACACGGTCTCCCCCGCCCGCCGCAGGGTGAGGTATGCGCCCTCCCGGAGGGCCGGAGGCGTTACGCTGCCGTCCCGTGGGACGGCCAGGGTGGCGGACAGCTCCCGGGCCGTCTGCCGGACGCTGCCGCTCCAGCTCATGGTCTGCACCAGCTGGGCGAAGTCCCGGGTCTCGCCGCCCGACGGGGCGGTGAGCAGAAGCTCATAGTCCATGGGCGTCCCTCCTCACTGCCGCACCGGCCCGAGGAATTGTTCCTCCTCGTCCTGTTGACCCAGCCCGAAATACTTCAGCGTGTTCTCGGTGGCCTCGCTCCAGCTCAGCTTGGGCCAGCCGGTGTCCTTGTCCTTGGTCACCTGGGTGCTTTTGGCCTCCTGGACGCTGGGCGGCATGACCCCCTCCGCCGGCAGCTCATCCAGAGGCGGCAGGGTGAGCACCTGGCCGGGCTGGAGGAGGTTGGGGTTGGCGATGCTGTTGGCGGCGGCCAATCTGTAACAGAGGCTGCCGTCGCCGTAAAACCGCTGTGCGATGCCCCACAGGCTGTCCCCCTTCACCACGGTGTAGGTGCGCTTGGAGGACGCGCCGGTGGCGCTGTCCCGGGCGGCCGTGGCCGTGCCGGAGGATACCGCCACCACCGGCGTCTCCGGCTTGCGGTACTGCCGCAGGATGATGGTGGCGTAGATGTCGTTGGTGCCGTCCTGCTCGCCGTACTCCACGCTCTCGATGAGCACCAGGGCGTTGGTGGGCGTGCCCGAGACCAGGAAGCGCACCGGCGTGCCGCTGTCGCTCCAGCGTTCCAGCTGCTCCAGGTAGCGGTAGGGGTTGGCCACCGCGCCCGGGTTGCAGAAGGAGTAGAGCCTGGCGGGCAGCAGGGCCTCCAGGGTGCAGCTGCCCAGCAGGGCCCCGCCGGGCAGGTTGATCTCCCCCACCTGGTCCAGCTGGACGGTCTCCACCCGGTTGGCGTGGGTCCAGGAATAGGAGCTGGGGGTCACGGGGAGCACCAGCTCCCGCCCCGCCTGCTCCTCCAGCAGGCTGATGGTGCGCCTCATCCGATCACCCCCGCCGCCAGCTTCCGCTCCAGCAGGTCGGCCAGGGTCTGGGCCACCGCCTCCACCGACATGTCCGCGCCGAAGTGGTTGTCCTTGATGGTGATCTGGAGGGTGGTCCCGCTCTTTCGGCTCTGCTCCCCCGCCTCCCGGGCGGTGAGCACCCGCTCGTCCTGGTGGAGGTAGTACAGCCCGTTCCGGGGTACCCGGTCCAGGCCGTAGGCGTGGCTGCCGAAAATCTGACCGAACAAGCTGGTGAGCGAGGCCTCATCCTTTTTCCGAATCACATCTCCCACACCGTCATCTGGGTCATCCGGGTCTCCTATCATGATGTCATCCAACCATATGGCTCCCTGGCCCTTGGACTTTTCCTGTTCCAGTTCATACTCATTCTTCCACCCGTCAAAAGCGGTTGTCAGATCTTGTATGGCTCCCACCAGATCCTGCTCACTGTCGTAGAGCAGGCTGTACTGGTCGCTGCTCTCATAGGCTGCGGTAGCCAGAGCCTCGGCCTCTTGGCGCAGGCTCTCCATCTTGAGCCCCGCCTCCTCATTGCCGTCCTCGTAGGCGCCGCTGGCGGCCAGGAAGTCCTCCCGCATGCGCCGCAGCTCCGCCTGCTGCTCCTCGGGGAACAGGGTGGTGTCCTCCCCCAGCAGCAGGGCCGAGAGGGCCTCCCGGGTGTACTGCTCGGACAGGTTCTCCATGTAGGCGTCGTTCTCTCCGGAGATGCGGTTCAGGTTCTGGATGGCGTCCCCCAGCGCGCCGCCGTAGGCGTCGATCTCACTCTGGAGCCCCTCCTTGCGCAGATCGTTGTAGCCCTCGCCTCTGGCGTTGTCCAGCTCGGCCATGGTGTCCTCCAAGGTGGAGGTCAGGCCGGAGAAGGTCTCCGCCATCTGCTCCATGGCGCCGCTGTACGCCGTCTCCATGCCCTGCTGGATGATGTTGACGGCGTCCCGGCCGTTGATCTCACTCTTGGAGATCATGTCGTAGATCTCGCCCTGGGTCTTGCCCATGGCCTCGCTGAGCATCCCGATGACATCCACGCCCCGGTCCTGGAAGATGTTCAGATACTCCAGGGTGGCCTTGCCGGAGCTGTTCATCCGGCTCATGGCCTGGGCCATGGCGGTCATGTCGGAGGCGGTCACGCCCACGGCGCTGCCGGCGTCGCCGATGGCGGTCATCAGCTCCAGCATCCGGTCGGGGGCGTCCCCGAAGCCGGTGGCCAGCGCCCGGGACATGGACGTCAGGTCGCTGTACTCCATGGGTGTGGCGGCGGCCAGCACCCGCAGGTCGCTGAGGTACTGGTCCCCCACGCCGCTGCCCAGCAGGCGGTTGAAGGCGATGGCGTCCAGCTCCCGCTGGGAGGCCGTGGCGCTGCCGGCGGTCAGGCTCTCCTCGGCCCGGTCCTGTCCGGCCTGGTAGAGATCTGCGTAGTAGGCCTTGAAGGCCTCATCCTGGTTGGCGAATATCTGGGCTCCGCCGGTGGCCAGGCCCAGCGCGCCGCCCACTAACCCGCCGATGGCGGTGCCCACCGGACCGGCCAGGGAGCCCATGGCCGCGCCGGACACCGCGCTGCTCAGTGCAGAGGAGATGAGACTGCCGCCGTCGCCGCCCAGGGCGGAGCCGATCATGGTGTTGCTGATCTCCATAATGGCGTCCCCCGCCATCTGCCCCAGCCCGGCCTTGCCCAGGGCGGACAGGATGCCGGTGCTGCCGTCTCCCGCCCGGTTGCTCAGCCTGCTCTCAGCGGAGGCCGCCGAGGTGACCTCCTTGTAGAGGTTCTTGTAGGCCGTGGCGTTGGCGTCGATGACGGCCTTTGTCTCCTCCATCTCCCGGCGCAGCCTGGTCTGCTCGTCGATGGCGTCGTCCA
Organism: Pseudoflavonifractor intestinihominis; assembly: GCF_040096055.1. NCBI lineage: Bacteria > Bacillati > Bacillota > Clostridia > Eubacteriales > Oscillospiraceae > Pseudoflavonifractor > Pseudoflavonifractor intestinihominis. The sequence goes on from NZ_JBBMFK010000040.1 coordinate 7,752, forward strand.
GCGCCCCCTTGCTGGTCTCGTCCTTCAGCTTCTTGTAGGCCTGCTGGGCCTCCTTCACCTTGATGCTGTTCTCCGCCATTTCCTTCTTCAGGCCGGACATCTTCTCGGTCAGCGTGGTCTGGGCCTTGTCGTAGGCCTTCAGGCTCTCCTCCAGGTCGTCCATGGTCTTGTCAAAGGCCTTGGAGCTTCCGGTGATGGATTTGAGGGTTGGGCTCACCTCGTCGTAGAGCTTCATTACGATGCCCACTTCATCCGCCACGGTTATCCCTCCTCTCCTCGTCCATATCCATTTCCCGGAGGACCATGCCCCAGGTCAAATCTCTGCCGCCGTGGCGCATGCCGTAGTACATCTCCGGCGTCCAGTGGTGGCGGGTGAACAGGTAGAACACCAGATTCAACTCGGGGTCACCGCCCTCCTCTAGGCGTTTTTTACTTCTTCAATGGTCAGCCTGCGGTAGCCGCACAGCCGCTCCACGGCCCGGGCCAGATCCTCAATCTCGCCGGGGAGGAGCATGTTCTTCACCGTCTCCTCCGGCGTGACGCCGCCGAACTTCTCCTTCAGGGCGGGGGACTTCAGGTCGGGGTCCACGCAGCCCGCCAGCAGGATGCTGATATTGGCGTCCCCCGCGATGGTCTCCCGGATACGCTGGACCTTGCCGTAGGGCAGGGCACGCAGGGTAAAGACCGCGTTGCTGCCGGTCAGCTCGCTCAGGCGCTTGACCTTGTAGCGGGCGGTGGGCAGCTGCTCCTGGACGTTGGGCAGCTCAGGCCGCAGCAGCAGGGACAGGATGTCGGTTTTCTCTTCGCTCATATTATCCCTCCTCACTGTACCGCAATGGCGTCCAGCAGCTGGAAGCCGGTGAAGGTAAAGGGCGCCGTGATTTTACCGCTGGTGGCGGCCTGCCAGTCGGCCAGGGTCAGGTCGGTGAACTGCACGCCGTAGTAGGCGATGCGCTCGGCGCCGGCGCTGTCCGGGTCGGCCAGGTTGGACACCACGGTAAACTCGGGCACCTGGCCGTCCTGGATGCTCTGGAGCTTCTGGATCATGCCGCTGTCCACCTTGTAGAGCATCAGGGAGCCGGTGCCCTTGGCGCTCACCGGCTTGCTGGCCTCCATGAACTCTCCGCACAGGTTGATGGTGTCGCTGCTGACCTGGACCTTGCCCTGGCAGCCGTAGCACTCGGCCAGGCGCTCGGCGTCCAGCCACACCGCGCCGTAGGTGCCGTTTGGAATCCGCTTTGCGGAAAACTTGTTCTTTGCCATGTCCGCTCCTCCTTACAGGTTGTTGAACAGCACTTCAAAATCTTCCATAGAGTCCATCAGGCGGCCGCCGCACTTGAGGAACACATAGCTGCCGGTCTGGTACTCCAGCACCTGCTGCTCGGTCAGCGCGGCGGTCTCCACGCCCTGGCTCTGGAGATACTGGAGCTGCCGGTCGTAGTCCACCCCCGCGAAGCTCTCTCCGGCGGACAGGACCCCCGCCTGCTCCAGCTCCAGGAAGAAGTTGTAGATGACGGTCACCAGCAGCTGCTTGTTGTCGTAGGTGTTGGGATACCGGCCCAGCCAACTGTTCTCGATGGTGGTGCGCAGGAAGTAGGTGATGAGGTCCATGCCCTCCACGATCTTGATCTTGCTCCAGTCCGCCTTTCCGGTGGCCGGGATGGTGGTGAGGGAGTTGACGCCCCGGGCGATCTTGGCCTGGAGGCCGTCGTGGATGAGGATGAGCTTGCCGTTGTTGATGGCCTCGATCTGCTCCTCGGTTGTGCGGGCGGTGACGGCGGTGAGCTCGGGCAGGGCGGCGTAGGCGCAGCTCATGCCCATGGGGATGCCCGCCAGGATGCCGGCGATGCGGCCGCAGTACTCGGCGGCGGTCACCGGGCCGTCCTTGTCGGCCATGCCGCTCTCGTCCAGCTCGATGATGCCCATGTCGTCGCTTCCCGCCGTCTTCCAGGGCTTCACCAGCTTCACCGTGCGGTATGCCGCCCGCTGGGCCTTGGTCCACTCCACCAGCTTGGCCAGCTCCTGGTCGGTCACGTCGGGGGGCCCGGCCAGGTAGTCGATGGAGTACTGCTCGATGCTCTTCAGGCCGGCCTCCAGGGCGGTGGTGTCGTCGGTGCCGGTGGCGATGACCACCAGATACACCAGACTGGGGCCGCCCCGGTCGCTGCCGGCAAAGCACTGTCTGATGTACTCCCTGTTTGCCTCCCCCAGCTTGGAGGGGATCAGGGCCTCGCTGCTGAGGGCGTGGACGCCGTTCTCCTGGGCGTCCCGTACGAACAGGGCCACATAGCCCTTCTTGCTCCGGTTGGCCACCTGCTCCGCCGCCTTCTCAAAGGCGATCTTCAGCGTGGGCAGCCCGATGGTTGTTGCCATGTCATTCACCTCTCATTTTGATTGCCGGGAATACCGGCGGAGATCTCTTTGATGACTTCGTACCGCTCCATCAGGGGCGCGGTCTCCTCCGGGTCCGTGTAGCCCGGGCGGTCGTCGCTCCAGGTCACCGTCAGGGCCACCTCGCTGAAATCCGGGTTTCCCTGTCCCCGGGCGGCCATGGCGGCGGGATGACGGTCCTCCACATCCAGGCACCCGCGGGCAAACAGGCCCATGACCGTGTCCTGGCGGCGGTTGAGCTCCTCCCTGCTGCTGTCGTAGTAGGCGTCCACCTCCACAAAGCAGGTGATGAGGATGGTGGCCGTCTTGCGCACCAGCGCCAGGTTCATGTCCTGATACTCTGTCTTTTGCAGCTCCACGGCGAAGGAGGGCCGATGAAAGTCCTTGGGAAGCCGGTCCACATAGACCGGCTCCCGGAAGGTCTCCTCCAGCATGGCCTTCACACGGCTCATAACGGCGCTGCTCTCCATCAGTAGTCCACCTCGTCTCCAATCCGCTCCAGCACCCTGCTGGCCGCCCTGAGGGCGATGTCCCGGGCCTTGAGGCTGGCCCAGCTGTAGAACATGCGGCCCTGGATGTACTGCTTTCCGGTCCGGTCGTTGAACGGCGCGGCGTGGTCTCTGTTCCAGCGGGAACGGCTCCAGGCATAGGCCTTTGTGGGATCGGCCTGCCGGGCGCCGTGCCCCTTCTCCAGCCACTTTGTGATCTGGTGGGATGTAACAGCTGCGCCGCGATAGGTGTGCTGCCGAAGCTTTTCGCCCCGCTTTGTCCGGTCTCTGGACTGGACTGATTTCCCCTTCACGGGGCTCACCGCCACATAGCCTCCGCCGCTGCCCAGGCGAACCTCCTGCCAGGAGATCACGGTCCCCTTGGCGTCCTCCTCAAGATCCGCCGCTCTGATCTGGGCGTCCAGCTCCTGCTTCACGGTCTCGCCCATGGCCTCCACCGCCGCCCGTCTGGCTTCCGGGACCTTCTCAAACAGCGGCTCCCAAAACCTCAGAAACTGATCCAGCCGCTTCCTCTCAAATCGTACCCGTCCGCTCATTACAGATCAGCCCGCTTTCCAATCTCATACTCGTTTTTGAACTCGTCCAGCTCATGGGGGACCAGCACCTCCCAAGCGCTCCTCCTGACTTCCACCAGGCAGCCGGGCCGCAGTTTCACCGCCTTGGGGGTCACCAGCACCAGCCCCAGCTCATTGACCGACATGGGCCACTCCTGGCCGTGGCGGGCGTACTTCTCCGTCAGAACCCCGGGGAACGTCATTCCGGTGGCCGTCCCGTCCGCCCGCAGCGTCACGGTGTCCACCGTCACCAGGGCGGCCTGGACGTCCAGATGGGTCCTGTCCCGCTGGGTGACGCTGGTGAGATACAGGTGCTGCCCCTTCCACCGCAGGGCCTGGTGGAGGGTGAGGGGCCGCCTGCGGAGCACCAGCTTGGCGTTCCTGGCCCCGATGCCCACCGTGGAGAACAGGTTCCGGCCGCCGTCCAGCGTCACGGCGGCCCACAGCCGCCCGGCGCTCACCCACTCCCAGGTGTTCTCCGCCGTCTCCTTCAGCTCCAGCAGCTCCAGGCGCTGGTCCAGGCTGCCGGCGTCAATGTACCGCTCCATGCTTCTCCTCTCTCAGTCCGCCCCGGCTCATGGCCGGGGCGGTTTTTATCCTCCGGTGTCCGAATCGGACACCATGCCCTCCGTCAGCTTCAGCTGATTGAGCACTCGGCGGAAGGCCGGGTTCTCCGTATTCTGTCCGGAGGCCTCGGTCATGTCCCGGCGGTCCCAGGCGTCCAGCACCATGGCGTTGACCACCAGGTCGTACTGGGCGGCCCGGGCCGTGCCGGCGGCGGGCGGGGACACCCCCGCGCCGTCCATGTAGGCCACCGCCGCATCATACAGCACGGGGATGACGGCCGTCACCTCCGGGTCGTCGGAGAGCTCGGTGAGCCTGCAATAGGCCAGCAGCGCCGCCCTGCGCTCCTCTGTCAGGGCCATATCAGACCGCCAGCACCCAGCCGTTTCCGGCCGGCAGATACAGTCCGTCGGAGGCCGCCGTCACGCCGCAGACCACCTCCGCGTCCCCGTCATGCTGAAACTTGACCGCAACATAACGGCCATGCGCGGCGCTGGTCTTGCAGGCCACCACCGCCACCCTGGGGTCGGTGCCCTCCTTGTCGGTGAATTTGGCGGTCCCAATCTCCTGGGCATCGCTTCCGCCGCTGTCATCAGAGGCCAGGAGGGTGACGGTCAGGCTCTTATTGGCCCCCAGCGCCGCAGTGGAGAGCAGGAACGCCACCTCTCTCGCGCCGGATGCGTCCACATAGGCGGTGGTCTTGTCGGTGGTGGCGGCCACAGACTGGGGCGCAAAGACATTCTGGAACGCCAGTGCTTCACTGATACGGTTCATACTCTCTCCTCACTTTCTGTTCGCCAGCGCCACAAAGGGGCTGCGGGGCTTGGTGCTGTTCTTGATGGTCAGGGGCTTGCTCACCTTGGGCGTGCCGTTGCAGCGGAACACCATGCGGAAGCAGTTCTGGTCGGTGAGGAACTCCACATGGATGGACCAGTCCTGCTTGGCGGCGCCCTTGGTCAGCAGGATGTACTGGAAGGGGTCCACCAGCAGGATGTCGCCCTTGCTGCCCAGGGCGGAGCAGCTGTCCTCAAAGAGGACGGGTTTGTTGAGGACCCGCTGGGTGTCAAAGGCGCCCAGGCCGCCCTCGGGGTTCCAGAGGAACTTGGACTCGTCGCCGCTCTGGATGGCCAGCAGGGGCAGCTGCTCCTCCACGTCGGGGTGCATCAGCCACACCAGCCGCTCCCGGTTGCGGGGCATGGCGCTGGCCTGCATCTTCACCGCGTTGTTGCCCACGAAGGTATAGTTGGCCTGGGACTGCTCCTTGGCCACCGTGACAAGGGCGCCGGAGTTGATGAGGCCGAGGGGCTTGCCAACGCCGTCGCCGGCGATCACCGCCTCGGTCAGCAGGCGGTCGGCGGCCAGGGAGAAGCCGGTGGAGGCAAAGCCGGTCATGAACGCGGCGTCCTGGAGCATCTCATCGGTGCAGTAGAGGAAGCCCATCATCTTCTCCAGGTCCAGCTTCATCTCCCGGAACTGGGGCTTGCTGGCCGCCACGGTGGCCCCCTCAGCGGCCCAGTACATCTGCACGCCGCCGAATACGGACTTGCTCACGTCGGTCTCGTCGGCGCTGATCCAGCGCATGGAGTTGGCCGCGCTGGAGCAGGTATACCGGTCCAGCCGGTTGAGCAGGGGGCTGGCCTGGACCGCGCTCTCCAGGATAGCGCCGGCAAAGTCGGTCTGGATGGCAAAGCCGCCGTCCGCGCCCATGCTCTCATTGGAGCCCAGGACCGCGTTGTTCACCTGCTGGAGCCGCTTGTCCTCCACATGGTTCTTGCGGAATTTGTAGATGGCCGTCAGCTGCTCGCCGATGGAGGCAAAGGGCTTGTCCTCTCCGCCCCTGTCCTCCCTGGCGGTCTTGGGGCCGCTGTGCAGGACGCCGTCATAGACGGGCTCGGCGCTCTCCCGGCTCTGCCTGGCCAGCTTCTCCAGGCTGGAAATCTGATTGTTGATTCCCTCCATCTGCTCGGTGATCTTGTCCACCTCGGCATAATTGCCCTCGTCGGCCAGGGTCTGGGCCCTATTGAGCAGCTGGCCCTTCTGCTCCCGCAGCGCGGTGATCTTCTCCATGAAGTCCATTGATTTTCTCCTTTCGTCAACCGTCAAAAATTTGCAAGTGCCCGCAGCTTTGCAAGGGCACGCTTTGCCTTTTCCCTGACCTCGCCCTCCCGGCGGCTGTCCGCCAGATGGTCCTGGTACCTCCGGCGCATGCTGGCCGTCAGCCGGATGCGGCTCCCCGCTGCCGCCACAAAGGCGGCGGGGTCCTCCTCTCCGCCGGGCAGGCCCACAATCTCGTCAATCAGGCCGTAGTCCAGGGCCTGGCTGGGGCTGATCCAGATGTTCTTGTCCATCAGGGCCATCAGCTCCTCCCGGCTTTTGGCGCTGCTGTGGGCGGCGTATACCTCCAGCACGCAGTCCCGGGCGTTGCGCAGGGCCTCGGCGGAGCGGCGCATGTCGCGGTAATCCCCCTCCGCCGTGCCGCTGGGGTTATGGTAGCACAGCAGGGCCCCCGGTTCGCTCTGGATGGTCTTGCAGCCGGTGGCGGCCAGGGTGGCCGCGCTGGCCCCGTAGCCCTGGAAGAGGGCGGTGGTGTTTCCGGGGTAGCGGCGGAGCATGGAGCGAATCTCCGTGCCCACCGTCATGTCCCCGCCGGGGGAATTGATGAGCACCGTCACATCCTCCCCGCCGGCGGCATCCAGCGCCGCTTGGATGTCCATGGGGGCGGTGATGTCCCGGAAGCCCAACCAGCGGAGCACGTCGGCGGAGTCGTTGTCCCACAGCTCGCCGCGCAGTGCGATATCAGGCATTTGCATCCTCTCCTCTCAGTACGGACTCCAGAGAGCCCAGATTCTTGGTCACAAGGAACTGCTTCCCCAGTCCGCCCGGAACAGGGTTGAGCTCCTCTCTGGCCCGGCACTCGTCCGGGTTCATCACCGAGTGCTCAATGAGCTTCACATAGAAGTCGGCCCTGGTGTTGGGGTCGGCCCGCAGCAGCGCCTCCACCGTCCCGTGGACATAGACCCCGTCCCGCCTCTGTGCGGGCGTGGGGAGCTTCCAGGAGTCCTCGTTCTCGCACTGCACCACATAGGGCAGGAGCACGTCGGTCACATAGTTGAGCCGCTGCTGGGCGTTGCTGTTGTAGCTCTCCTTTCCGGTCTGGAGCATGTGCTTGGGCACCCCGGAAAACCGGGCCACCTCCTCCACGGCAAACTCCCGGCTCTCGATAAACTGGCTGTCCCTCTGGTTGAGGCCCAGGGGCGTGTACTTCATGTTATGGTCCAGGACAGCCACTGCAAAGGCGTCGTCCGACGCATAGGACTGGAACTCTGCCTTTACCTTGTCCCTGGTCTCCTTGCTGGCGTCGGTGTCAATCTCCACGATGCCGGAGAGCCGCGCCCCATTCTGGTAGAACTTCTTGCCGTACCGCTGGGCCATGGCGTCAACCGCGATGGCTTCCCGGGCCAGGTGCAGGAAGCCCCGGCCGTGAATCCCGTCATAGGTCTCAAAGAACAGAAACGACAGCTCATAGTTGGAGAACTTTTTCACCACGCCGTCCACGCTGTACTGATACCAGTACTGCCCGCTCTCGCTGTCCTTGAGGATGGAGCAGCACTCGGTGGGCAGCGGCAGGCGCTGCACGACGCGCCCGGCGCCGTCGCGCCGGTTCCACACCGCGCCGAAACCGTGCCAGAATGCGTTGGACATCAGCACCTTGCGCAGCATGAACGGGGACATGCAGTCGTTGGGCCGCACCTTCAGCACCATGCGGAGCTGCTCGTCGTCATAGGGGACCCGGGCGTCTCCGTCCTTCCTGTACGCGCCGAAGGGGATCAGGCCGAAGGAGTTGGTCAGGATGCGGTGGGCCGCCGCCACGGGGGACAGATGCTCCGCGTTGCCCTGGCTGCTCTTCATCAGCTCTCCGGCGGTGAATACCCGTTTGAACCATGCCTGCACATCGTCCCACCCGAGGACCTGTTCCGCCACGGAGGCCCTGGGCGCCTGCATGGCCTTCCCGAAAATCATCCTCTCCCTCCTCTCGACCTGGCGATGATAAAGGCGTAGACCGCCAGGCACACGCCGGCAGCCGCAAACCCGGCCGCCCGGCCAAAGGCCTCATGGGCCGCCGTCACCAGGCAGATGCCGGACGCAATCAGCAGCAGGTCGTCCAGGTACAGGGCAAACCACCTGGCCGCTGCTTTGACGGCCTTCCAAAGAGGCCCGCACGTTTTCTCTTTCATCTCACAGACTCCAATCACTGGACTGAATGTGCTCGTTGATATTGCTCCCCGGCGTCCGCTTCACCAGCACCCGGGCCAGGGCGTTCATGGCCGCCGCCACGGGGTCGATGCGCTCGGTGTCGTCCTTGTGCCGCTTGGAGAGCTTGATGTCCCCGTAGTTGTTCTGGATCTCGATGGCGTTCTGGAGGCACCAGAGGGCCAGCGGGCTCTCCTCCATGACCACCCGGTCCTGGAGCAGCAGCTCCCGGAAGGTCTTGACCGCCAGGTTCTGCCCGGCGCAGGTCTGGGCCACCTCCACGCAGAAGTCCTCCCGGTTCCGGTCCTCGTTCATGCGGATGGCCAGGTCGGTGGCGTTGTGGCCGTCGTAGTCCACCTCCTCCACCTGCCAGCCGTGGTCCCGCTCGCCGGCACAGATCCAGTTGTACACATAGCTGTTGTCGGTGACGTCGCCGGGGGTGAGGGTGCAGTAGCCGCCCTGGGCCCAGAACTTGTAGGGCACCCGGTCGGTCTTCTCGTGGCGGTCGGCGCCGTTCTCCGGCATGAAGCCGTGCATTTTAATGGCGATGCGCCCATCCGGCAGGTCGAACACCGCCGCCGCGCCGCTCAGGTCGATGCGCTTGCCCAGGTCAAAGCCGCAGTTGCAGGCCAGCCCATCGGTGAGGGCGGCGAAGTCCGCCGGCGGCAGCATGGCCGCCCTGGCCTTGGCCATGCAGTTCTCGTCCAGGTAGCGGTTGACGCTGCCCACCTGCCACAGGCACATCCGGCGGGTGAGGAACTTGCGGATTTTGTTGGGGTCGTTGGAGGCGTAGGCCGCGTTGTGCTCATCCTGAATCTGCTTGAGCAGGATGCCGCTGTACCGGCTGGGGTACCGCAGGCAGGGGTTGGGCTTGGCCCATGCCGCCTCGTCGTGGGGGTTGTCCCCCTCGTCCAGCTCCCGGATCATGACGAAATAGCTCTCGTCGGTCACCGTGGGGTCCTCCAGCACCCGCTTGGCGTACAGCTCCTCCTCGTAGCAGGGCTTGCTGCCCGCGTCGTCGCCGGCGGTGGTGATCACGTCCAGCAGGGACTGCTCCCGCTTGCCGAAGGAGTTGGTGCCCAGGTCGTAAATTTCCGAGTTGGGGTGGGCGTGGTACTCGTCCACGATGAAGTAGGTGGGCGCGCCCGAGTCCTTGTTCTTGGTGTCCTTGGACAGGGCCCGCATGTACCCGCCCCGGGTCCGGTGGACAATGGGGTTGGACCGGGGCACCACCAGCCGCTTGGCAATGTTGGGGCTGGCCCTGGCGATCTTCTTGGCGTCACCCAGCACCCGCATGGCCTGGCTCCGGTCCACGGCGGCGCACTCCACCTCGGGCTCCTGCTCGAACCGGGCCAGCTCCGGGTGGTAGGGCGGGTAGATGGCGTCGCCGCACATGTGGTGCAGGCCCTGGCAGGACTTCTCGCTGGACTTGTAGTTGCCCCGGGCCCGCTTGTTGTAGGTGTGGGAGAAGCGCCTGGCGCCGGTGTCCTTGTGGACCCAGCCGTAGGTACAGCCCAGGTCAAACACCTGCCAGGGCTCCAGCTGGATGGGCTTGCCCGCGTCCACGCCGCGCACCTGGATGCACTGGCCGAACCAGCGGATAATCCGGTCCGCCCGGGTGGTGTCGAACACGTAGGGGAAATCCTCCGTCCCCTGGCGTTTCAGGTCGTCCAGGTGACGCTGGCAGGCCAGGATCTCATACTTGCAGCACTGTTCACGCAGCCGCCCCTGGGTCACCTGCTTGGCGTAGACGCTGACGGGGTGGTGCAGGCCGGACTGCCATCTAGTCGCCAAACAGATCACCGTCCGGGTCCGCCCTGGCCTCGGCTGCGGCCTGGGCCCGCTTCTGGGCCAGCCGCACCCGGCCGGAGGGGGTGAGCCCCAGCTTCTCGGCGTACTGGAGGATGTTCCGCTCCAGGGACTGCATCTTGCCGCTCACCGCGTCCAGCTTGGACACCGCGTCGGCCACCGCCTCCGGGTCGTTCTTGGCATCCTTCAGCTCTCGGATAGTCTGGGAGAGCACCTTGCACTGGGTCTCGTACCGGGCCAGCATCACGCAGTAGACGCCCAGGGCATCGCTGTCCAGGTCGTCCAGGATGACCAGGCCGTCCATCCGCTCCAGGACCTTCTTCCAGTACCGCCCGGCGGCGGCGTTCTTGGTCATGAGGGCGGGCCGTTCCATCCGGGACTCCCTGCCCCGGTCGGGAATGACCCCCTGCTCCGCCTGTTCACGGAGCTGCCGCTCCTCGTCGGTCAGGTTCTTGCTCATATTGTCCAGCGCCTTGGGCGGCGTCGGCATGCTCCTCACCTCCTGCCCCACGGGGCCGAAACCCTGATGGGGGACTATTTCCCACAATCGAGAGGCCGCGCGGTCTTCTGTCATCGCCCCTGAAACTTTTTTGGGGTCGGGGCGGGTCCGCAAGCCTTCGGCTTGCCCCGGGCGCGAGCGGCCATGCGCACCCGCGCACCTGCGGGCATCCACGGGCGCGGACGTAGCCTCGCGCTCCGGCAGCCCCTCAGTTTTTGCCGTTTTCCCTGCGCTCCTCCGCCATCTCCCGGGCGGTCTTGCGGTTATGGCAGGTCTCGCACAGGCTCTGGTGGTTGGCCGGGTCGATGAACAGCTGCCAGTCCCCCTTGTGGGGCCTGACGTGGTCCACCACCGTGGCCCGGGTGCGGACGCCCCGTCTGGCGCACTCCCGGCACCACGGCTCCCTCAGCAGCTGGGCCGGGCGCAGGTCGTCGGTCCAGATGCTCAGACTGTACCAGCCGTGCCACTCCGCCGACACCCGGCGGGCGGCCCGCTTGGGCTTGTGTTTGGGACAGTAGCCGTCCCCGGTCAGTTCCCGGCATCCGGGATGGCGGCAGGGCCGGAGCGGCTTTAAGGCCACGGGCTATCACCTCCGGGCAAAACAAAAAGCGCCCAAGCCACTGCCCCCCCTTCTCGGGTGGAACATTGGCTCAGGCGCTGGTCTCTTTGGACGCTGGCTCAGGCGCTTCGATATTCACGAGTGTCTCCTGCCCGCAGCGCTTGCACTTTCTGGGCAGGTTCCGGGCGATGGTATCCGACCGGACCTTCAGGATTTTTCCCTTCCCGCAGACCGGACAGATGATCCATCCGTCCCTCACGATAAGTTTACCACAATTCAGTTTTTCAGGCAACGCTTTTCCCTCCCGTGTGTCTATTGTTCCACTAGGTTTCAAGATAGATCGCGCGCGTGCGCGTGCGCGCGCGAGGGGAAGCCGCTCAGGTCCCCTTTTGGGACGATGTAGCTGGCGTAGTTGTAGGCGCCGAAGTTGTTCTCCTTCTGGCCGAGCCTGGACCAGAGGACCCGGGACGGGATGTCAATGGCGCCGCTCTCGTCCTTCCACCGCTCCGGCGGCGGAAGCTGGCCCGACAGGCTGCGGGAACAGCTCCACGGCCGCCGGCCGATGGGGATTACAATTCCATCTGTCCTCTCCTTGGTGAGGTACTCGGCCAGACGCCGGTATCCGCCCTCGGCCAGCAGCACCGGCTCGTCGTCCACCTCCCCCGCCGTCCACAGATGCCGCACCACCGCCGGCGGGAAATCGTTCTCCCGGAGCACCATATGGATGTGGTAGCGGTGGTCGCCGTGGATACCCTCAATGCAGGTCACCCAGTCGAAGGGCCGGCCATCGTTGAACCGCCGCGCCCGGGCCATGAAGGCCCGCTTGGTGGCCATGGCCTCCCGGAAAGTGCGGGGCAGATGGACGGAATCATAGGTCAGGGTGTAGTGCATGCCCTCGTAGCCAAAGAGGGCCAGCCGGAGCTCCAGGCGGTCCGCCTGGCTCCGGCAGACCGCCGAGTGGGGTGAGCGGATGATCTCGTTTTTCTCCCGCCGGTCGCTCCGGGTGTCCTCCCTGGACAGCCTGGGCCGGATCGCCCGGCACTCCTTGGTCAGGGGCCCGGCCCGCTGCCGGACGCAGTACCACGGTCTATCCTCCATGGCCGCCCCCTGTCACAGTCCCGTTTTCCCTCCCCGGCTCATCCCAGAAAGCCACAAACACGCGACCGTAGTTGTCGGCCGTGTCGTAGGTGCCGGCCGCGATAAAGTCATCGTCGAAAAACATCTCCCACTCTCCGCATTCCGTGGGCTCAAGTTGCCCATCCTCGTCCACACAGAGAACAAAGACCAGCACAGGCCGCTCCGCTGCCGCCGAGCGCAGCTCCTCCAGCGGGATGGGCTTGGTGATATCGACCTTTGGTGCCAGGAGGTCGGCGGCACGCTTGAGCACCGCGCAGCCGTGGATGCTGCAACCCCTTTCATGGCCGCAGCCCAGACAGCTCAGGTCTCCGGTGGTAACCGCCATCTTCCGGAGCTGCCGGGCCATCTCTCTCCGTTCGTCCATCACTCCACCCTCCCAAAGCGCCCCACATAGTGCCGCTTCCAGTCCTCCACAGGGCGGCGGAGGGAGATCATCTTCTCCCGGGTCAGCTTGTCCACCACCCGGCCCACGTCGCCGCAGCCGTCCATGGCCGCCAGGCGCTCCAGATTGCCCATGGTCTGGGCCGTCACCAGGCAGCGCAGCCGCCGCAGGTTCTTATTGCCCATCAGTTTCCCTCCTTTCCCTCCGGCAGTCAGGCAGTGCGGGCAGGGGCATCCAGTGGGTAATAAGATGATCCTTGGTTTCGCCATACAGCCTGAAATGCCCATTTAAGAAAAAACCTGTGTCAATCTTTCGCCCCTGCCACACACAGAGGTACGAGCCTCCAATCTCAGGTAGCCTCTCCTCCACGCTCACCCACTTATTTGGCGGGGCGAAGGTTGCCAAGTGCTCCACCAGATACTCTGCCAGCCATTCCGCGAAACTACCTGTCTCCGAATCCGCTCTCTTTGCCTCAATGATGAGGTCAAGCACGGTCTGCTTGTCAATCGCCTTCATGTTAGCTGAACTTAAAATGTCTTCTGGCTCCAGACCAGTATTCTCATAGGCGGCCAGTTTTTTCAGCGCCTTCTGCCACCCCTCTTCGCAGAACCCGCAGTTTTCCAGGTTCTCTCCTGCCTTTTCCAGGCCGCAGCCCATACACCGTACCAGCTCATCATTGCCAATTCCGTCAATCATGGTCAGCCGTTCCACGCTCACTCCTCCTCCCCATACTTCTCGTTGTACTCCTCCGGCGTAAGCAGACGGCAATCTTCCGGCCTGCAAAAACCGTCAAGACAAGCCATCCTCAAAATCCCCGCGATGTTGATCTCCTTCATCAGGTTACGATAGGCCTCTCCCGTAATTTCTTCTGCATTATCGTCTCCGAGCGTCAAGCACACGCCGCCAGGGCACGGCTGACCGTTTTCATCCTCCGCAAGACCAGGGATCTCAAGACATATTCTCAGTTTTTTCACTGTTTTCTCCCCCCTACCCCGGCACAAACGTCGGGCATGTAATGACTTGGTAGCTCTCAACTGTTTTTCGCTCTCCACCCGGGTGTGAGGACTGGATGCGAATGTCCCGGCGCTCAGCCACCCAGCCCTCCACGGGTTTGCCCTCCCTGCTCCAGGAGCAGCCCCGCTCTCCGTCTGCGTCGGGCACCGCGTTGGCGCAGGCCCAGCATATTGTCATCATCGGCATATCCTCCTGCTGTTGTTATCGTCCGGCCCTCTGCCGGGCGCCGCCCCTCGGGGCGGGCCCGGGAAAAGGAGGTCCGGGCGGGGAAGACGCCACCCCGCCCGGCAGAAGGCCGGACCACGGCCTTCAATCCTCGATCTGCTGCCGGTGCCAGCTCT
>NZ_JBBMFK010000041.1:0-21267 GCF_040096055.1 Pseudoflavonifractor intestinihominis
GCGATGGTTTTTCATGAGGCGTTGAAAGCCTGTTTGTCAAGGTTCACGCCCTCGCTACTTATTTTCGTAGCAAGGTATGATTTGAATTTGTCGTCCGGGTGGGCCTGGATGGGCGACAAGGAGTGTAAGCTCTCAGAGGACGTGATTGCGGACCTGTCTGACCTGCTGGCTGCATAATGTTTTAAAGCATCCCCTTCCCCTGCTTACAGAACAGGGGAAGGGGATGCTTTGCTGTTATTATGGGGCAGCAAAGAAAGCTGTTATGCCAGCTCCCGGTACATGGCGGGGGCGTCGTTCTTCTTCACGGCCTCGGACACGGCCAGCACCTCCACCCGCACGGCCTTCTCACCGAAGCGGATCTCCAGCACGTCTCCCTCCTTCACGTCGTAGGAGGCCTTGACCGGGCGGCCGTTGGCGGTGACCCGGGCGTTGTCGCAGGCCTCATTGGCCACGGTACGGCGTTTGATGAGGCGGGAGACTTTGAGCCATTTATCAAGTCGCATGGGAAAACTCCTCTCTGAAAAAAGCGGCTCCGGGCATCCCGGAGCCGCTCCATGTGGGACGAATTTACTGGGCCACGGCGTCCTTCAGGGCCTTGCCGGGCTTGAATACGGGCACCTTGGAGGCGGGGATCTCGATGCTCTCCTTGGTCTTGGGGTTGCGGCCGATGCGGGCGGCGCGGCTCTTCACCTCAAAAGAGCCGAAGCCCACCAGCTGGATCTTGTCGTTCTCGGCCAGAGCGGCGGCGATCACATCCAGGGCGGCGTTGAGGGCGTTCTCGGTGTCCTTTTTGGAAAGGCCAGCCTTTTCAGCGGCGGCGTTGATGAGTTCGGCTTTATTCATGGTAAAAATTCCTCCTACATTCTGGCAGCGGTTCTCCGCCGCGTTTATCACTTAAAGCGTCTCCGCTGTTAAGCCTGGTGCTTGGCCTGCTCCCATAGCTTGTCCAATTCCGCCAGATCCATGTCCTCCATGGGGCGGTCGCCCGCCAGCTCCTCCACCCGGCGGAACCGGGCGATGAACTTCTCCGTGGCCTTCTGGAGGGCAGCCTCCGGGTCCACCTTCACAAAGCGGGCGGCGTTGACGGCGGAGAAGAGCAGGTCTCCCAGCTCCTCCTCCACGTTGCTGTTCTCGGCCACGGCGGCCTTGAACTCGCTGAGCTCCTCGGACAGCTTGTCCACCGCGCCGGACACATCCGGCCAGTCGAAGCCGGCCTTTTTCGCCTTTTTTTGTACCTTCTCGGCCCGCCACAGGGCGGGCAGGGAGCGGGCAACGGAGTTGAGGGCGTCGGTGTGGGTGGCCTGGTGCTTCTCCTTCCGCTTGAGGGCCTCCCAGTTGGTGAGGACCTCCCCGGTGCCCGAGACGGCCACGTCGCCGAACACGTGGGGATGGCGGTAGATGAGCTTTTTGCAGACCCCGTCGGCCACGCCGTTCAGGTCAAAGGAGCCCTGCTCCTCCTCCATCCGGGCGTGGAGCGCCACCTGGAGGAGCACGTCGCCCAGCTCCTCTTTCAGGTGCTCGGTGCTGCCCTCGTCAATGGCCTCAACGGCCTCGTAGGCCTCCTCAAGGAAGTCCCGCCGGATACTCTCGTGGGTCTGTTCCGCGTCCCAGGGGCAGCCGCCGGGGGAGCGGAGGATCCGCACAATTTCCACCAAATCGTTCACATCATAGGAATCCTTGTACTGAAAATCTACCATACTTTGTACACTCCTGCAAGCGCTTTTTGCCTTTTTTTATCCTTCGTGACGGAAAATGAACGGGAAAGAGGTCAGCCGTCCCGCCATGGTGCGGGGCGGCTGACACAGGGACGGCGCAGTGCGCCGGGTCATTTGATGCGCAGGATCTTGGCGATCTTGTCGCCCTTGGGCATGAGGGCCAGGTCCTCCCGGGAGATGACCCGCAGGGCCAGCACCAGCACCAGGTACACCACCACGCCCACGCCGATGCCGCCCAGGGTGGCCAGGGCGTTGCCGAAGTGGAGGAAGTTGGTGAGCAGGCCGTAGGTGGCCCAGGCGGCGGCGGCCATGATGGCCGAGGGCACGAAGGGCTTGAGGAAGGCCCGCAGGAAGCTGGGGGGCGCGGGGATGGACCGGCGGATGATGAAGATCTCCAGGGCGCTGATGACGATGAAGCAGCACAGGGTGCCCACCGGGGCGCCGTTGATGCGGATGTCCGGATTGCCCACCAGGATGAAGTTGACCACAACCTTCACCACGCCGCCGATGATCACCGCCAGGATGGGCAGGTTGACCATGCCGTTGGCCTGGAGGATGGAGTTGCACAGCAGCTGGAGGGCCACGAAGATGGAGGCCAGGCCCAGCATGGACAGCAGGGGGCCGGCTACGGACACGTCGATGGAGGGGAACAGCAGGCCCATGATGGGGCCGCCCAGGGCGAACAGGCCCATGCCCATGGGCAGGGCCAGCAGCAGGCCCACCCGCAGGGCGGACTCGCTGACCTTCTGGGCGCCCAGGTGGTCATGCCGGGCCAGGCTGGCCGACACGGCGGGGATGATGCAGGCGGTGAGGGGCACCATCATGGAGAAGGGCAGGTTGTAGATGGACATGGTCTTGGAGTAGATGCCGTAGAGGCCGCGGGCGGCGTCCAGGGCGGCGGCCTTGTCCAGGCCGTCCACGGTCTGGTACACGCTCTGGAGCTGGCTCATGACCAGCTTGGTGTCGATCAGGGTGACCAGGGAGGTGGCGGCGGAGCCCAGGGTGATGGGGATGGCCAGCTTCAGCAGGGTGGCCAGGATGCGGCCGGAGCTGTCGGGCTTGTCGGTGGCGTGGAGGCGGCGGCGCCGGCTCCGGTCCCGGAAGAAGAGGAACAGGATATAGACCAGGGCCACCACGCTGCCGCAGGACACGCCGATGATGGCGCCCACGCTGCCAAATTCGGGCTTCAGGGCCACCTTGACCAGGAACAGGGCCAGGGCCAGGCCCACCACCAGCTTGAAGAAGGCCTCAATGACCTGGGAGATGCCGGTGGGCATCATGTTGAAGTGGCCCTGGAAGTAGCCGCGGAAGGCGGACATGACGCACACGCACAGCACCGACGGGGCCAGGGCCATGACGCAGTACACCGCCTTGGGGTTGCTGATGACCACCTGGGCCATGGGGGCGGCCAGCACGGTCATACAGAAGAAGCTGATGAGACCCAGGGTGAGGAAGGTGAAGAAGGCCACCCGGAAGGTGCGCTGGACCTGGTTGTGGCGGCCCAGGGCATTGGCCTCGGAGATGGTCTTGGACAGGGCCACGGGCAGGCCGGCGGTGGAGATGGTGAGGAAGAAGTTATAGATGTTGTAGGCGCTGTTGTAGTCGCCCATCACCTCATCGGAGAGGATGTTCCCCAGCGGGATGCGGTAGATGGCGCCGATGACCTTCACCAGAATGGCGCTGACGGCCAGAATGGCCGCGCCGCCGAAAAAGGTACTTTTCTTTTCTGCGTTTGACAAGGGCTACATTCCTTTCAGCGGACAGCCGCCGGGCGGCTGTGTTGGTTGCGGCGGCTCAGCCGAAGAGCAGGGGCAGGGCGTACTCCTCCACCTCGCGCTTGACCCGGTCGATGTCGATGGTGAGGAACACCCCATCCTTGTATATGACCTTGCCGCGGCACATATTCATGGCCACGTCGCAGCCGTGGGCGGCGTAGACCAGATTGGAGATCACGTCGTGCCGGGGCACCAGGTTGATGTGGTTGAAGTCCACCAGGATGAGGTCGGCGTCGCACCCCACGGCGATGCGGCCGGTGTTCCGGCCCAGGGCCTTGGCGCCGTTGACGGTGGCCATCCGCAGGGCGTCGGAGGGCAGCAGGGCCAGGGGGTCGTGCTCCACGCCGTTCTGGAGCATGGCGGCGATCTTCATGTCCTCAAACAGGTCGGTGGTGTTGTTGGAGGACACGCCGTCGGTGCCCATGGCCACGTTGACCCCGGCCTTCCGCATGCCGATCACCGGAGCCACGCCGCTGCCCAGCTTCAGGTTGGAGCAGGGGTTGTGGATGGCGGACACGCCGTGCTCGGCCATGATGGCCCAGTCGTCGGGCGTGGTCCACACGCAGTGGGCGGCGATGGCCCGCACATCCCACAGGCCGTGCTTCTCCATCACCTGCACCGGGGTCATGCCCCAGCGGCCCAGGCACTCCTCGTGCTCCGATTTGGTCTCGGAGATGTGGATGTGCATGCCCAGGCCCTTGTCCCTGGCGTACTGGGCCACGCTGTCCCAGATCTGAGGGGCGGCGCAGGAGGTGTACTCGCCGTGGATGCAGGCGTCGATGAGGATCTGGCCGTTGTTGTACCCGTGCCACTTGTCCACCAGCTCCCGGGTCTCCACGCAGGAGGTCCAGGTGGCGAAGTCGGCGGCGGCGTCAAAGGCGGTGACGCCCCGGGCGATGTTGGCGTTGATGCCCGCGGCGGCCACCTCCTGGCAGATCTCGTCGCAGAACATGTACATGTCGGCCAGGCAGGTGGTGCCGGACATGATCATCTCCGCCAGGCCCAGGGCGGCGGCGGAGCGGATGGCCCGGCCGTCCCACTTGTCCTCCACCGGGAAGATGAACTTGGTCAGCCAGTCCTGGAGATTATTGCCGTCGCCGTACCCCCGCATGAGGGTCATGGGCACATGGGTGTGGGCGTTGACCAGGCCGGGCATGAGCACCTTGCCGGCGGCGTCGATGACCTCATCAAAGGTCCCCTGGGGCCGCTGGGTGCCCACATAGGAGATCTTATCCCCTTCCACGGCCACAAAAGCGCCCTCCAGCACCGTGTTTTTCTCGTCGATCAGCACGGCGGTGGCGTTTTCAAACAGAACAGACATGGGGAAACCCCCTTATCTCAGAATTCAGTCGGGAAAAAACCGCGGAGACGGACGCCGGAGTCCGGCGCCGTCTCCCAGGGAGCGGTTATCTTACAGCTTCTTCAGACAGGCCAGCACCAGCCGGGAGAACTTGTCCTTGCAGGCCTCGGCGGCGTCCAGCACCTCCTGCTCGCTGAGGGGCTGGTCCAGGATGCCGGCGGCCATGTTGCTCAGCAGGGTGAAGCCCAGCACCTGCATGCCGCAGTGGCCGGCCACGATGACCTCGGGGGCGGTGGACATGCCCACCGCGTCGCCGCCCAGGATGCGGACCGCCCGCACCTCGGCGGGGGTCTCGTACTGGGGGCCGTAGCAGTAGAAGTAGACGCCCTCACGCAGCTGGATGCCCAGCTCGCCGGCGGCCTCGCGGGCCAGGTCCTGGAGGGCGGGGGTGTAGAGCTTGGAGGCGTCGGGGAAGCGGACGCCGAACTCGGGCAGGTTCTCGCCCCGGAGGGGGGACTCGGAGAACATCTTGATGTGGTCGGTGATGAGCATCAGGTCGCCGGCCTTCCAGTCGGTGCGGACGCAGCCGGCGGCGTTGGTGACGATGAGGGTGTCGGCCCCCAGCAGGCGCAGCACCCGCACGGCGTAGGACACCTCCTCATAGGAGTAGCCCTCGTAGTGGTGCATACGGCCCTGCATCACGGCCACGGGCTTGTCCTCCAGGTAGCCGAACACCAGCTGGCCCTTGTGGCCGGGGGCGGTGGAGGCCTTGAAGTGGGGGATCTCCCTGTAGGGCACCACGATGGGGTCCTTCACCACGTCGCCCATGAAGCCCAGGCCGGAGCCCAGCACCATAGCAGCCTTGGGGGTAAAGTCGCCGATCTTGGAGCGGATGTACTCCGCACTCTCCTGGTACTGGGCAAAGGTATAGTTCATACGCTTGTCCTCCTTTGTAGTGGGTGGAGCCGGGCGGAGGGGCCGCCCGGCGTGAATGGAGTGGAAGGGGTCAAATCCGCCCGACGTCAGAAGGGCCGGCCACAGTTCTTGCAGAACTTGTCGTCCCGGCCGCAGGAGGCGCCGCAGTCGGGGCACTCCTTGGCGTGCTTCAGGGCGGCGATGCGGTCCTTCAGCTCGTCGATGGCGCGATTCTTCTCGTCGATCTGGCTCAGCATGCCGTCCAGTGCGGACTGGTCGGCGGTGCGGCCCAGATGGGTATCATAGACCGTCTGGCCTACTTCCCGCAGCAGGTTGTTGATGTCGGTCTTCAGGTCAAAGATCTTCATGTTCAGCTTGGCGATATCCACAGTCTGCCCGGCGCATTTGGCGGCATAACGGGCAGTGGTGCCCGCCGCCTCACCTACGGACAGGGCGGTGCCTCTCACCCGATCCAGCAGCTCTCTCACACGTTCATCCATACCCAGGAACCTCCTTTTTCAGCGTTCAGGCCATAGTATGCGGCAAGTCAGAGGTATTTTACACCAGAGACGGGAAAAAAGCAACGGACACACGGCTGTTCTCGGAGAAAAGCAGGGTAAAACTTCCTTCCAAATTGGGAAAAACGGCAGAAAAACGCCCGCTGTCCTCATTTGGCGGGACAGCGGGCGGAGGGGACGGCAGAGGAAGGCGGTCAGTCGGTCCTGCCCCAGTTTTCCGTCAGGCGGGCGTACTGGTCCGCGGTGATGTGGACCTTGCCCCGGACGATGGAGAGGTAGTTGCCGTCCTGAAGCTGCTGCAGGCAGCGGTCCACGGTTTTGGCGCTCATGATGAGCTCGCTGGACATGGTCTGCCGGGTCTTGGTGACCACGGTCTCCCGGACGGCGGTGGGCGGGGTCAGGGAGCAGTACCGCAGCAGGTAGATGGCCACCTTGTCCAGGCTGGAGCGGAAGGCGGACTTGCCCCGGTAGTAGGAGTTGTCATAGGTCTTGCGGTTGCACAGGGCGGACACCATCCGCAGGAAGGGCAGGTCGTTGTCCAGCCAGCGAGAGACCAGGGCGGCGTCGCAGCGGATCATGTCGCAGTCGGTGTTGGCCATGACGTTGGAGGCGTAGACCGGCATGTCGGCCAGCAGCTCCAGGTCGGAGAGCATGCTGGGGGCGTCCAGGGTGATGAAGCTGGACTTCTTGCCGTCCTCCGTCTCGCTGAAGGTGAGCAGCTCGCCCATGAGCAGGAACCAGGCGTACTTCACCGGCTCCTCCTGCCGCACCACCACCTGTCCGGCGGGAACCCGGACCAGAGTGCCGCTGTCCAGCAGAACAGGGGGGACCTTATTGAGAAATTCCGCGACTTTCTTGCTGCTCTCGCGATAGCTGGTGAGATCCATATGTGACGCCTCCAGAAGAGTGAAGTCAGAGAGTTCTGTTTTTTATTTTACATAATCGCGGTAAAAAAAGCAACATGGAATTGGACAATTGGCTAAAATGGGAAAATGGAGGAGAGAATAGGCCGCTTTTAGCAAAAAACGTGGAGAATAAGGAAAAGGGGACCCTGAAAGGTCCCCTTTTTCCTGCGTGTGGCAGATGGTGCCGCAGAGGTCGCCCCGCCTGGGTGCGGGTGCGCGGTTACAGATAGGGCGCCACATCCGCCTCGGTGATGGAGCGGACGTTGGTTCGGCCGTTCTCCAGGGCGGGAAGGGTGAGGGTGCCGTTGTTGATGAGCTCCACTGCCTTCAGGTAGGCGGGAGAGGTCTCGTCAATGCCGGTGTAGAGATGCCAGTTGTCATAGTTGAAGGCGTCGCCGTCCACGGTGCCCTTCAGGGCCTCCTTGATGTAGCGGATGGCCAGGGCGCGGACCGTGCCGTCGTCCCCCCATTTCTCCGAGGAGCTGAACACGATTTCCAGCTGGCGGCCCGCCAGACAGCCGCCCTTGCCCAGCCACTTGTTCATGCTGTACGAGTTGGTGCCCAGCAGGATCTCCATGTCGTCGGTGATGGGGGTGGTCTTGGGCATGCCCTTGTCGTCCAGCACAGGGGTGCCGTCCTCGTGGTAGTCGGTGATGAGGCAAAGGTCCTTCACCCGGCTGCCCGCCTCCTGGGTCAGGTCCAGGCAGTAGGTGATGCCGCCGCCGATGTTGTTGGTGCTGTACTTGGACTGGCGGCGCTCCGGATTGTAGCTCACCGTCAGGTCGCCGGGCTTGATCTGATTGAAGTACTGGGCGCTGTACTCCAGCAGGGCCTTCAGGTCCCTACCGGTCACCTTGTAGACGGTGATCTCGCCGCCGGAGTAGGAGTAGCTGGAGGAGATGCTCTTGATGCTCACGTCGCCCACAGGGAAGCCGGCGTTCTCATAGTCGGTGTTGAGGATGACCGCCTGGGCGCCGGAATAGTGCATGGCGGCGGAGAAGAGCAGATTCCAGATGCCGGTGGCCTCGGTGTACCCGGCGGAGATGCCCTTGATCTTGTCGGTGCCGTTCAGGTCACTGTTGATGAGGGTGCCGATGGGGGTGTTGACATAGCCGCTCAGCTCGGTCTTGTAGGGGGCCATCCGCTCCACCATGGCCTGGTCCTCCTCGTGGCCGGCGGGGATGGCGCAGGCCCGCTTGGATACCACCTTATAGCCGTCTCCGTCGGGGGCCAGGGTCAGATCCACGGCGGAGTAGATCTTGGCGTAGTTCTGGGGCTCGGTGATGAGCACGCCGTTGACCGTCCGGCTGGGCACCAGCTGGTGGGCGTGGCCCGCCACGATCACGTCCAGCTCGGGGAAGGCGTTGGCGATGTCGCTGACGCTGGAGCCCTCCACGTCGTTCTCCCGGTCCAGACCCATGTGGAACACGCCGATGATGGCGTCCACGTTCTGGGCCTTTAGCTCCTGGATGGCCAGCTTGGTCTCCCCGATGGGGTTGTGGACGTCCACCTGGTCCAGGGTGCCCTTGCCCGCCTCAAACTCCTGGATGAGGGGGGTGGTCAGGCCGATGAAGCCCAGCCGGACCCCGTCCCGCTCCACCACGGTGGTGGCGGGCATATAGCGCTTGTCCGTGCCCTTCAGGTACACGTTGCCCGACAGGACCGCGCCGTCAAACTGGGCCGCCAGCTTGGCCCGGCGGGCAAGGTCGAAGTTGTACTCGTGGTTGCCCCAGGTCCACAGGTCGTAGTCCAGGGCATTCATGGCGGCGATCATGGGGTTGGAGTCGTGGTCGATGAAGTACTCCACGTAGTTGGCCTGCACCGCGTCGCCGCAGTCCACCAGCACCACATTTTTGTTCTTGGCCCGCTCCTGGCCGAACCGGGTGGCCAGGTAGGTCAGGCTGCCGGAGGTGTTTGCCTGATCCAGGGCGAAGTCCCAGGGGACGAACCAGCCGTGGAGGTCGCTGGTGGCCAGCAGGCGGACCTGCTTGGCGTCGGGATAGAGGGGCTCCACCTGGGAGAGCTTGAACAGCATCTGGGCCAGCTCCGCCCGGACGGCGGTGCCGTTGGGGTCCAGCAGGCCGCCCGGCTTGCCGGAGAGCACCCCGGCGGCCAGACACCACTTCATCCCATCCGCCGCCCAGCTGCCCACGTCGGCGCAGTCGGGGGCGGCGGTCAGGTCGGGGCCGCCCTCGGGGGAGGTGAGCAGGGCCACCTGCTGGCCGTAACGGTAGAAGATGGCTGCCAGCTCGCCCCGGGTGATGAGCCGGTCGCCGTCAAAGAGCTTGCTGTCAGGCACGGCGGCCAGGCCGGTGTACTCCGCCCAGCCCGCCGCGTCGGCGTACCAGGTGCCCGCCGTGTCGGTAAAGCTGGCGGTCGGGGCCACCGGCGTGCCGGCCATACGGTAGAGGGTCTGGAACACCACCCCACGGGTCACCGGGCCGCTGGGCTGAAAATCTCCATCCACGGCGGTCATAATGCCTTCTTTCATCACATAGGCCTGTGCTTCTGCGTACCAGGGGAGGGATTCTGTCTCCGCGGCCAGGGCGGATACAGTCAGGGACAGCAGCAGAGCGGCTGCTGTCAGGATGCTCATGGCGCGTTTCACGTTTGTTTGCCTCCTTCTTTCACGGGCTGATAATGCCGCAAAACAGCCTCAGCAGGAGGGACCCCAGGTATCCAACAGCCGCTGATGCTGTGACGCGCTGATTCGGACCTTGCCCCGCACGATGGACAGGTAGCCCTCGTCCCGCAGGCGCATCAGGCAGCGGTCCAGGGTCTTCTGGCTGATGATGACCTCGCTGGCGATGCGGGAGCGGGTCTTGAGCACCACGGACTCCCGGTCTCCCGGCGGGGCGAGGACACAGTGCTGGAGCAGGAAGAGTGCGGTCTTGTCCAGGCTGGAGCGGAAGGCGGCGTTGCCCCGGCTGTGGGACAGGGCGAAGTTCTTCCGGCTCACAACCTGGGCCACGGACCAGAGAAAGTCCACGTCGCTGCGGAGCAGCTGGGCAAACTCCTCGGCGGAGGACCGCAGGGCGATGCACCGGGCCGCGGCGGAGACGCTGGCGGCATAGGTGCCGATGCCGGCCAGGATCTCCAGCTCGGAGATCAGGGTGGGGGCGTGCATGGTCATCCAGGCGGAGAATTTGCCCTCCATGGTCTCGTTGCAGACCAGAAGTTCGCCGGAGAGAACGTAGTAGACGTATTCCACCGGCTCGTCCCGCACCACCACCTTCTGACCGGAGGTGAACTGTACCAGTGTGGAGATCTCCAGCAGGCGGGGCGGGAGCTGCCGGAGCTGGAGGGCCAGGGCGGGGTACCGCGCGCACAGGTTGTCCAGAGTCATAGAGCAGCCTCCTATGTATATAACTTACAATTTAATGAACAAAAAACAGGTTTTTTTCTCTAAAATTATTATATCAGCGGCAAGCGGAGAAAAAAACCCCAACTGGCTCAATTGATTCGAAGCAGAAGGATTTGAGGCGGGATTTCGAATGAAAAAGCCGGGGCGCGTCAGACGACGCGCCCCGGCTGAAAACGGATCACTCTGTGCGGTACCGCTTCTGGGGGATATAGGTGGTGTGGAGCAGCTCGTGGGCCCGGTGGCCGCCGGGCTCGCCCAGGTACTCCTTGTAGACCTGCTGGAGCACCGGGTTCTCATGGCTGCGGCGGTAGGTCATGCCGGCGTCCTGGGTGTAGAGGGCCTTGGCCCGCAGGGAGCGGATATCGGTCCAGTTGCGCACGTCGGCGTGCTGGATGGGCTGGCCGCCGCCGTTGATACAGCCGCCGGGGCAGGCCATGATCTCGATGAAGTCGTACTGCATCTCGCCGGACTTGACGCCGTCCAGCACCTTCTTGGCGTTTGCCAGGCCGGAGACCGCGCACACCCGGACGGTCTTGCCGGGCAGCTCGTAGGTGGCCTCCTTGATGCCGGTCATGCCGCGGACCTCGGTGAAGTCCAGGGGCTTCATCTCGCCCTTGGTGACGATCTCCACCACGGTGCGCAGGGCGGCCTCCATCACGCCGCCGGAGGCGCCGAAGATGGTGGCCGCGCCGGTGGACAGGCCCAGCATCTCGTCAAACTCGCCGTCGGGCAGGTTCTGGAACAGCAGGCCGGCCCGGGTGATCATGCGGCCCAGCTCACGGGTGGTGAGGGAGATGTCCACGGGCAGCCAGCCGTGCTGGCGCATCTCCTCCCGCCGGACCTCGTACTTCTTGGCGGTACAGGGCATGACGGACACCACCACGATGTCCCGGGGGTTGATGCCCATCTTCTCGGCGTAGTAGCTCTTGACCAGGGAGCCGAACATCTGCTGGGGGGACTTGCAGGTGGACAGGTTGGGGATCATCTCAGGGTAGTGCTGCTCACAGAACCGGATCCAGCCGGGGGAGCAGGAGGTGATGAGGGGCAGGGTGCCGCCCTCCTGGAGGCGGTGGAGGAACTCGGTGCCCTCCTCCATGATGGTGAAGTCGGCGGCGTTGTCCACGTCAAAGACCTTGTCGAAGCCCAGGCGGCGCAGGGCGGTGACCATCTTGCCCTCCACGTTGGTGCCGATGGGCATGCCGAAGCACTCGCCCAGGGTGACACGGATGGAGGGGGCGGGTCCCACCACCACGTGCTTGGTGGGGTCGTTGAGGGCGGCCCAGACCTTGGCGGTGTCGTCCTTCTCCTGGAGGGCGCCGGTGGGGCAGGCCACGATGCACTGGCCGCAGGACACGCAGTCCACCTCGTTCAGGTCCCGGTCAAAGGCGCAGCCCACGTGGGTGGCAAAGCCCCGGTCGTTGCAGCCGATGACGCCCACCTCCTGGGTCTTGCGGCACACGGCGGTGCACCGGCGGCACAGGACGCACTTGGAGTTGTCTCGGATCAGGTGGGGGGCGGAGTCCTCGATCTGGGGGACCAGGCCGTCGGCGGCGTACCGCACGGCGTCAATGCCCAGATCCCGGGCCAGATCCTGGAGCTCGCAGCGGCCGCTGCGGGCGCAGGTGAGGCAGTCCATCCGGTGGTTGGACAGAATCAGCTCCAGGGTGAGCTGACGGGAGTGGCGGACCTTTTCCGTGTTGGTGAAGACCTCCATCCCCTCGCTGACCGGGTACACGCAGGAGGCCACCAGGCTCTTGGCACCCTTGACCTCCACCACGCAGATACGGCAGGCGCCGATCTCGTTGATGTCCTTCAGAAAGCAAAGGGAGGGGATCTTGATACCCGCGTTCCGGGCCGCCTCCAGCACGGTGGTGCCGGCGGGCACGGAGACCGGGATATTGTCGATTTTCAGATTGACCATTTTCTGTTCCATCTTCTTTCCCCTCCTTTAGCCCTTGTGAATGGCGCCGAAGCGGCAGTTGTCCATACACACGCCGCACTTGATACACTTGCTCTGATCCACCACGTGGGGCGCCCGCACCGCGCCGGAGATGGCGCCCGCCGGGCAGTTCTTGGCGCACAGGGTGCAGCCCTTGCACAACTGGGGATCAATGGTGTACCGCAGCAGGTTCTTGCACACGCCGGCGGGGCACCGCTTCTCCACCACGTGGGCCACGTACTCGTCCCGGAAGTGCTTCAGCGTGGACAGCACCGGGTTGGGGGCGGTCTGGCCCAGGCCGCACAGGGCGCTGGACTTCAGGTGGTAGCACAGCTCCTCGATGGTGTCCAGGTCCTCCAGGGTGCCCTTGCCCTCGGTGATCTTGGTCAGCAGGCCCAGCAGGCGCTTGGTGCCGATACGGCACACGGAGCACTTGCCGCAGCTCTCGTCCACAATGAACTCCAGGAAGAACTTGGCGATGTCCACCATGCAGTTGTCCTCATCCATGACGATGAGGCCGCCGGAGCCCATCATGGAGCCGATGGCGCCCAGGGAGTCGTAGTCCATGGGGGTGTCGATGAGGCTGGCGGGGATGCAGCCGCCGGAGGGGCCGCCGGTCTGGGCGGCCTTGAACTTCTTGCCATTGGGGCAGCCGCCGCCGATGTCCTCGATGATGGTGCGCAGGGGGGTGCCCATGGGGATCTCCACCAGGCCGGTGTTGGTGATCTTGCCGCCCAGGGCGAAGACCTTGGTGCCGGTGGACTTGGGCGTGCCGATGGCGGCGAACTTGTCCGCGCCGTTGTTGAGGATCCAGGTGATGTTGGCGTAGGTCTCAACGTTGTTGAGCAGGGTGGGCCGCTGGAACAGGCCCTTGTTGGCGGGGAAGGGAGGACGGGGGTGGGGCTCGCCGCGCTTGCCCTCGATGGAGGTCATGAGGGCGGTCTCCTCGCCGCAGACAAAGGCGCCCGCGCCCAGGCGCAGCTCCAGGTTGAAGGAGAAATCGGAGCCGAAGATGTTGTCGCCCAGCAGGCCGTACTCCTTGGCCTGCTTGATGGCGATCTCCAGCCGCTTGACGGCGATGGGGTACTCGGCGCGGACATAGATGTAGCCCTGCTGGGCGCCGATGCAGTAGCCGGCGATGGCCATGGCCTCGATGACGCTGTGGGGGTCGCCCTCCAGCACGGAGCGGTCCATGAAGGCGCCGGGGTCGCCCTCGTCGGCGTTGCAGCAGACGAACTTCACCCCGTCGGGGGACACGGCGTCGTGGGTGAACTGCCACTTCCGGCCCGTGGGGAAGCCGGCGCCGCCCCGGCCCCGGAGGCCGGAGGCCAGGATCTCGTCGATGATCTGCTGGGGCGGGATCTTCTCGGTGACAATGCGGCCCAGGGCGGCGTAGCCGTCCACGCCGATGTACTCGTCGATATTCTCCGGGTTGATGACGCCGCAGTTGCGCAGGGCGATGCGCAGCTGGTGCTTGTAGAAGGTGGTCTCGGACAGGCTGGTGGCGGTGCCGCCCTCGTCGCTCTCCATGTGGAGCAGCCGCTGGACGATACGGCCCTTGACGATGTGCTCGGAGACGATCTCGGGCACGTCGGCCGGGGTGACCTTGGTGTAGCAGGCGCCCTCGGGGTAGATCATGACGATGGGGCCCATGGCGCACAGGCCGAAGCAGCCGGTCTTGACCACCTGGGCCTCCTTGGCCATGCCCTGGGCCTCCAGCTCACGCTCGAAGGCCTCGATGATCTTCAGACTGTTGGAGGAGGTGCAGCCGGTGCCGGTACAGACCAGGATGTGGGATCGAACCAGATTCATGCCGCATACCCTCCTTTATTCCGCAGCGCCGATGGTGTACTCGGTCACCACCTGGCGGTTGACCAGATGGTCGGCCACGATCTTGGGCACCATCTCGGGCTTGAGCTTGACGTAGGTGACTTTCTCTTCGCCGGGGACGTACACCTCGGCGATGGGCTCCAGGCGGCACACGCCGATGCAGCCGGTCTGGGTGACGGTGACGTTCTTCAGCTCCCGCTTGTTGACCTCCTCCAGGAAGGCCTCCAGAACGGGCCGGGCGCCGGCGGCGATGCCGCAGGTGGCCATGCCCACCACGACGCGGATGGTATTTTCATCGGACTCCCGCAGACCGACCTGCTTCTGCATCCGGTCCCGGATGGCCTTCAGTTCTTCCAGGCTTTTCACGAATTCATCCCCCATTCAAACAAGTTGGTTTCCGCCCTGGGGCATCCCCCGGGCTGCCGCCGGCACGGGGAGACCCCGCCGCGGCCCTGTCAGCGGGAGGCAACCTCCCGCGCTGTGATCAAACGGACTGCTCCAGCTCCTCCAGATAGCCACGCATCCACATGGCCACCTCCGGCTCGGCCAGGGAGATGCCCTCCCCCAGCACCGAGCGGATCTCCCGGGTGTCAAAGGTGAAGGAACCCCGGTCCGTGGTGTGGGTGTAGATGGTGTCCACCTCCGGCGCGCCCTGCACCAGCAGGGCCACCGTGCCCGCCATATCGCCCAGGGGCGGACAGTCGATGTGGCCGCTGCAAAACCGGGCGGTCACCGTGGTGCCCACCCCCACCGTGCTCTCAATGGTCAGGCTGCCGCCGGTCTGTTCCGCCGTCAGGCGGAGAAGGGGCAGCCCCAGCCCCACCTTGCGGGTGGTGCGGGTGGTGGTAAAGGGGTCGGTGACGGAGGCCAGGAATTCGGGCGACATGCCCCGACCGTTGTCCCCGATGACCAGAACGAGCTGGCCCTCCCCCTCGGTCAGGGACAGCTCCAGCCGGGTACAGCCGGCGGAGATGGAGTTCTGGGCAATGTCCAGAATATGAAGGGAAAGCTCTTTCATAATTCCGCCCTCCCTGGGGCTGGCTTATTTGTCACGCTTCCCACGCCTCGCGGTCGGGTCGCCTTCCCTGCGGCTCGGGCTGGTCTCCGGGCCGCTGTGCGGCCCTTTGCTCGCCCTCGCTCCGGTCCAGGCTCCCCTGCTCGGCGGCTCAGCGCTTCTTACTCGTATTTGTCCAGAATCGGCCCAACCTGGTCGGGGGTGAGGCGGCCGTACACGTCGGACCCCACCATCATGACCGGGGCCAGGCCGCAGGCGCCCACACAGCGGCAGGCGTCCAGAGAGAATTTTCCGTCGGGGGTGATGGAGCCGGGACGGATGCCCAGCTTTTTCTCCACCGCGGCAAGGATGTCCGCCGCGCCCTTGACGTAGCAGGCGGTGCCCAGGCAGACGGAGATCTGATGCCGGCCTTTGGGGTTCATGGAGAACTGCGCGTAAAACGAAGCGACGCCGTAGACCTCGGAGAGGGGAATGTCCAGCCCCTCCGCGATCATGATCTGGACCTCTTCGGGCAGGTAGCCGAAGATCTCCTGAGCGGCCTGGAGCACGGGCATGGTGGAGCCGGGCTGACCCTTGTGCTCGGCGATGACCTGACGCAGCCGTTCCTCCTGCTCAGGTGTTCCGTTGTAAGGCACAACGGTCTTGCAGTTTGGCATGTAGGTGTCCTCCTTTTTCGTATATGTTCTCAATGTGAGGCTGTATTCTGACCTAACATTTGTTCATTATATCTAACTTTTTTGAAGGGCGCAATAGGAAATGCGGACAAATGTCAAAATTATGCCGCAAAGGGGTAGAAATTTTAGGATGGCAGAGGGCTGAAAGCATTGAAATCAGGGCGTTTCAGCCATTCCAGCAGGGCGGAAGAATTTTTTTCGGCCAACTCCACCTGCTGGCAGGCGTCCATGATCTGATCCAGGTAGTGGGCGTCCGAGGCGGTGATCACCGGCAGGCCCTTCAGATCGGGCCGGTCCAGGAAATCAGGGGGGCAGGCCCGGGAGACCTCCGCAAAGGGGAAGCCCAGCCCCGGGTCCCACAGGCCCAGGTTGGAGATCAGGGAAAAGGAGGGGCGGTCGATGTGGGCGGGCCAGCAGGCTCCGCCCAGAGCCGCCACCAGGCCGGGCACCTCATAGATGCCGATGCCGGTGGCAGTGGAGAGCATCCGCCGCTCCTCCCCCAGCACCGTGTCCTCGCTGTCCATCCTTATTTGGGGACCGAAGACCCGGGGGTCGTTCTCCAGCGGCGGCAGGCGGCGGAACACCTCCGCCTCAAAGGCCAGGGCGGCGTCCAGATTGCCGAACACGCACACCACATGGACCTCCTCGGCAGTGGTCAGCTCCATGCCGGGCAGGGCGATGATGCCGTACCGCTCGGCGGCCTCACAGAAGGCGGCGCAGTTGCCCACTGTATTGTGGTCGGTGAGGGCGGCGGCCTCAATGCCCGCCAGGGCGCACATGCCCGCCAGATTGGCGGGGGTATTATCTTCAGAGCCACAGGGGGAGAGGCAGGAGTGCAGGTGGAGGTCAAAGGTAAGATTTGGGATAAAACTCACCGCCTTTCAGCAGCCGGACAGCGGTGGCCTGCCGTCACAGCAGGCCGTTTACCGCCGCGGCCAGGGCAAAGGTGCCCTTGTCGGAGCCCAGCAGGTTGACTTCCTGCTCTTTTGCCCGGGACAGGAGGGCCTGGTCGGGGGTGACGCCTTCAGACAGGATGACACAGGCCACGTCGGCCATCAGGGCCACGGCGGCCACGTTCTGATTGGACATGATGGTGATCCAGCAGTCCCCGGCAGTGGCCCGGCCCATGACCCAGCTGAGCAGGTCGCCGGCGTAGCCGCCGGTGACCGGCGCGTCGGGGGCGGGGAGGGCGAATTCCGTCAGGGACAGGGCAGCGGACAGCTCTTTTACGGTCATGGGAACAACCTCGCTTCCTGGCATAGAATAGGTGAGGGGTCACTTCTTGTGTCCGTGGGGCGGCGGGTCCTTCTTGTGGCGGAAGGGGGCGGGCAGGTACTCGTCGGCGTCGGAGGAACCGGCCATGTACTGCATCCGCTCCCGCATCTTGAAGATGCAGTCCTCCTCGCTGGCCCGGCCCAGTACCACGTCCTCGGCAAAGGCCCGGCAGGAGGGGGCGCCGCAGGAGCCGCAGTGGAGCCCGGGCAGCTGCTGCTCCAGGGCCTCGATCTTGGCCAGCTTATCCATGGCGGCCGCCCGGTCCTGGTCCAGCACGAACACGGGGACATACTGCAACTCGTAGTCAAACTTTACCACGTCCCGGTCCTCGCCCTTGAAGGTGAACCGGTTGCGGGACACAGGCAGACCCTTCATCAGCTTTTTGATGCGCATCCGGGCGCCGTAGGGGTTCTCCACCGTCAGACAGCCCCCCACGCACCCCTGGACGCAGGCGTTGAGCTCGATGAAGTCGGCCTCAGGCAGACGGCCGTCCTCGATCTCCTCCAACATGCGGATCACGTTGGAGATGCCGTCCACCGCCACATACCGCTCGCCCATCCGGGCGGCGGACTCGCCGCCGCAGTAGGACCAGCCCACGCCCATGATGCCCGAGGAGGACAGGGGCCGCAGCTCCTTGCCCCGCAGCTTCTTCATGGCGCTCAGGAGGCGCAGGTACACGTCCCGGATGGCAAAGGCCCCGTCCAGCACAGGGTGATTGAGCCCGTCGGGGGTGAGGGCGGCGGTGACCTTGGAGGAGCAGGGCACGATGGAGAACACCCCGATCTCCTCCGGCTTCAGGCCGGTCTTCTCCACCGCCTCCCGGCGGGCCAGAATGGCGGCCAGCTCCACCGGCGTGATCACCGGCGCGATGTTGGGGATGAGCTTGGGGAAGCGCATGCGGATGAGGCGCAGCACCGTGGGACAGGCGGAGCTGATCTGGGGCATGACCCGCTCCACGCCGCCGGTGATGCACTGGCGCTGGTAGTCGCTGATGAGCTCGGCGGCCTTGGAGACCTCGTACACGTCGTGAAAGCCGATCTCCAGCAGGCCGTTGAGAATGATGTCGATGTCGTCCATGTTGTGGAACTGGCCGTACAGGGCCGGCTCCGGCAGGGCCACGCAGTAGCGGAATTTCTTCAGCATGTCCAGCGGGTCGCTGATGGACTTGATGGCCTTGTGGGGGCACACCTGGATGCACACGCCGCAGTCGATGCAGCGGGCGTTGAGGATGGCGGCCTTGCCGTTGCGCACCCGGATGGCCTCGGTGGGGCAGCTCTTGATGCAGGTGGTGCAGCCACGGCAGCGCTTGTACTCCAGGACAACAGAGTGCTTCAATTCATTCACCTCCGAAGGTTGGGGAGACAGGCTCCCCGGCGGGCGGCAGTCATGTCAGCTTCCGCTTGACCAGCCGCCGGAGGACGAGAAGGACGAGAACGATAACCGCCGTAAACAGCCCGTTCACCACAATGGAGAGGTACCAGGGGGCGGACTGTACGGCGAACAGGTCGCGATAGGCGTAGTACTCATAGCAGCGCCAGAGGCTGCTGCCGATGAACACGCCCACAAAAGCCCACAGGGCGATGTGCAGGAAATTATATACTTTTTTCCACATCATGTTTCCTCATTACAGGTTGAACCGCATGGTCACGGTGGTGCCCACGCCCAGGGTGGTGTCGATCTTCATCTCGTCGGAGTAGCGCTTCATGTTGGGCAGGCCCATGCCCGCGCCAAAGCCCAGGTCCCGGGCGATCTCGCCGGCGGTGGAGAAGCCCTCCTCCATGGCCTGGTCCACGTCGGGGATGCCCGGGCCGGAGTCGATCATACGGATGGTGATGTGGTCCATGGCGATCTCCACCTCGGCCCGGCCGCCGTCGGCGTGGATGACCATGTTGATCTCGCCCTCGTACATGCAGATGGCCGCCCGGCGGATGGTCTCCTGGGGCAGGTCCAGCTTCTTGAGGGCCATTTTCATCTTGCTGGAGGCCTCGCCGGCGCTGATCAGATCGCCGCCCTCCACGTGATAGGTCAGTTTGATGGGCTCCACAGCGTCAGTCCCCCCTCAGTCCGTTGAGATAGAGCAGCCCGCAGGCGTCGTACATCCGCCTGGGCGAGCGCATGACCACAATGTCCCGGGCCTGAGCCAGCCTCAGGATGGACTCGTCCGGCATCTTGCCCCGGACAAAGACGATGCACTTCATGTCCAGCATCTCGGCCGTGCGCACCACCTGGGGGTTCACCAGGCCGGTGAGCAGCAGGGCCTGGTCCTTGACATAGGCCAGCACGTCGCTCATAAAGTCGCTTCCGCAGGCGGCCAGGACCTCCCGGTCCAGGTGTTCTTCACCGGAGAGCACTGTGGCGTCCAGAATCTCCCTGATGGTACTGAGTTTCATAGGCGAGCCTCCGTTCTAAGCCATAGTAGTAGGCAGAGTGACAGAAAATGATCTTCAAACATTATAACATGATGGGCAAAAAAGCGAAAGCAATGTTGTAAAATTCACAAAGAGCCGCAGAGCGTGTCCGCCTGATTTGGACGTTTGTATCATTGACAGAGACGCTGCACTCGGCTATAATAGTTTTAATACTTTACAGGACTAAAGCAACGGCCACGGAGTGCCGTGGCCCACAGAAGGGCCGCGGTCTTCTGCGGCCGTTTTTCGTCCTTTGAGTATGCCGTGTGCCCGGTGGGCGGACGGCAAAACACATTTTAGGAGGGTGTCCAATGTCAGATCGCGTGTACAACTTTTCCGCAGGTCCGTCCATGCTGCCGCTGGAAGTGCTTCAGCGCGCCGGTGCCGAAATCACCAACTATCAGGGATCAGGCATGTCAGTGATGGAGATGAGTCACCGATCTAAGGTTTTCCTGAAGATTTTTGAGGACACCCAGGCCCGCTTCCGCAAGCTGTTTCAGGTGCCCGACAACTACAAGATCCTCTTCCTCCAGGGCGGCGCCTCCACCCAGTTCTCCATGGTGCCCCTGAACCTGATCGGCAAGACCGGAAAGGCCGACTATGCCGTCACCGGCAACTTCGCCAACATCGCCTATAAGGAGGCCCAGAAGTACGGCCAGATCAGCCTGGCCGCCTCCTCCGCCGACAAGAACCACACCTATATCCCCGCCCAGGACCAGCTGAAGCTGGACCCGGAGGCCAGCTACTTCTACTACTGCGCCAACAACACCATCTACGGCACCGAGTGGCAGTACGTGCCTGAAACCGGCGACGTGCCCCTGGTGTGCGACATGTCCTCCGACATCCTCTCCCGCCCGGTGGACGTGAGCAAGTACGGCATCATCTTCGCCGGCGCCCAGAAGAACATGGCCCCCGCCGGCCTGACCGTGGCCATTGTGCGGGAGGATCTGGCCGGCCATGAGCTGCCCTACACCCCGCTGATGATGAACTACAAGACCATGATCGACAAGGACTCCATGTACAACACGCCCCCCTGCTGGTGCATCTACATGCTGGGTCTGGTGCTGGAGTGGCTGGAGGGCCAGGGCGGCGTGCCCGGCATGGAGGCCATCAAGCACGGCAAGGCGGCCATGCTCTACGACGTCATCGACAACTCCCGCCTGTTCACCTGCGCCGTGGAAAAGGACTCCCGCTCCGATATGAACGTGGTCTTCCGCACCGGCAACGACGAGCTGGACGCCAAGTTCGTCAAGGAGTCCACTGCCGCCGGCTTTACCAACCTGAAGGGCCACCGCTCCGTGGGCGGTATGCGGGCATCCATCTACAATGCCATGCCGGTAGAGGGCGTGGAGAAGCTGTGCGACTTTATTAAAGCCTTCGACAAGAGCAACTGAACCCGGGAGCACAGCTTCTCCACGGGGTCCCGCAAGGCGGGGCGCGGCTGAGCCGCGTTCAAGCATTTTGGCCGGAGGCCAAAATCTTGCCGCAGGGCGGATTCACTCCGCCCGAGGAGGTAAAATCAGGGGTCCCCGGGAAAGGCGCAGCCTTTTCTGGGGGAAAGCTGTGCGACTTTATTAAAGCCTTCGACAAGAGCAACTGAACCCGGGAGCACAGCTTCTCCACGGGGTCCCGCA
>NZ_JBBMFK010000042.1:0-18851 GCF_040096055.1 Pseudoflavonifractor intestinihominis
CGATCTCTTTCGGGCAGCGCTCTTCTGATTTTTCTTTTTTAATGGACAAACGTGACGCCGGTAAAGCAGGTCTCCGGGTCTGCCAGCGCCCCGTCCAGCCGCACCTCCACGTGGAGATGAGGGCCGGTGGCCATGCCGGTCTGGCCCACATAGCCCACGTTCTGGCCCTGGGTCACCTGGTCTCCCTCCGCCACCGTATTGGCGGACAGGTGGGCGAAGAGTACCTCCCCGCCGTCCCAACCGATGACCAAATAGTTGCCGTACTCCGCATTAAAGGCGGACTCCAGCACCTGGCCGCTCCGGGGGGCGTACACCGCCGCGCCGCTGTCCGCCTGGATGTCCAGCCCGTCGTGGCTGGTGGTCTCTCCGGTGATGGGGTGCACCCGGGTGCCAAAGGGCATGGTCACCGTCAGGGTGTCGCCGTCCAGGGGAGACAGCAATTCTTCCGCGTCCGCTCCAACGGGCTTCGTCTGATCCTCTGTGGCCAGCGGCTCCGAGATGACCAGCATTTCGGGCTGCTCTGTCTCCTCCGCCTGACCGGTCAGGTCGGCGGCGTAGGCCCCGGCCAGCACGCCGCACAGGCACAGCGCCGCCGCCACGCCCACCGCTGCCGCACCGGTCAGCTTTCCTTTGGACTGAAATTTCATAATGGCATACAACCTCTCTTTCAGCTGTTCTCCATCCCTGCTCATGGCAAGGGTCATGTTGTTCTTGGTTGGTCCCGATACAGGCCGGGCCAGGGCAATGAGGGACGCGCCGTAGACTTTGCGGCCGGACTCATCCAGCCGCCGGAGCACCCCCTCGTCGCAGGAGAGTTCACAGGCCCGGCTCAGCTCCCGCCGGAGCACATAGACCAGCGGGTTGAACCAGTGGACGCACACCGCCGCCTCCGCCAGCCACTTGGAGCACAGGTCCAGGCGACGGTAGTGGGTCAGCTCGTGGAGCAGGGCCGCCCGCAGCACCGCCTCCCCGCTGTTCTCGTCGGGCAGGAGCACCATGGGCCGGATCAGTCCGGCCTGCATGGGAGAGCGCAGGCCGGGACAGACCAGCAGCCTGGGCGGCCCGGTCACCTCCAGCATACGGCAGGCGTCCCCATAGACCGCCTGGACCCGCTCCCCCGCCGGGCGGCTCTCCCGCTCCAGGGCGCGGAGGCAGCGGACATACCGCCACACCGCCCGCAGAGCCAGGGCAACGGCCACCGTCCCCCACAGGAGTACCAGCAATTCAGGCAGCATGGCCAGCAAATCCGCTCCCGCCCCCTGCCGGTCCGGCCCGGCCAGGGCCATATCCGGAGCCCGCAGCCACAGTTCGCCGGCCGTCACCTCCTCCGGCAGGGCCTGGGTCAGTCCCTCAGGCAGCCGAATGGCGGGAAAAATAGGCAGGAGCAGCCGTGCCAGGGGCACCAGCCAGAGGTAGTAGTAACCGCTGTGCCCCAGCCGGTCCCGCACTAGGGGCCGGAGGGCCAGCAGCAGCACAATGAGCACCGACCCGGACAGGGTCAGGCTGAGCAGGGTGGACAGCGCCCCGCCCATTACGCCTTCCCGCCCTTCTCCCAAAAAGCCTTCAGCTCGTCCAGGTCTTCGGCGGTGAGGCAGTCCTGCTTGAGGAGGGAGGACACCAGCCGCCCGGCGTTGCCGCCGTACACCTTGTTCAGGAAGGACCGGGTCTGCTGGTCGGCGTAGTCCTCCTCCCGCAGAAGGGCCACATACACATTCAGCCGGCCGTTCTTCTCCACCGCCAGCATCTCCTTCTCCACCAGGCGGGAGAGAAAGGTGAGCACCGTATTGGCCTTCCAGTCCTTCCCCTGTCCCGCCAGGGCCTCCATCACCTGGGCAAAGCGGGCCCGCCCGCCCCGGCTCCAGACCACCCGCATCAGCTCCAGCTCGGAGTCTGACAGCTGCCGTTTTTCCATGGAAATCCCTCCAATATTTCAACTACAACTTGTAGGTGTATTTACATTAACATCTTGTAGGTGAAAAGTCAAGCAAAAAATCCTCTCCCGGCGGGAGAGGATTTTTTGTTTATGCCAGCCCCAGCAGCCGGGCGGCGGTGGCCACCAGGAAGCACAGCGCCATGCCGATGGCCGTGGGCAGCGCGAAGCCCAGCAGGGTCCATTTCCAGCTGCCGCTCTCCTTGCGTATGGTCATGCAGGTGGTGGAGCAGGGCCAGTGGACCAGGGAAAAGAGCATGGTGCACACCGCCGTCAGCCAGGTCCAGCCATGGTCGGTGAGCAGGGTGCGCAGGGCATCCAGGCTCTCGTAGCCGGTCAGGCTGCCGGTGGCCAGGTAGGCCATGAGCATAATGGGGATGACGATCTCGTTAGCGGGAAAGCCCAGGATAAAGGCGGTCAGAATCACGCCGTCCATACCCAGCGCCTTGCCCAGCGGGTCCAGGAAGCCGGTGCAGTGGGCCAGCAGGCTGGCGCCGCCCACCTGCACGTTGGCCAGCACCCAGATGAGCAGCCCCGCCGGGGCGGCGATCATCACCGCCCGGCCCAGCACGAACACCGTCCGGTCCAGCACCGAGCGGACGATCACCTGCCCCACCCTGGGGCGGCGGTAGGGGGGCAGCTCCAGGGTGAAGGAGGAGGGCACGCCCTTGAGCACCGTGGCCGACAGCAGCCGGGAGACCTGGAAGGTGAGAAACACCCCCAGCACGATCACCCCGGTGAGCAGCAGGGCGGACAACAGCGCCCTCCCCGGTCCGCCGCCGGTGCCCACAAAAAACATGGTGATGATGGCGATGAGGGTGGGAAAGCGGCCGTTGCAGGGCACAAAGTTGTTGGTCAGCATGGCGATGAGCCGCTCCCGAGGGGAGTCGATGATACGGCACCCCACCACCCCGGCGGCGTTGCAGCCAAAGCCCATGGCCATGGTGAGGGCCTGCTTGCCGCAGGCTCTGGCCTTCTGGAAGGCGTGGTCCAGCACAAAGGCCACCCGTGGCAGGTAGCCGAAGTCCTCCAGCAGGGTGAAGATGGGGAAAAAGATGGCCATGGGGGGCAGCATCACCGACACCACCCAGGCCAGCACCCGGTAGACCCCCAATACCAGCGCCCCGTGGAGCCACTCCGGGGCATTCCAGTATGTAAACAGGTCGGTCAGCCGGTCCTGGAGCCAGAAGAGGCCGTCGGACAGCAGCTGTGAGGGGTAGTTGGCCCCCTGGATGGTCAGCCAGAACACCCCCGCCAGCAGGGCCAGCATCACCGGGATGCCGGTGGCCCGGCTGGTAAAGAGCCGGTCCAGCCTGCGGTCCCGGCGGTTATAGTCCTCCCGGGTGCACTTCACCGCCCCGGCGCACACCGCCTCGGCGGTCATCACCAGACCGGCGGCCAGCCGGTCCCCCAGGTTCTCCCGACTGATTCCCCGCTCCTCCAGCCATGTCCGGGCCTCTGCCAGCGCAGCGGCCAGTTCCCCGTCCTCCGCCAGGCGGACGCCCAGCGCCTCCTCCAGCCTGGCCAGCAGGCCCGGCTCCCCCTCCAACAGCCGCAGGGCGGTCCAGCGGCCGGGGAGCTTCCCCGCCGTCCGCGCCTCCACCAGGGGGAGCAGCTTTTCCACCGCCGTCTCGATGGGACCGGGATACTGCACCTGGATGGGCTGTGGCGGCTGCTCCGCCGCCACGATTTTCTCCGCCTCATCCAGCAGCTCTTCCAGCCCCTGGTCCCGCCCGGCGCAGGCCCCCACCACGGGCACTCCCAGCCGCTTCGACAGCTCCTCCAGGTCCACCCGGATGCCCTTCTTGGCCGCCTCGTCCATCAGATTGACGCACACCACCGTGCGGGGCTCCAGCTCCAGGGTCTGAAGCACCAGGTTCAGGTTGCGCTCCAGACAGGTGGCGTCGCACACCACAACGGCCCCCTCCGCCCCGCCGAAGCACAGGAAGTCCCGGGCCACCTCCTCCTCGGCGGAGTGGGCCATGAGGGAGTAAGTACCCGGCAGGTCCACCAGCACATAGCCCCGCCCCCGGTGCTCGCACCGGCCCTGGGCGCTACCCACCGTCTTGCCCGGCCAGTTGCCCGTGTGCTGGTGCATGCCGGTCAGGCTGTTGAACACGGTGGATTTGCCCACGTTGGGGTTGCCCGCCAGGGCGATGACCCTGTCGTCCGGCCGGAGCTTTTGGATGTCCAGTCCACGGTCCACCGCCGCCGCGCCGGTGGACGCCCCCGTCAGGCCCACTGGGACCCCTCCCCGGCCAGTACCGGGCAGGGCTCAGCGGCAGGTTCCACCCGGATGCCTTCGGCGTCCCGCCCCCGCAGGGCCACCACCGCCCCCCGGATGAGGTAGGCCGACGGGTCCCCCGCCGGGCTGGCGGCCACGCAGGTCACCCGGGTGCCGGGGATGAGGCCCATATCCATCAGGCGGCGGCGCATGGCCCGCTCGCCCGCCACCTCCGCCACCCGGGCGCTCGTGCCCACCCCCAGGCCGCAGAGGGAAATCAATTCGCTCATATTGGAACGCTCCTCACATAACATGTAGGCGGGGGATGGTTCTCCCCCATCTATCCTATTGAGCCGCCCCCCCAGTGGTGACGGCGTGAGGAGGGACCGGCAGTGAGACGTCCATATCCGCCCCGGCGGAGAATCCGGCGCAGGCGGCACCATTCCGGCGGATGGGGCCGCATTCTTCGCTTTCTGGGTGTGGCCCTGCTGCTGTGCGGCCTGCTGCTCCCATTTTTGCCCTGTGGAAGCAGCCCGCCGGAGGAGGTAGCCCCCGCCCCCTCCCTCTTTCTGCCGGAGGATTTATCCCCCTTGCGGCGGGCCATGGTGGAAAACGCCGCCGCCCTGACGGGCAAAGTGGGCTACTTCTGGGGTGGGAAATCGGTCTGTCTGGGCTGGGACAGCCGCTGGGGCGTGCCAGCCCTGGTCACCGCCGACGGGAGCGATACCACCGGCACCCTGGTCCCCTTCGGCCTGGACTGCTCCGGGCTGGTGACCTGGGCGGCGGTCAACGCCGCAGGGGACGCCGGGGCTCTCTCCGCCATCGGCAACGGCGTCCGGGACCAGTACTCCCGCTGCACGCCGGTGGTCTGGGCAGAGGCCCAGCCCGGGGACCTGGCCTTTTTCCCCGACCTGAGCCACGTGGGCATCGTGGTGGGCACCACGGAAGCGGGCACTCTGGAGATCATCCACTGTTCCAGGACTCTGGGCGGCGTGGTCCGGTCCCCCGACGGGGCGGGCACCGGCTTTGCCCTCATCGGCCGCCCGGCGTTCTATGAGCTCTACGGAGAGACATAAAAAACCGCAGGAACGGAGTTTTTTCTCCGATCCTGCGGTTTTTATGCCTTTATCCCGGTCAGCCCAGCGCCAAAATGGCCTCCACCGTCCGGTTGTAGTCCTCGGTGAGCTGGGGCATCATGGCGGCGGCGGCAGCCCAGTCCCCGGCCCGCATCAGGGCCACCTGCCGGTCAAAGCCGGTGAACAGAGGCTTGATGGACAGATTGCCGCACAGGCCCTTCAGGGTGTGGGCGGCGTTGACCGCCCCCTCCTGGTCGCCTGCCGCCAGAGCCGCGGCAAGGGCGGAGAACCCCGGGTCCGCGGGGAATTTCTTCAAAAAGCGGGTCAGCATGGCCTCGCTGCCCATAAAGCGCTCCAGGGCCTCGTCCACATCGATCCCGGCGGCGGCCAGACCCGCTCGGATGCGGTCATCCATCCTTCTTCTCCTCCTTTGTCTGATACAGACATCTCAGATCCCGCTCTACCTGGAAGAAGCACGCCAGCAATTCGGGATTGAAGGTGCCGCACTCCCCGTCCCGGATCATGCGCAGGGCCTCCTCCCGGGCAAAGGCGTCCTTGTACACCCGCTTGCTGACCAGGGCATCGTACACGTCGGCCAGGGACACGATCTGGGCCCAGACGGAGATCTCGTCCCCCTTCAGGCCGTCGGGGTAGCCCCGGCCGTCCCAGCGCTCGTGGTGGTGGCGGGCGATGTCGCAGGCGTAGCGGTAGGCACCCAGCTCCCGCATCTGGGGGATGCGCTCCAGCAGCCGGGCGCCCTGAACGGTGTGGGTCTTCATGATCTCAAACTCCTCGGCCGTCAGGCGGCCGGGCTTGTTGAGGATGGCGTCGGGGATAGCGATCTTGCCCACGTCGTGCATGATGGCGGCCAGGGCGATGGCGTCGATGTCCTCCGGCGACAGGCCGTTCCCCAGCTCGGTGTGCTCCAGCATATACTTGGTGATATCGTGGATGCGGCGGACGTGCTCCCCCGACTCGCCGTTGCGAAACTCGATGGCAGTGGACAGGGACTCGATCATGCCCCGGCTGAGGCCGATGATCTGCTCGGCCTGCCTGAGCAGGGCGGACTGCTGCCGCTCCACCACGTTGCCCAGCCGCTTTCTGGCCCGGAACAGCTCCACCACCGAGTTGACCCGCCGTTCCACCATATAGGGGATGACCGGCTTGCTGATCACGTCCATGACGCCCAGCTGGTAGGCCTCCCGCATGGTGTCGCCGCTGGCCTCGGCGGTGATGAGGAACACGGGAATCTGGCCCAGAAACCCGTCCTCCGCCAGCACCCGC
The DNA here is from genome assembly GCF_040096055.1 of Pseudoflavonifractor intestinihominis. NCBI lineage: Bacteria > Bacillati > Bacillota > Clostridia > Eubacteriales > Oscillospiraceae > Pseudoflavonifractor > Pseudoflavonifractor intestinihominis. The sequence goes on from NZ_JBBMFK010000042.1 coordinate 6,515, forward strand.
AGCACCTGGATGCCGTTCATCTCCGGCATGACCACGTCCAGCAGCACCGCGCACAGCCGGTCCCGCAGACTCAGCGCCGCCTCCAGGCCCACTCTGCCGTTCTCCCGCTGTTCGATGGCGTAAAATGGTGAAAAAATGTTCTCCAGAATGGCCCGGTTCATCTCGTCGTCGTCCACGATCAGCAGCGTGTCCGGCTCCTGGTGGGCATTCCGGCCCCGGCAGTCAAGCTCCATACTCTTTCTCCTCGCGTACAGGAATGGATACGGCCGGAACCTCCGGCCTGGCCCCACAAGCCCTGTTCCGTATCCCTTTTCTATTCTCTTATGGTATTTATTATAAAATAGCTTTCCCTCAATTGCAACTCTTCACGTTTCGAAAGAAACGTGTGCGGAACGGCCTGGCCGTCCCGCATACGTCGGTGTTCTTCTATAGTTCCCTCTCAGCCGCCAAACAGCCGCTTGAACAGGGATTTTTTGGTCTGTCTGCTCTCCACCTTGGCGGCATGGAGCTTCTTCAGGCTCTCCGCCGCCTCCTGGCTGCCGTTGCGGGCCGCCCGCTGGTAGAGCTCTTCCGCCTTGGCCCGGTCGGGTGCGGTGCCCACGCCGTCCCGGTAGCAGTCGGCCAGCAGGTTCATGGCCCGGACCGAGCCCTGCTCCGCCGCACGCTGGAACCAGGCCACCGCCCGCACCGGGTCCTTGGCCGTACCGATGCCCTCCAGGCAGCAGTAGCCCAGGTTGCACTGGGCGGCGCTGTCGCCGGCCTGGGCGGCCTTGGTGTACCACTCCACCGCCCTGGCCGTATCCATGGCCACGCCGGTGCCCTGCTCATAGCACAGGCCCAGGTTGCACTGGGCGGGGGCATAGCCCTGCTCCGCCGACCGGGTCAGGTACTCCACGCACTTTTTCTCGTCCTTCATGACGCCCGTGCCGTCCCGGTAGCAGCCGCCCAGCAGGCACAGGGCCCGCAGGGACCCCTGCTTGGCCGCCTTGTGCAGCCAGGACACGCCCCGGCTGGGGTCCCGCTTGGCGCCGATACCCTCCAGATAGCAGTAGCCCAGGTTGCACTGGGCGGTCTCGTCCCCGGCCTGGGCGCCCCGGGTGTAGTACTCCACGGCCCGCACCTTGTTCTCCGGCACGCCCTCGCCCACCTCGTGGCAGTAGCCCAGGCTGCAGAAGGCGGAGACATAGCCCGCGGCGGCGGCCCGCTGGTAGTAGGCCACCGCCCGCTGGGGGTCCCGGTCCACGCCCACGCCCCGGCGGTAGCAGTCCCCCAGGATGTTCAGCGCCCGGCCGAACTCCTGGGCCGCCGCCCGCTTGAGCCACTCCACCGCCTGCTTCCCGTCCTCCGGCACGCCGAAGCCGTTGAGATAGCACACCGCCAGGTTGCACTGGCCGGGAGCATACCCCTGCTCCCCTGCCTGGCGGTACAGCTCCGTGGCACGGGGCGGGTCCTGCTCCACCCCGTCGCCGTTCTCATAGGCCAGGCCCAGGCTGCACTGGGCGGGGGGATACCCCTGCTCCGCCGCACGCTGGAACCACTTGACCGCCTCTTCGCTGTTCACCGCTGTCCCCAGGCCGTCCCGGAGGCAGCTGCCCAGCAGGCTCTGGGCCCGGGGATAGCCCTGCTCCGCCGACCGCCGGAACCACTCCACCGCCTCCTCGGGCCGCTTGACCGTGCCGACGCCCTCCAGGCAGCAGTAGCCCAGGTTGCACTGGGCGCCGGGATAGCCCATCTGGGCCGCCTGGCGGTAGAGCTCCACCGCCTTCTTCTCGTCCTTCTCCACGCCGCTGCCCATCTCGTAGCACAGGCCCAGGTCGCAGATGGCCATGGCATACCCCTTATCCGCCGCCTGGCGGTAGAGCGCCACGGCCCGCGCCTCGTCCCGCTCCATTCCGGTGCCGTTGCGGCAGCAGTCGCCCAGGATGTCCATGGCCCGGGCAAAGTTCCGTTCTACCGCCTTTTCCAGCCACTCCACGGCCTTCGCCGGGTCCTTTTCCACGCCGATGCCGTTGAGATGGCACACCGCCAGATTGCACTGGGCAGGGGCGTAGCCCTGCTCCGCGGCCCGGGTGTACCAGGCCACAGCCTGCTTCTCGTCCTTCTCCACGCCGTCGCCCATCTCATAGCACAGGCCCAGGGCGCACTGGGCGGGGACATAGTCCATGTCGGCGGCCCGCTGGTAGCAGGCGGCAGACATGACCGCGTTCTTCTCCAGGCCGGTCCCCTCCCCCAGGCAGTCGCCCAGGATGCTGATGGCCCGGGGGTACTCCTGCTGGGCAGCCTTTTTCAGCCACTCCACAGCCTCCTCCGGGTCCTTCTCCACGCCGATGCCGTTGAGCAGGCAGAAACCCAGGTTGCACTGGGCCGGGGCGTAGCCCTGCTCCCCCGCCCGGCGGTACAGCGCCGCGCCCTGCTTCTGGTCCTGCTCCACGCCCTCGCCGTTCTCGTAGCACAGCCCCAGGTCGCACAGGGCGGGGAGATAGTTCTGCTCCGCGGCCTGGCGGTAGTAGTCCGACGCCTTGGCCAGGTCCTTCTCCACGCCCCGGCCGTCCTGGTACAGGCAGCCCATGAGCCGCAGGGCCCGGGGATACTCCTGCTCCGCCGACCGGGCAATCCACTCCGCCGCCTTGGCGTCGTCCTGCTCCACGCCGATGGAGGCCAGATAGCAGTAGCCCAGATTGCACTGGGCCGGGGCGTAGCCCTCCTCTGCGGACTGGGTGTAGCACTCCACCGCCTTGGCCGGGTCCTCGTCCACGCCGCTGCCGCTCTCATAGCACAGCCCCAGGTCGCACAGGGCGGGTATGTACCGCTTCTCCGCGGCCCGGCGGAAGAGCTCGGCCGCCTTGGCCGGATCGGGCTCCACGCCCCGGCCGTCCCGGTAGCAGCAGCCCAGCAGGCTGATTCCCCGGGGAAACTCCTGCTCCGCCGACTGCCGCAGCAGCTCGGCGGCACGGCTGTCATCCCGCGCCACGCCAATGGCGTTGAGGTAGCACACCGCCAGGTTGCACTGGGCGGGGGCGTACCCCTGGTCGGCCGAGAGCTGGTAGAGCTCCGCCGCCCGGACCGGGTCCTGGTCCACGCCGCTGCCGTTCTCATAGCACAGGCCCAGGCTGCACTGGCCCGGGGCATAGTCCTCGTCCACGCAGCGCTGGAACAGCTCCACCGCCCGCTTCTCGTCCCGTTCCACGCCCTCGCCCAGCTGGTAGCAGCGGCCCAGAGCCTCCACGGCCCGCATGTCGTCCTGCTCTGCCGCCTGGGCAAACCAGTGGGCCGCCTGGGCCATGTCCCGGTCTACCCCGTCGCCATCGGCGTATTTCATGGCCAGGTCGTACTGGGCGGACAGGTCTCCCAGCTCCGCCTGCTCCAGCAGGGCCTGGAACTCCTCCCGGGACTTCTGCAGCCCAGCCACCGCCCGCTGAATCAGCTCTGTATTGACAAAGATCACCTGATCTCCATTGAAAAATTCCGCTTTATCTTCATTTTCAGGGCACATGAAAAACACCTCTCAGTCCTCTTTACTGTACCAGTGAAACCGGGTTCTGTCAATGCGGGCGGACCGCTTCCGTTTGCCGCCGCCAGGGCCGCTCCTTCCGCCTGGCCGGCCTGTCAAGCCAGGTTTTGCCCCGCTTTTTCTGTAAATTCACACAAAATATACTTTTCATTTTCCACTTCCATGCTACAATATATCTTATGAATTCCCCGCGTGCAGTCAGGCCCGGCGTCCCGCCCGGGCGGAGCGCCGGATTGCTACCTGTTTTTGGAAGGAGGACCCCAATGAAAAAGGAAGCAGCCGCTTCTGTCCCCAGCCTGCGCTATCTCCAGATGCTCTCCCGCCAGTACCCCACGGTCCAGGCCGCCAGCAGCGAGATCATCAACCTCCAGGCCATCCTGAACCTGCCCAAGGGCACCGAACACTTTATCTCCGACGTCCACGGCGAGTACGAGGCCTTTCTCCACCTGATGAACTCCGCCTCCGGCGTGGTGCGGGAGAAGGTGGACGAGCTCTTCTCCTCCAGCGTGTCCAAGGCGGAGCGGGACCAGCTGGCCACCCTCATCTACTACCCCGAGGAGAAGCTGGCCCGGGTGGCCAAGGAGACCGAGGACATGGAGGAGTGGTACCGCATCACCCTCCACCGTCTCATCGACATCTGCCGCATGGTCACGTCCAAGTACACCCGAAGCAAGGTCCGTAAAGCCATGCCCAAGGAGTACGCCTACATCATCGACGAGCTCATCAACACCAACTACGAGTACCATAATAAACGCTCCAACTACGAGAATATCATATCCACCATCATCGATATCGACCGGGCCGAGGATTTTATCGTGGCCGTGTGCGAGCTCATCAAGCGCATGGTGGTGGACCACCTGCACATTGTGGGCGACATGTTCGACCGGGGCCCCCGTGCGGACATCATCATGGACTACCTGACCGAGTACCACTCGGTGGACATCCAGTGGGGCAACCACGACGTGCTGTGGATGGGAGCCGCCACCGGCAGCCGCACCCTGGTGGCCACGGTGCTGTCCAACTCCATCCACTACAACAACCTGGAGGTCATCGAGACGGGCTACGGCATCTCCCTGCGGCCCCTGGCCCTGTTCGCCAACGAGTTCTACAGGGACGTGGACTGCTCCTGCTTCAAGGCCAAGTTCGCCGGGGACGACGCCAACAACTACACCGAAAAGGACAAGGCCCTGGCCGCCCGGATGCACAAGGCCATCACCATCATCCTCTTCAAGCTGGAGGGGCAGAAGATCCTCCGCCACCCCGAGTTCGGCATGGAGGACCGGCTGCTGCTGGACAAGATCGACTACGAGAAGAAGTCCATCGTCATCAACGGCGTGGAGTACCAGCTCTCGGACACCGAGTTCCCCACTGTGGACCGCTCCAATCCCTATGAGCTCTCCCCCGAGGAGGACGAGGTCATCAACCAGCTGACCAACTCCTTCCAGCGCAGCGAGAAGCTCCAGCGGCACATCCGCTTTCTCTACTCCAAGGGTGGGCTGTACAAGGTCTACAACGGCAATCTGCTGCTCCACGGCTGCATCCCCCTGACGCCGGAGGGAGAACTGCTCACCTTCCGGGCCGGGGGCAAGATTCTCTCCGGCCGGGCCTTCCTGGACTACGCCGAGGCGGTGGCCCGCCAGGGGTACTACGCCAAGCCGGGCAGCGAGGAGCGGCAGTACGGAATGGATTACCTGTGGTTCCTGTGGTGCGGCCGTGGCTCCCCCGTGTTCGGCCGGGACCGGATGACCACCTTTGAGCGGCGGCTCATCAAGGACGAGTCCTCCTGGGCCGAGCCCAAGAACGCCTACTACACCTTCTACAACGACCCGGCGGTGTGCGAGCGGCTGCTCAAGGAGTTCGGCCTGGAGGGCCCCCACTGCCACATCATCAACGGCCACGTGCCCGTCAAGTCCCGGAAGGGGGAGAGCCCCATCAAGGGCGGCGGCAAGCTCATCGTCATTGACGGCGGCTTCTGCCGGGCCTACCAGCCCACCACCGGCATCGCCGGCTACACCCTGATCTACAACTCCGAGTCCATGCGCATCGTCTCCCACGAGCCCTTTGAGGGCCGGGAGAACGCCATCCGGGAGAACCGGGACATTCTCTCCTCCCCCATGGTGTTTGAGCGGATGGACGACAAGGTCAAGATCCGCTCCACCGACATCGGCAGCGAGCTCCAGCACCAGGTGGACGACCTGAAGGCCCTTCTGGCCGCCTACCGCTCCGGTCTGGTCAAGGAGGACCACCGGCGCTGATCCCGCCCCGACAGCATCAGGCCCCCGGCTGAGCCGGGGGCCTGCGTTTTTATTTACTTGTGGGTCTCCCCTGCCGGGCTGTCCTGCTCACCGGCCGGTGTCAGTCGTCCCAGTCAAACCAGTCGTCCTTGTACCAGCCCCGGTGCCAGCCGTTGTCGTGGCCGTAGTTCCAGCGGTTGTGGTAGTTCCACCAGTCGTCGCCATCGTCGTCGTCCCAGTCGAAGAGCTCCTCCAGGTAGTCCATGGCGTCTTCCACCCGGTCCTCCGCCCGGTCCAGCAGGCTCTCCAGGGACCGGTACTCGCTCTTGCTCAGCTTGCTCTGCTTGTAGGCGCTCTCCAGCAGGTCCTCCAGCTTGCCGCACTCCTCGTCCAGGGCCTTCAGGTCCTGGAGCAGCTGGCGGCCGTTCTCCCAGCCGTCGGTCCACAGCTTTTTCACCAGATCGGCGATCCGGCCGGCCAGCGCGGTGATCTGATCCGAGTAGTCGTCATAGGAGCCGCCGGGGGTGGTGGTGCCGTCGTCCGGGTCCTCCCATACGCCCTGGAACACCTTCTCCTTCAGATCGGTCCGGGCCTCCTTCACCCGCACATCCAGCCCGCCCAGACGGCTGTTCAGGCTGTTGTACTCGCTGTAGGAGGTGCGGCCCTGCCGCAGGTCGTCGTTGATGATGGAATATTCGCTGGAGATGTCCTGACTCAGGGCGCTGAACTTCTCCTCGATGGCCAGGTACTCCTTCACCCGCTCAATATAGTCCTGAGAGGGCTTCAGGTCCCTGACCTCCTGCTCCAGGGAGGCGGTGCGGCTGTCCAGCTCCTTGATGACCGCGTCCGCCACCTGATAGGCCGTGCCGCTGGCGGCGTTCTTCTCCTCCAGGTCGGCGCGGGCGTCCTTGGCCCGCACGTCCAGGGAATTGGCCCGGCTGTACAGGCTGTTGTACTCAGAGTTGGTAATGCGGTTCTGGATGTAGTCGTCGTTGATGGTCTTGTACCGGGCGCTGATCTGCTCGTACAGGTTCTCCAGCCGCAGGGAGAGGGCCGCGTAGGACTGGGCCTGCTCCACGGTGGTGGGGGCGGGCTTGAAGGCCTCGATGGCCTGCTCCAGCTCGGTCATGGCGGCCTCCAGCTCGGTGAGGTTGTTGGCGGAGATCTGATAGGCGGTGAGCTTGCCCGTCTCGTCGGCGATGGTCTTGGTCTCCAGGTCGGTGTAGGCGTCCTTCAGGCGCACGTCCACTGCCCCCAGGCGGTTGTTCAGGTCGGTGAATTCAGCCAGGGTGAGCTTGCCCGCGCTGAAGTCGCTGTTGGTCTCCTCCACCAGGGCGTCCAGCCCGGCCCGCAGGTCGTCCAGATCGCCCACCAGGGCGGCGTACTGCTTGGCCCGCTCCACGTAGGTGTCCGCGGGGGTCAGGCCGTCAATGGCCTTCTCCGAGCGGGTCATGCCCTTCTCCAGATCGTCCACGGTGGGATACAGAGCGGCGGGCTCCAGCACCTTTTCGGTCATGATCACGGTCTGGGTGGCGCTGTCCCACTCCACGGTCTGGCCCAGGATCTCGCCCAGGGCCCGGACGGGGAGGTAGGTGGTGCCGTCGTAGCTGATGGGGTAGACGGTCTTGCCGTTCTTGTCGGTCATGGTGCGGGCCATGCCGTCCACCTCCACGGTGATGTCAGGGCGCAGGTCCACGAGGATTTGCTGAATCCCGCTGGCGGCTGCGGCCCCGACGGCCAGCACGCCCAGCAGCACGGCGGCGATCACGGCTGTTCTCATGCGTTTCATATCCATTTCTCCTTTTCCGCGGCATATGCCAAATTTTTTTGGGGGATATGCTGTTGAGCCCTTCACCATAAATATCGCACGAAGAAGGTATTTTGTTACAGAAAATCTCAATTTTCCATCTCTGTATCTAAAAAATTTTTTGGTTCTAAAATATTTTTTCTTTTTTGCCTTCCCCACACATTGACAACGGCGTTTTTTTCCTCTATTCTTTTTCATATAAGGCTTGGTCCCCGCTGCTGCGAGGCTGCTTTTATCTTACTTGAAGGAGGCTCTTCCCCATGAAAGAAATCATCAGCACCACCGGCGCGCCGGGCGCCATCGGGCCCTACTCCCAGGCGGTCAAGGCCGGCGATTTCCTCTTTGTCTCCGGCCAGCTCCCCATCGATCCTGCCACCGGCGCCTTTGCCGGCGATGATATCTCCGCTCAGACCCGCCAGTCCCTCACCAATGTGAAGAACATTGTGGAGGCCGCCGGCATGACCATGGCCGACGTGGTCCGGGTGGGCGTGTTCCTGCAGGACATGGAGCACTTCGGCGCCATGAACGCCGTGTACGGCGAGTTCTTCACCGCCGACTGCCCCGCCCGTGCCGCCGTCCAGGTGGCCCGTCTGCCCAAGGACGCCCTGGTGGAGATCGAGGCTGTGGCCTACAAGGGCTAAGCGCTCACGTGATAAAAAGAGAGGACAGTTATGGATCAGCAGACGATACAGGTGCTGCGTGACGCTATGGCTGCCGGGCTGAAGGTGGCCACCGGCTGTACTGAGCCGGTGGCCATCGCCTTTGCCGGCGCCACCGCCCGGGCGCAGGCCTCCGGCGCCATTGAGCGCATTATCCTCCGTGCCTCCGCCAACATCATCAAGAACGCCTTTGTGGTGGGCATCCCGGGCACAGAGTTCACCGGCCCCAAGTACGCCGTGGCCATCGGCGCGGTGTGCGGGGACCCCGCAAAAGAGCTGGAGCTGCTGGAGCATCTGGACCCGGTCGGGGTGGCCCAGGCCGCCCGCCTGGTGCAGGAGGGCAGAGTGGAGCTGGACCGGGCGGACGTGCCCGCCAAGCTGTACATCGAGGTGGAGCTCCACACCACCGCCGACACGGTGGTGGTCCGGGTGGCGGGCTCCCACACCCACGTGGACTCCATTGTGAAAAATGGGACCGTGATCTATCAGAACAGCTGCGCCGTCGAGGGCGCCGACCACTGCCAGGGGCTCAGCTGCCGCCTGGCGGATGTGTATGAGTTCTGCACCACCGCCCCCCTGGAGGAGTTCTCCCTGGTGGAACAGGCCGTCACCCTCAACTCCAAGATCGCCCAGGAGGGCCTGACCAACGACTACGGCCTCCGGGTGGGCAAGACCATCCGGGAGGACGTGCGGGCGGGCGCTCTGGCCAACGACACCACCAACTACGCCATGACCCTGGCGGGCGCCGCTGCCGACGCCCGTATGGCCGGCGTGGACCTGCCCGTCATGTCCAACTCCGGCTCGGGCAACCAGGGCATCGCCGCCACCATGCCGGTGGTGGCCGTGTGGGAGCGGCTGGACGGAAAGGACCGGGAGCGGCTGATCCGGGCCTGCGCCCTGTCCAACCTGATCACCATCTACATCAAGTCCCGGTTCGGTGTGCTCTCCGCCCTGTGCGGCGCCGTGGTGGCCTCCACAGGGGTGGCCAGCGCGGTGGTGTGGCTCCGGGGCGGCGGGCTGGGCGAGATCGCCTGCGCCATCTCCAATGTGCTGGGCAACGTGGCCGGCATGCTGTGCGACGGCGCCAAGGCCTCCTGCGCCCTGAAGATCTCCACCTGCACCAACGCCGCCATGCTGGCCGCCACCCTGGCCATGCGCCACCTCCGGGTGGCCTCCAATGAGGGCATCGTGGAGCAGCGGCCCGAGTACACCATCGACAACTTCGCCCTTCTGGGCAACGAGGGCTCCGACGAGCTGGACCGGCTCATCCTGGATATGATCATCCACAAGAAGGACGCCACCTAAACGGCAAGGGCGGTGCGCAAGTGCGCACCGCCCTTTTTTTACAGGAATTTTTTCAGCTGCTGCACGTTGTCCTCTTCCTCTTTCAGCAGCCGCTCCATGAGCCCACGGGTGTCCCCGTCCGCATCCGGATACTTCTTCAGGTTCTTTATCGCGTTGATCACGCCCATGTTGCTGCCCACCATCATCATCTCCGCCACGTGGGAGGCCGACCGGTCCGTCAGGGTCTGCATGTCGATCATCAGGTAGGTTCCCATCTTCTCCAGGGCGTTGAGCCCCTTGGCATCGCAGCCGTTCCGCTCCAGCAAATTTCCCGCCTCCCGCTCAAAGGCGCTGTACTCCTTCTTCTGGGCCTCCAGATGGCGCAGGAACTCCTTGTCCTCCACGATGTCCAGCAGCTTGTCGATGGTTCTGGTGCCCATCTCCGCGTTTTGATAGACATAGTTGAGCAGCGCTCTGTCGCTGTCCATAACCTCACTCCTTCCCGTTCTACAGTGTGCCCGGAGCGCTCAAAAAATATTTTCAAATTTTTTGAGAAAACGGTTGACAGATCGAATTCGACGTGATAATATAACATCTGTCGCTGAGCTCCACAAGTGAGCCGGGTGAAAAAATGCGCGAGTGGTGGAATTGGCAGACTCGCTAGATTCAGGTTCTAGTGTGCATTACGCACGTGCGGGTTCAAGTCCCGCCTCGCGCACCATCAAAAAGTCTTGAAGCCGTTTGGTTTCAAGACTTTTTCTTTTCCCCCGGCCACGCCTGATTTCCCCGCCGTTTTTTCCTCCCTGCGGCGGCCGACAAAATTCCGGCACCTCATCCATATCCCCGCATGCCCGTTTCCCTATTGACAGATCGCGTTCCATGTGATAATATACCATTCGTTGCCGTGCTCCACAAGTGAGCCGGACGAAAATAAGATGCGCGAGTGGTGGAATTGGCAGACTCGCTAGATTCAGGTTCTAGTGTGCATTACGCACGTGCGGGTTCAAGTCCCGCCTCGCGCACCAAGCAGCAGCTTACACAATTGTGTGGCTGCTGTTTTTTTGTTTTGCTCAAAAGCCGACTTGAACCTGCGAAGGTTTCGACGTAGGAAATGTGCCGGGGGCACATTTTTAGCCGAAAGGCGCGAGGGGAATCCCCTTGTGGTCGCGAAACGACGAAATCTCTCAGAGGTTGGCTTTCTGCTGTCAGAGAGAAAGCATCGCAGAGCGCACGATACATGGTCGAGAGACTATATATCGTGCGTCCTTTAGTTCCAAAGAGTTTTGCATTTCTCGTGTTTTTGATGAAAGGCTGGTTTGGAGCAACCATTCACCGAAACAATGTGGCGCAGCCAAATCGCCCATCACTGTCGCGAACCGTGACGTCCACCCGTTTCCACTCATCGGCGTCCTGCGGGACAGAGGCTTGGAGCAGATAGGCAGTCAAAAGGCCGACATCTTCACCGGCATACTCTTGCACCCGATTGAGGGAATAGATCTCGCTTTGCTGCCCGTCGACCAAGATCGTAATGCCGCACTTGTCAAGTTCTGGCGCAATATCGTGAGCGCCAGATTTAAATTTATATAGACTCATTGGCCGAAAATAGACCGTCAGAGCGTTTGCCGCCCCTTTTACATGAAAAGCGTGCAATCCGTATACCTCTACCGTGTCAATACGCACGTCAAGCGTCAATTCTCTCTGCGCCGGGACATTCTGCGCCCAGTATTCGAGATAGCGGTCGCCGTACTCCCGGACAGCAGTCAGAAAAGGATATACCCCATCCGGAACGGAGAGAGAGAAGAATCCAGTTTCATCGCTGACTGTTTCATATATAGTCTCGAACTGCTCGCTCTTGACTTCAACAGAGACGCCGGAGAGAATGCCCTCTCCACCTATCGTCGTACCATGAATGATCGCCATGATTATGTGTCTCCTAAACTTTTTGATTTGCTGGGAAGTCGTCCCCAGTATTTAACATTATACCACTCAAATGTGAAGAAAACTACCGGTGGTTAAGGTAATTTATCAAATCTTTGACCTTAAAATTCTGTCCGTGTCGAATAGAAAACGCTCCAGAGATTTACAGCTTTACGGTAGCAACAAGTGTGGTAAATAGGACTATTTTGGCACAATAATAGGGACAAATGCTCTCTCATAAGTCGGTCAAAATCAAACGCCCGTCTCCGATATGGTTTATACATTCCTGCCGCCGGAAATGGGCGTTTGGTCTTATATTATGGATTTCTGATTACTGTCACACTGCTGATGTTGTTGTCATGCTTTATGCGGTGTTGTCATTCATCATATCGCGGAACGGGATAAAATCATCTTTCCCTGTTCGCTGTCCATGCCATCGTTTTTGAAATAATTGCAAAAAATACCGCTTTTGGCTGATAAGCTGTACGCAGCGGTGTTCCTCGCCTTCATCAAGCAGCAAGCAGTTGCCATCCACATAATTGCAGCAGCGTTTTCTTATGAGGGAGTTGATCTGCTTTGACTGCTTTGGTGTGCTTTTTGTTATCATAGGCAACGCCTCCTTTCGTGTTGATTGAAGAGAATATATTTATCCCCTCACTTGTATCCACTGGAAGGTGTCAAATTATCGGGTGTTTCTGAGTTTCATAAGAAGGTTTTTTGATTTCATCTACGTTTTGTATGAAGATAGCATTAGTATTTCGGCAGACAAAAAAGCCTATACATGGCAAAGACAAAGCAAGAGAAGATTTCTCTCACTGTACTCATTTGTGTATGTAACGGCTTTAATATGTTTTCGGTAAAATGAAAATGTAGCAAATGGTACTCAAAAAGTGAGCACCCCAATGGCAAATAAAAAGAGCCATTG
>NZ_JBBMFK010000043.1:0-17731 GCF_040096055.1 Pseudoflavonifractor intestinihominis
AGAGCTGGCACCGGCAGCAGATCGAGGATTGAAGGCCGTGGTCCGGCCTTCTGCCGGGCGGGGTGGCGTCTTCCCCGTCCGGACCTCCTTTTCCCGGGCCCGCTCCAAGGGGCGGCGCCCGGCAGAGGGCCGGATCATTTTCTTGGCCTTACGAAAATGATAGCAGGAGGATATACCGATGATGACAATATGCTGGGCCTGTGGCAACGCGGTGCCTGACGCGGAGGGAGAGAGGGGATGTCCCTGGAGCAGGGAGGGCAAGCCCGTGGAGGGCTGGACGGCTGAGCGCCGGGACATCCTGGTCCAGGCCACAAGCCCGGGCGGCGAGAAGAAGCGGGTTGAGAGCTACCAGGTTATTACATGCCCGGCGTTTGTGCCGGGATAGGGGAGGAGAACGAAAATGAAAAAGCTGATTGCTGTTATTGTGCTGGCCGGTGCACTGGTATTGCTGGGTGGCTGCCGGGAAAGCGACCGGGTGTCCCACAACATCTCGCAGGAAGCCGACAACTTCAATGTCACCCGGAAAATCACGGTGATCAATGTCCGGGATGATACGGTCTTGTACGAGCTCATCGGCAATTTTGCCATGACGAACGAGGGAAACAACGAGCTGTCCGTCATCAGCGAAGTGGGAGAGGGGCAATACAAGAAGGATTTTATCTATCTGAGCGAGTGGACTACGTATATCGTGCAGGATGTGTCCGGTGCCTACGTGGACAAGTATCACTATGAGGTCAACATCCTGCCCCAGATGATCGGCGGCGTAACGGTTACTACGGATGACTGAGTGGAGGGATAGCGATGAAACACGCGCCAATCCGCCGCAGGGATGTGCGAGACGTGGTCAACCTGCTGGAGGGACTCTACTATGCCAGCCGGCGGAAGAGCCAGAACAGGCCGCCTGAATTTGAGCATCTGAAGCTCGTGGACTACGGCTATCAGGACGGGCTGCGGTGCGCCATGATGCTGCTGAACGGGCTGCTCAAGCGGGAGGCGGTGTCCGATTCGGACACAGGAAAGGAGAAGTGAAGGCGATGGGCAATAAGAACCTACGGCGGCTGAGCCTGGTGGTCACCGCCCAGACAGCCTGGCATCTTGAGCAGCTGGCCAGGGTGTGCAGATACCGGGAGACAGGGCACGTGGTGGACAAGCTGGTGCGGGAGAAAATGCTGTCCATCCGGATACCGGCCCAGGAACGGCGGGGACAAAAAAGCCCGCCCCGTAATGGGGCGGGCGGGCGTAACACTTATTGAGCCTGCTTCTGGTAGAGCGCGGTCAGCGCCTCGGTGAGCACCTGGGAGAAGTTGAGCTTTTTAGACTCGGCAAAGGTGTTGAGCCAGGCCGGAATGGTCAGATTCTTCCGCACTGCCTTGTTGCCGTACTTCTCGGCATAGGCATCCATGTCCAGCACAACGGCGCTTAGAAAGTCTCCGTCGGCAACGGAAATTGACGCCGGGGAGCTGGCGGCGGGAATGGCGTTCCCTTCCTCCAGTTCACCAAGAATCCAGCCGGAGGCAGCGTCCGCTGCCATCTCAATGGCCTCCGCCAGGGTTGCGCCCTCGGTTACACAGCCGGGAAGATCGGGAAATTCAACCGTGTAGCCGTCGCCTTCCTCCCAGGGACTGAACAGAGCGGGATATACAAGTTTCATGATGTCCTCCTTATAGCGCGGCAGGGCGGGGGCTTATTTCAGCCCCGCCTGCCTCATGATGCTGTTCCAGGTTTTGATGTTCAGGTCTTTTCGGTTCGCTGGGATGGTCACCTTTCCGGGCTTGGAGGGATGCTTGAAGTGCTTGTGATCTCCTTTGGTACAAACGTAAAACCAACCATCTGCCCGGATAATTCGCTCGGCTTCTGCTGAGCTGTGATTCATATCGTTCCCTCCTTACACTTATATTATACGCATAATGCGCATAAAAGTCAAGAGGGAATAAAGAGAAAAACAAGAAAATTTTTACTTTAAACGGGGGGCGACTAAAATGGACGAGATGACTTTATCGCGGACGGCACCTACGACACGGCCGACAACTACGGCCGCACATTCGTGGCCTTCTGGGATGAGCCTGGAAGGGATGATAGGACTATGACGGGGGGCGGCCATGGATAGACCGTGGTACTGCGTCCGGCAGCGGGCCGGGCCCCTGACCAAGGAGTGCCGGGCAATCCGGCCAAGGCTGTCCAGGGAGGACAGCAGGAGCGACCGGCGGGAGAAGAATGAGATCATCCGCTCACCCCATTCGGCGGTCTGCCGGAGCCAGGCGGACCGCCTGGAGCTCCGGCTGGCCCTCTTTGGCTACGAGGGCGTGCACTACACCCTGACCTATGACTCCGTCCATCTGCCCCGCACCTTCCGGGAGGCCATGGCCACCAAGCGGGCTTTCATGGCCCGGGCCAGGCGGTTCAACGATGGCCGGCCCTTTGACTGGGTGACCTGCATCGAGGGCCTCCACGGGGACCACCGCTACCACATCCACATGGTGCTCCGGGAGAGCGATTTCCCGCCGGCGGTGGTGCGGCATCTGTGGACGGCGGGGGAGGTGGACGACGAGCCGGTGCTGATGGCCGGGGGCGGATACCGGCGTCTGGCCGAGTACCTCACCAAGGAGCGGACGGACGGGATCATCATCCCCATCGGCCGGCGGCCGTGGAGCTGCTCCCGCAGCCTGTCGGGCCGGCTCCCGCCGCCGGAGCGGTGGAAGGACGAGAGCGGCGCCATTGATATTCCGGACCGGGTCCTCTGGTCCAGGCGGAACCAGCGGGAGAACGATTTCGGCGCCTACAACTACGCCAGCTACATCGTCCCGAAGGGGACCTGAGCGGCTTCCCCTCGCGCGCGCGCACGCGCACGCGCGATCTATCTTGAAACCTAGTGGAACAATAGACACACGGGAGGGAAAAGCGTTGCCTGAAAAACTGAATTGTGGTAAACTTATCGTGAGGGACGGATGGCTGATGTGTCCGTCCTGTGGGAAGCAGAGAGTGCTCCGGATTTACCCGGAGACCAGGGCGAAGTGCTTGCAGGTCTACTGCAAACGCTGCGGCCATGAACACATCGTGAATATCGACGAGTGCCTGTGCCAAAGTGCCTGTGCCACATGAACCGTGTGAGCGGTCGTGTCGGCGCAGGCGCTTTTTGTATCTCCGGAGGCGATAGCCCGGAGCTGAAGCCAGAGCCCGACATGATCCCAACACGGGATGCGGTCGGACTCTGGCTTTTTGTTTTGCCCGGAGGTGATAGCCCGGGACCAAGAGGCCGGTGTCCGACCCGGACACAAGGGGGGCGCCGCATGAAAGCATTTGCAAAGCAGTTCTACCGGTCCAAGGCCTGGCGGGCCTGCCGGGCGGCATACATCGCCCAGCGCCTGCGGATCGACGGCGGGCTGTGCGAGGAGTGCCGGGACCAGCAGGGGTACATTGTCCACCACCTGGTCCAGCTGACGCCGGAGAACATCGGCAACCCTGCGGTGACCCTGAATCATAGCCTGCTGGCCTACGTGTGCAAGGACTGCCACGACCGCTACGAGGGCCACGGCCTGGGCAGAGGCAAGCCCATGGCCTGCGCCTTCGACGCAAGCGGCCAGCCGGTGGACCGGCGCAGGCTCTGACCCGGGCCAGCGCGCCGCCGCCCTCCCCCCGGTGAGCCCCGGGGGCGGGTACCAGGGAGACCGATGAGCGGGAGGTAAAAAAGAGCGGGTCACACACAGGAAGGGGGTGTGGAAATGGCAAAAGGACCCAGCAAAAAGGAGCTGGGCCGGTTCGCGGATACCTATAAAGCGGCCAGCCCGGAGCAGCAGAAAATCTGCCTCCAGCTGATTCTGAACGCGGTGTTCATGGAGGAGCAATTGACCGCACTCCAGGCACAGATTCGGAAAAACGGCGTGAAATCCGAGTATCAAAACGGCGAAAATCAGTGGGGGGAAAAGAAGTCCGTGGAGGTGGATGTCTACAACGCCATGATTAAAAACTACGCCGCCGTCATCCGGCAGCTGGGGGACATGCTGCCCCAGGCGCCCCCTGCGGATGACGAGCTGATGGAGTTCCTGAAAACCGGGGGCGGTGGTGCCAGGTGACCGACCTGGAGCGCTACTGCACCGGGCTGCTGGACGGGACCATCCCGGCCTGCCGCCGGATGAAGCAGGTGGCGGAGCGGCTGCTGGAGGACCTGGCCAGCCCGGGGGAGTTCCACTTCGACCCGGACATCGCGGCCCGGCACATCGGCTTCATCCAGCGCTTCTGCAAGGTGCCCTCCGGCCGCATAGGTGCGCCCCTCCGGCTGGAGCTGTTCCAGCGGGCCCGGCTGGAGGCGGTGTTCGGCTTTGTGGACGACAACAACCTGCGCCGCTACAACGAGGTGCTGGTCATCGAAGGCCGCAAGAACGGCAAGACCACCGAGGCCGCCGCCATTGAGCTGGACCTGCTGGTCAACGACGGCGAGGGCGCACCCCAGATCTATAACGTGGCCACCAAGCTGGACCAGGCCCGCCTGGGCTATGAGGCGGCGGTGCGGATGCGGCAGATGTCGCCCATGCTGGCCAAGCACCTGCGCAAGCGGGTGTCGGACATCTACTGCCCCATGAACATGGGGTTCATCAAGCCCATGGCCTCCAACACCTCCAGCCTGGACGGCCTGGACGCCCACGCCGCCACCATCGACGAGCTGGCGGCCATCAAGAACCGTGACCTGTACGACCTGGTCAAGCAGGCCATGGGAGCCCGGAGCCAGCCCCTGCTCTTTGTCATCACCACCAACGGCTTTGTGCGGGAGGGCATCTTTGACGCCCAGTACAAATACGCCTGCGACGTGCTGGACGGGAAAATCTCCGCGCCCCGGTTCCTGCCCTTCCTCTACGAGCTGGACGACCGGGCGGAGTGGGACGACCCGGCGTGCTGGGAGAAGGCAAACCCGGGCCTGGGGACCATCAAGAGCCGGGCCTACCTGGCCGAGATGGTGCAGAAGGCCAAGGACGACCCCAGCTTCAAGCCCACCGTGCTGGTGAAGGACTTCAACATGCCCCAGACCTCGGAGAGCGCCTGGCTGCGGTGGGAGGAGCTCAACAACGAGGCCACGTTCCAGATACCCTTCGACTACGGCATCGGCGGATTTGACGCCGCCGACACCACCGACCTCAACGCCGCCAAGGCCATCTTCATGCGGCCGGACGACCCCAACGTGTATGTGCGGTCCATGTACTGGATACCGGAGGCGGTGCTGGAGGAGGCCCGGCGGACGGGCAGCCGCCGCGAGCGGGACAACGTGCCCTATTCCCTCTGGGTGGAGCAGGGGTACATGCGCACCTGTCCGGGCCGGAAGTGCGACAAGCAGATTTTCCTGGACTGGTTCCGGGAGTTGCGGGACAGGGAGGGCCTGTACATGCTCTACATCGGCTACGACCCGTGGCACATCGACGACAGCCTGCTGCGGGCCTTCCAGGCCGAGTTCGGCCCCGACTCCATGATACCGGTGCGCCAGGGCGTGGCCACCCTGTCCCAGCCCATGAAGGACCTGGCGGCCGACTTCCGGGACCACCGGGTCATCTACAACAACAACCCGGTGGACAAGTGGTGCCTGGTCAACAGCGAGGCCAAGAGCGACGTCAACGGCAACATCCAGCTGGTCAAGACCCTGGACCCCCGCCGCCGGGTGGACGGCACGGCCGCCCTGCTGTGCGCCTACACGGTGCTCCAGGACAAGAAGGACCTGTATATCAATCTGAACTGAGGTAAGCCCATGGGACTCTTTGAAAAGCTGTTTCCACAAAAAACCGCCGAGGCGGCGGTCTATACCTACTTCAAGACCCTGGGCGGGTACACGCCGGTCTACACCTCCTTTGAGGGCGGGGTCTACGAGATGGCCCTGACCAGGGCCTGCATCCACACCTTTGCCACCCATGTCAGCAAGCTCAAGCCCATCGTCACCGGCCCGGGCAGCGGCCGGCTGGAGCGGGTCCTGCAATTCCAGCCCAACCCCTGGATGGACACCAAGAAGTACCTGTACCGGCTGGGCACCATCTACATGACGGAGAACACCGCCTTTATCGTGCCGGTGTACAGCGACGAGCTGATGCTCAGGACCGAGGGCTTCTATCCCATTCTTCCGTCCCAGGCGGAGATTGTGGAGCGGGGCGGCGGGCAGTACGTCCGCTTCCGGTTCCCCACCGGCCAGGTGGGGGTGCTGGAGCTGGAGAACACCGGCATCCTGACCCAGTTCCAGTACCGGAGCGATTTCTTCGGCGAGGGCAACGGCGCCCTGCGGCCCACCATGGAGCTGCTCAACGCCCAGAACCAGAGCATCCTCAACGGCGTGAAGGCCTCGGCCTCGGTGCGCTTCCTGGCCCGATTGGCCAACGTGCTCAAGCCGGAGACCATGAAGGAGGAGCGGGACCGCCTGGTCCAGGACAACCTGACGGCGGGCAACTCCGGCGGCGTGATGATCTTTGACAGCAAGTACGCCGACATCAAGCAGATCGACAGCAAGCCCTACATTGTGGACGACAAGCAGGCGGCCCAGATCCGGGAGTCGGTGTTTGATTACTACGGCATGTCGGACGCCATTTTGCAGAACAAGTACACGTCCGACCAGTGGTCGGCCTACTACGAGGGCAAGATTGAGCCCTTTGCCATTGAGCTGGGGCTGGTCCATACCAACATGACCTACACGCCGGCGGAGGTGGCCCGGGGCAAGGAGATCGCATTCTCGGTCAACCGCCTCCAGCACATGACCATGGACGACAAGCTGGAGACCGTGACCCAGCTCTTTGACCGGGGCATGATGAACATGGACGAGGGCCGGGAGGTGTTCCAGCTGCCGGCACTGAACACGGTGGAATCCAAGAAATATTACATCCGGCGGGACTACGCCGAGGTGAACGCGCTGGGGAAGGAGCCCCAGGGAAAGACGGAGGTGAGCGGCGATGCCGGTGTGCAAGGACCGGGAGTACCGGGCAATGAGCCTGCTCCTGCCCCGGAAGGCGGCGGAGAAGAGGCTGGAGAGTGACCACTACGTGGAGGGCTACGCCACCACGTTTGATGACCCCTATGTGCTCTATGAGTGCGACGGCATAAAGTACCGGGAGCAGATCGACCGCCACGCCCTGGAGGGGGCGGACCTGTCCGACGTCATCATGCAGTATGACCACGCCGGGCGGGTGCTGGCCCGCAACAGCAACGGCACGCTGCTGCTGGAGCCGGACGAGCGGGGGTTCTTCATCGCGGCGGACCTGTCCAAGAGCGAGGCGGCCCGCAGCATGTACGAGGAAATCAGCAGTGGGCTGGTGACCAGGATGTCCTGGGCCTTCCGGGTGGAAAAGGACGCCTACGACCGGGCCACCAGGACCCGCACCATTCTGAAAATCGCGAAGGTCTACGACGTGTCGGCCGTGTCCATGCCGGCCAATCCGTCGACCGAAATATCCGCCCGTTCCTGGCTCCACGGAGTGATGGAGGCGGAAAAAGCGGAGCGACTTGCAGCCCAGGCTGCCGAGCGGAAAAGGCAGAGACTCAAACTTTATTTGGAGGTAATCAGATGAAAAACCACAAGAACAAGCTCAGCGGCATCGGCATCCAGTTCTTTGCCGCCCCCAGCGCCCGCATGGGCGAGATTGAGAGCCGCCTGTCCGCCATCGCCCAGGAGCTGGAGCGGGACGACTGCGACGTGGACGCCCTGGAGCGGGAGGCCCGCGCCCTCAAGGAGGAGCGTGACACCCTGACCCGCAGCGCCGAGCGGCGCCGTCAGCTGCTCAGCGAAATCGGCGCCGGCCGCACCGGCCGGGTAACCCATACCTTTGAGGGCGGCACGCCCGAGCAGCGCACCTATAGCGTGGACACGCCGGAGTACCGCTCCGCCTGGCTGCGGAATCTCCAGGGCCGGGACCTGTCCGCCGAGGAGCGGGCGGCAGTCACCGCCACGGCGGCCATCCCCACCACCACCATGAACAAGATCATCGCCCGCATGGAGCTGACCCCCATCATCCAGGCGGTGGATGTGACCTACATCCCCGGCAACGTGACCTATCCCGTTGAGAAGACCGTCAACGGCGTCAGCTGGGTGGACATGGGCACCGCCGCCACCGACAGCGCCGACGCCCTGGACGCCGTGACCCTGGGGGCCTACAAGCTCATCAAGACGGTGGAGATTACCGCCGACGTGATGGCCATGGCCGTTGACGCCTTTGAGGACTGGCTGGTGGCCCGCCTGGGCAACAAGATGTCCGTGGCCGTGGCCGCCGCCATCGCCGCCGGCACCGGCAGCAACCAGGCCACCGGCCTGACCAAGAGCGGCGAGATCACCCAGACCGGCACCTACACAAAGGCCGGTATGACCTACAAGGACCTGATGACCATCCTGGCCACCCTGCCCACCCAGTACATGGCCAACGCCAAGTTCGCCATGCCCCGGGCGGTGTTCTACTCCGACCTGCTGGGCATGACCGACTCCAGCGGCAAGCCCGTGGTGGTGGCCGACGTCCAGAGCCCCGCCAAGTTCAACATCCTGGGCTATCCCGTTATCCTGGAGGACAACATCCCCAAGGACAACATCGTCTTCGGCGACCTTTTCGACGGCTACAAGTTCAACTTCGCCATGGCGCCCACCGTGGAGAGCGACAAGTCGGTGGCCTTCCGCTCCGGCTCCACCGTCTACCGGGTCATGGCCCTGGCCGACGGCAAGCCCGCCGACAAGAAGGCCCTGTGCCTGTTCACCCGGGCCGGTGCGTAATCCGCCCCGCAGGCGGTCCCGTGGAGGGGCCGCCTGCGGGAATAGGAGGGATTTGATATGACCCATGTACAGGACATCCGCACCGCGCTGCGCATCTCCGGCACAGCGCTGGACGACGAGATACAGGACACCATCGACGCGGCGGTGCTGGACCTGAAGACAGCGGGGGTGGACAAGGGCGACGTGGACGCCCTGACCGGCATGGCCGTCAGGCTGTACGCCCGCTGGCAGTTTGACTACCGGGGCAAGGGGGAGGAGTACCACAGGGCTTACGAGAGCCTGAAAGCCGTCCTCTCCATGTGCGAGGAGTACCGGGGAGGCGGCGGCTATGAATGATACCCTGGTGCTTATCGGCCTGACCTATGCCGCCAACAGCCTGATGGAGCAGGTGCCCGCCGGCGAGACCCGGACGGAGATTTTCGGAGAGGAGCGCTCGGTCACCCGGGCGGAGTGGTATGAGGGCGGCCGGGAGGGCATGAAGCCCTCTGTCATGTTTGTCACCCCGTCCATCAATTACACCGGACAGCAGGAAGCCGAGCTCCGCGGCAGGCGGTACGTGATCTACCGCACCTACCGCCGCAGGGACAGCGAGGAGACCGAGCTGTACCTGGAGGAGAAGGCGGGGGTGGCCTATGGGTAAGGTCAGAGTGGATAGAATGGCGGAGGCCCTGGGGGCTGTACTGGAGGACTATGGCCAGGAAGTCAGGGATACCGTAAAGCGCACTGTCAAAGCGGCGGGAGAGTCCTGTAAAGAGGACATCCAGCGCCGCAGCCCGGCGCGAAAGCAGCGAAGAGCCTACCAGAAAGGCTGGCGCTGCGAGACCGTGTACGACGGCCCCAAGGGCATCCGGGTCCGGGTGGGCAACAAGACCAAGGGCCAGCTCACCCATCTGCTGGAGCATGGCCACGCCAAAGTGGGCGGCGGACGGGTGGAGGGTATCCCCCACATCCGCCCGGCAGAGGAGAAGATGGAGCGGCAGCTGCTGCTGGACCTGAAGGAGGCGCTGGAGGAATGACCCAGGAGGAGCTGGCCCGCCGTCTGGCAGACACTGGCCTGCCGGTGGCCTACCGGGCCTTCCGCACCAGGCAGGACCCGCCGTACATCTGCTATGTCTATGTGTACGACGCCCAGTTTTTCGCCGACGACGTGATGTACTACTCCGCCGGCCACTACCAGGTGGAGCTGTACACTTCCGCCAAGGACCCGGCCGCTGAGGCCAAGGTAGAGGCCGCCCTGGAGGGCCTGTGCTGGGAAAAGAGCGAGGAGTACCTCCAGGACGAGAAAGTCTATCAAATTCTATATGAAATTGAGGTGTAACAATGGCAACAGGCAAAGCCAACAAGGTCAAGTTCGGCCTGAAGAATGTGCACTACGCCCCCTTGACCGTTGGAGAGGGTGGGGAAATCACCTTTGGTACGCCGGTGCCCATCCCCGGCGCGGTGAGCCTCTCCATGGACGCCCAGGGCGACCAGAGCACCTTCTACGCCGACGACATGGCCTACTATGTGACCTCCGCCAACGACGGCTACAAGGGCACTCTGGAGATTGCCCTCATTCCGGACAGCTACCGCAAGGACGTGCTGGGGGAGACGGAGGACGAGACCGACAAGGTGCTGGTGGAGAACGTGAGCGCGGAGCCCAAGCCCCACGCCCTGCTCTTTGAGTTTGCCGGCGACCAGAAGGCGGTGCGGCATGTGCTGTACAACTGCTCGGCCACCCGGCCCGGCGTCTCCGGCAGCACCACCAACAACACAAAGGAGCCCTCCACCGAGAGCCTGACCCTCACCGCGTCACCGCTCACTGACGGCAGGATCAAGGCTCGCACAACCCCGGAAACCCCGGATGAGAAGTACAACAACTGGTACAAGACCGTGTGGCAGCCCGGAGCGGGGGTGGGCGGCTGATGGAAAAGATTATCACCATTGACGGCCGCTCCGTGCCCTTCCGGGCCACGGCGGCCATCCCCCGCCTCTACCGCATCAAGTTTGGCCGGGACATCATGCAGGACATGCGGGACATCCAGCAGGCCGTGGAGAAGGCCCAGGCGGGGGAGGAGCCCATCCCGGTGAAGCTGCTGGAGGTCTTTGAAAACGTGGCGTACCTGATGGCCCGTCACGCCGACCCGGACATGGAGGCACACACCGTGGAGGACTGGCTGGACGGCTTCGACACCTTCTCCATCTACGAGGTGTTCCCCGAGCTGCTGGAGCTGTGGCGGGCCAACAACCAGTCCATCGCTGAGAGCAAAAAAAAACGAATCCCGTAGACCGGGAGCTGACCACGGCGCTCTTCCTCCTGCGGGCGGCCCAGCTGGGCATCCCCATCCGGGACCTGG
Source organism: Pseudoflavonifractor intestinihominis (assembly GCF_040096055.1). Lineage (NCBI taxonomy): Bacteria > Bacillati > Bacillota > Clostridia > Eubacteriales > Oscillospiraceae > Pseudoflavonifractor > Pseudoflavonifractor intestinihominis. The sequence goes on from NZ_JBBMFK010000043.1 coordinate 11,050, forward strand.
AGCTGCTCACCATCGGCATGGTCACCGACATGCTGATTGAGGCGGGCAACGACGGCGCGGAGTATGACATGCTCCCCACCCAGGCAGACTTTGACGCATTTTAAGGGGGCGGACCAATGGCACGCAACAGAATCAAGGGTATCACCGTTGAAATCGGCGGCGATACCACCAAGCTGGACAAGGCCCTGGCTGGCACCAACAAGCAGCTGTCCGCCACCCAGCAGTCCCTCAAGGACGTGGAGCGGCTGCTCAAGCTGGACCCGGGCAATACCGAGCTGCTGGCCCAGAAGCAGAAGCTGCTGGCCCAGGCGGCCAGCGGCACGGCGGACAAGCTCAAGACCCTTCGGGAGGCCGCACAGAGCGCCGACGAGGCCCTCCAGCGGGGGAGGGACTACCAGGCCAAGTATGAGCCGCTGAAGGCCCAGCTGGACAGCGTGGCGGCCTCCATGCAGGGCCTGGAGGCCAACGAGGCATCCATGCAGGCCAAGCTGGAGAGCGGTGAAATCTCCACGGAGCAGTACGACGCATTTAAGAAAAAGCTGGAGGACACCCGGAAGGCCCACCAGGCCCTCCAGCAGGCGGTGAAGGACCTGGACAAGGAGTTCGCCGGGGCCAGGCTGGACCAGAGCCAGTACGATGCCCTTCAGCGGGAGCTGGCCGAGAGCGAGCGGGAGGCCAAGGACGCGGAGAAGGCCTTCAAAGACTGCTCCAGCGGCCTGGATGAGCTGGGCCGGAAGGCGGGGACCGTGTCCGACAAGGCGGGAAAGGTGGCCGAGGCCTTTGCACCGGTGACCGCCACGGTGGGGGCCCTGGCCGGCGCGGCGCTGGCCACCGTCCCCGCCACCGAGGAGCTGCGGGGCGACCTGTCCATGCTGGAGAACAACGCCCGGCAGGCCGGGGTGGGTATGGATGCCGTGCAGCAGGCTTTTCTGGACTTCAACGCGGTTTCCGGCGAGACCGACAGCAGCATTGAGGCCATTTCCAACCTGCTCCAGGCGGGCTTTACCGAGTCCAACCTCCAGCAGGCGGTGGAGGGCCTGGCCAATGCGGCCATCACCTTCCCCGACACTCTGAAAATTGAGTCCCTGGCTGACAGCCTCCAGGAGACCCTGGCCACCGGTGAGGCCACCGGCCAGTTCGGCGAGCTGCTGGACCGGTTGGGCATCGGCGCGGAGAACTTCTCGGCGGGGCTGGCCATGTGCACCACGGAGGCTCAGAAGCAGGACTACGCCCTCAATGCTCTGGTGGGCGGACCGCTGAAGGGGGCCTACGAAGGATGGGCGGAAAGCAACCAGGAACTGATGGAAAACCGCCAGTCCAGCATGGAACTCCAGAAAGCCATGGCCGACCTGGCGGAGCTCCTGGTGCCAATCATCACCCAGCTCACCGACTTTGCAACGGAATTTTTGGAGTGGTTCACCTCGCTTGACGACGGCTCCAGAAACGCCATTGTCGCCGTCGGCCTTTTAATTGCGGCTATTGGCCCTATGGCGGGCGCGGTAAAAGCTGTAACAGATGTGTTGCCGTTCCTGTTGGATTTGTTTTCTGGAATAGGTGTGAAGGGACTTATTGCGGCGGTAGCGGTTGGGCTTTTTGTCGGTTTGGCAGCCAAAGTGGCAGACCTGTGGGATGATATGACAGGCGTTGAAAAGGTAATTTCCGTTATCGGACTTTTGACAGCCGTTGTATTTGGAGCGGCCCTTGCATTTGGTGCGCTTCAGTCGGCACTCTCTATGGGTATCGCTGGCGCGGCAATCGCAGCTGGTATTCTGGCGGTCGTTGCGGCAATCAGTTCTGCCACCCAGCGCGCAAACGAGGCCACCCAGAACCTCAACCGGAGCATGTCCTCCGCCGGCGGGTCCATCCCCGGCTTCGCCACCGGCGGCGTGGTGCCGCCCAACAACCCGTTCCTGGCGGTGCTGGGAGACAACAGACAGGAGCCGGAGGTGGTGGCGCCCTACTCCACCATCAAGCAGGCCGCCGGCGAGGCCCTGGCGGAGCGGGGCAATTCCGGCGGGACGGGCCGGGGCGACGTGTATCTGGACGGCACAAAGGTGGGCCGGGTGCTCTACTCCTGCATTGAGGGGGAGCGCACCCGTCTGGGCGTGAAGCTGACAGGGGGGAGACGGTAATGGTCACCATGGACGGCAGACAGTACAGGGTGCGGGTCAAAATCAAGTCCCTGCGCCGGTCCTTCCGCATCGAGGAGGACGACCGGTCCGGCATGGTCAAGTCGGGCGCCTATTTCCGCTCCATCATCGGCACCTACTACGACTACGCCATGGGGGTGGAGCCCGACCCGGCGGCCCCGGAGGAGTACGACGATTTCTTTGAGGCCATCTCCGCGCCGGTGGAGTCCCACTCCATCACCGTGCCCTACGGCCAGGGCACCATGACCTACGACGCCATGATCAGCTACGGCGAGGACACCCAGCGGGACAAAATCGGCGGCGTCACCCGCTGGACCGGCCTGACGGTTACATTTTCGGCCCAGAAGCCCCAGAGGAGGCCCGTATGAGCACGATCAACAAGCTGGTATACGGGGACATTGTCCTCACCGACGACGAGATTGAGGACGGCGAGGCGTACACCGCCCTGGCCCTTCTGTCCGACGCCCTGGAAATCGGCACCCTCCAGGTGCAGCTTACCATCCGGGACCAGGCGGTGGGGGAGAAGCTGTCCGCCTTCCGCCGTAACGACAAGCTGCTCTACTACCACCGGGACGCCCTCCGGGGCACCTACTACATCGAGAGCGTCCAGCGCACCGGCAAATACAGCTATGAGCTCAAGGCCAACGACGCGGTGGCTCTGCTGGAGCAGTCCACCCACTACGGCGGCATCTACACCGGCCAGACCGTGGCTCAGGTGGTGGCCGACATCTGCAACATTCCCTACCTCATCCAGACCCGGTTCGCCGGCGTCAAGCTGTACGGCTGGCTGCCCATCGCCACCCGCCGGGCCAACCTGATCCAGGTGCTCTTCGCCGTGGGGGCCAACACCAAGGTGGACCAGAACGGCACGCTGCGCATTGAATCCCTGTGGGACGGCGTGGCTACCTCAATCCCGGAGGACCGGGTGCTCCTTGGCGACAGCGTCCAGTACGCCACTCGGGTGACCGAGGTGTCCGTGCTGGAGCACCAGTACATTCCGGGCAGCGAGACCGTGGACCTCTTCGACGGCACGGCGGCGGAGGGGGATATCATCCAGTTCTCTGAGCCGGTCTATGACCTCTCCGCCGAGGGGTTTTCCGTCCTGGAGAGCGGCGCCAACTACGCAAAACTATCGGCGGGCACCGGAAAGCTGACGGGGAAGAAGTACGTCCACACCACCCGGGACGTGCGGGCCCAGGCGCTGCCCGACGACGTGCCCAACGTGGTGGAGGTCACCGAGGCCACCCTGGTGTCCCTGGTCAACGCCTCTGCGGTGGCCCGGCGGCTGGCCCGATACTACGCCTGCCTGGACACCCTGACCCACGATATCATCCACCGGGCCGAGCGCCCCGGGGACGTGGTGGCCTTTGAGCACCCCTTCGGCGGCGCGGCCACCGGCTGCATCAAGGACACCGCCGTGGCCCTGGGCAGCCGCCCTGTGGCCACAGAGAACGTCCTGGTGGGCTACAGGCCGCCCAGGGCGGACGTGGGCACCCTGGACCAAAGGGTGGTGCTCACCGGCGCGGGGGAGTGGGTGGTGCCGGACGATGTGCTGCCGGGCACAGTCGCTCTGGCGGTGCTCATCGGCGGCGGCAGCGGCGGCTGGAGCGGCCTGCCCGGCGAGCCGGCCGGGGAACAGCACGTGGTGAGCGGCGAGCACGAGGACTCACGTTACGTTACGTACTACAAATCCATCTCCGAAGCCCTGGGCGGCGCAGGGGGAGCGCCCGGCGAGCCGGGCGTGGGCGGGAAGATCCTCCAGGTCAATACGACCCTCAACCCCGGGGCGCGGATCTCCTACTCCTGCGGCAAGGGCGGCAAAGGCGGCGCGGCCGGTGATGAGACGGTCCGGGGGGAGGAGGGCGGAGACACGGCGTTCGGCTCGTATTCCTCCGCCGCCGGTTCCCGCAGCCCGGAGGGCTATATGGACGTGACCACCCAGGAGGTTTTTGCCGCCGACGGCGTGTCCGGCGTAGCTGGTGGAGACGGAATGGGCGTAAAGGACGGGGAGGAAATCCCGGCGCCTGATGTGGTCTACAAGGGCGTAACGTACAAAGGCGGCGTAAAAAACCCGGAGATAGACGAAAAAACCGGCGGAGACGTGGATTACCAATACGGCTACCGGACAGCCAGGTCCCTGGGCGGATACGGCGGCGGCGCGGCGGCCGGCACCGACGGGGAAATGGGCGGGCCGCCCGGCGATGCGGCCATCACCAGCGACGGCGCGACGTCTACGGCAGGACGGGGCGCGGACGGCGCGGATGCCGTGGCGCCCGAGAAACCGGCGGCATACGGGACCGGCGGCGACGGCGGAAACGGCGGCGGAGGAGGGGGGATCGGTTCCGCCGGGTACACCGAGGCCCGCTTGTATTACAGCTCGGGCAAGCCGCCTGTGCCGAATCTGGTATCCAACGCAGCAGAGCGCAGCGCCGGAGGAAAGGCCAGCCCGGGGGCGGACGGCGGCGACGGGTGTGTCCTGGTCTTTTTCGGCGTGCCCGAGACCTATGTGTCCGGGCCGGTGAAGGACAAAAACGGACGGATGGTCCTGGACCGGCTGGGCCGGAGAATCATTGTGTGAGGTGAGAAAATGGCAACACTGGAGGAGCTGGAGGAGCGCGTCAAGGCCCTGGAGCAGGCCCAGGCACAGACCCCCACGGAGTACTACACCAGCAAATACTCCGGCGAGGAGATGGATGCCCTGCTGGATAAAATCGCGGCCATGTCGGGCGGCTGAGGGCTGTCTGACAGCTTAAGCGGACGGCAGGGTCCCATATTGGCGGCCGGAACGCCGGTATGTGAAGGGACGCCTGGCGGGGGGCGGCCCGGAACAGAGAGGAGAGATGCGCATGATTCATTTTGACGACTGGCGGCTGACGAAGGATGAGGGGCCGGTCATCGCCCGGCAGTACGACAACCTGACCGGGCGGCTGGAGATCCTGGGAGCGTTCCCCGAGGGCTGGGACTGGACGCTGCTGGTGCAGGCGGACAAGCACCTGGACCTCATCGCCCTGACGCCCATGGAGGGCGGCCTGGGCGTGGACCTGACGGCGGAGATGCTGGCTGTGTCCGGATACTACACCGTGCAGCTCAAGGGCGTCCGGGGCGAGCTGGTGCGCCACACCAACCAGGTGCGGATTTTTATCCCGGACAGCCTGTCCGGCGACGCCAACTGGCCGGAGGTGCCCAGCGAGTTCAGCCAGGTGGAGGCCAACATCCGGGCGCTGGGCGCACACCCGCCCGTCCCCGGAGATGAGGGCTTTTGGCTGGTGTGGGACCTGGAGCGGGACGAGTATGTGACCTCAGACCTGCCCCTGCCCGACGTGTCGGTGGGCCCCCAGGGCCCCGAAGGTCCTCAGGGACCCCAGGGTGAGCCGGGCCCCCAGGGCCCTCAGGGAGAACCCGGACCTCAGGGTGAAAAGGGCGAGCAGGGTGAGCCTGGCCCGCAGGGAGAGACCGGCCCCGCAGGCCCGGAAGGCCCTCAGGGCCCCCAGGGTGAAAAGGGCGACACAGGCCCCCAGGGACCCCAGGGGGAAAAAGGCGAGAAGGGTGATACAGGCCCTCAGGGACCCCAAGGTCCAAAGGGTGACACAGGACCCCAGGGCCCGGCAGGGGACGGAGTGCCGCCTGTCAGCGGTGGGTCCGACGGAGATGTACTTACGATTTCTGAAGGTTCTCCGGTATGGGCGGGGCCCAAGCAAGGAATTTCTTGGAGCCCCGCCGGAGTGCAAGAGATGGATGGGGTTGAATCTGCGGTTGCGTTCTCTTGCGATTTCCACGCATTATTTGTCGTTACGGTATTTGGAACGCAACAGCCTTTGAATGCACAAAAAGCGACAATATCAGTTACGCACAAAAGCGGTAAAACATGTATGTTTTACCCGCAGTCTTTGAATTCTACACAATTCAATCCGAAAAATGTTTTTATTATTTTCGGAGGAAGCCGAAATAGGGCGATGATTTTTATGAAAGGAGAATCTATCATCTATACTGGCTCCGTAGGAAACGCACTTGAACAGGGCTTCGATACAGTCTCCGATGATGTAGTTGACCCTGTAGAAACCGTAACTGTAACATTTGATGCCCCCCCAGTGTCTGGAACTCTTGTGTACGTGGAGGGTATGTAATATGTTTTTAAATGGCGAAAAAGTAGAGGATAGCGATATTGTAAAGGACGCAATCGCCGCCTTTCAAAAGACTTATCTGGCCCCCAGCCCCCAGGAGCAGGCCATGACGCTGGCCCGTACCATGGCCGCATCGGCCACCGGTTTGACCGACACCGTAGCCCTCAGTATCCCCGACCTTCTGCCCACCTGGGACGAATTGCTGGAGGCCGGGGAGCCCATCCAGCCGGGCGTATGCCTGATGCACAACGGCCAGTGCTACCGACAGGCGCAGTCCAGCGCGGTGACGCCACAGGCCCGCCAGGCCCCCGGAGGGGATGGGATGCTGGCGGTATACCGTCCCATCGAGCGTGAGCACGCTGGCACTCAGTCGGACCCCATCCCCTGGGTGTATGGGATGGACAGCTACAA
>NZ_JBBMFK010000044.1:0-16528 GCF_040096055.1 Pseudoflavonifractor intestinihominis
GTGTCGCGACTTCATTCTACCAGAGATCTGCAAACCATGTCTCTTTTTCTTTTTGCGAAACTTATTCTACCTTATCTGGAGAACATGGTGGCCCTGGGTGTGGACGTGCCGGACATCCTGCTCAAGGGCCTGGCCGCCGCCAAGACGGCGGTGGACGAGGCTGGTAATAAAGTGGTGCCGGAAGATGGCGACACCGTCCAGACGGAGAATAAGAACGAATAAAGCGAGAGGCCCCGCCGGAACATTCCGGCGGGGCCTCTTGCATGTTAAAGAGAAGGCAAAATAAAATAACTTAAGTAAATTCTAGCTCTGGAAAGTTCAATTTATTTTGCTTCAAAGAGCTTAAACAGTTATTCGTCAGATCTTTCATGGCATCATATGCGTCATTGCGATATAACTCAAGAAATTCTTTTCCTTCAATAACCTCTGCTGAAGTGGCGAACGAGAAAACGACCCGGCATATGCATTCCAATTTAAACTTGTCATCATCACCATGAGCACGGAAAATAACCAGAATTGCTCTCTCCAATAATGATTCATTTCTAGGGACCTGTACAGTGAATTGAAGCTCGCTTTCAAGCTTTATTTCACTTTTGGAGCCAAGACATTCATAAACAAATTTCAGACAATTAACTTCTTTGATCATGTTGTTCACCTATTTAATATACAGGGCACAGTATTTTTTCAGTTGTTTCAGTTTCAAATGATGCCTTAGAGAATTTTTGGTTGTGAACGTCCTGATAGTTCTGAGAAATACCCAAAAGAATATAGCCCGCAATTTTATATGTGAGAGAACTGGAATAAAACGTATCACTTTCAAGAGACTTATCCCAAGGATCTGAATCAGCATTTATTGTCTCAATGTATGCATCCCACTCATCATCTTCTGCGTCTAAGTATTCTCCGATGGGAGGTAAATCCTCTTCCGGGATGTCATCAGGAGAGAGTTGTTGGAAAGAATCAGTTCGAGTCTCGTAATTTCTAACCGCAAGGATAACTATTTTCTCACAAAGTCTAAAAGCATCATACAGGGTGAGCTTATTTTTAAGAAGAGCTATCAATTTAGATGAGGATATGGGGGCTACGATCCACTGCTGAGCACCACGCGTATCAAAGCACATGCATAGATATCGATGCCCGGATTTATCCTTTAAAACGGAAAGCAGAGGGTATACATAATCGACAAGGATCTCATCCATTACCAGATTTCCATAAACAGGAACGTTTTCAAAATACGGATTTGGGATTCTCATTATAACACCTTTCTAATATTACAGTAGCGGCTCTTCTTTAAAATATGTATGAGGAAGGGCGCCTTCATATAACCACCAATCGATATGAGAACTTTTGGTCCCGGTGCGTTCCTTGGTCCGTTGAACTATTCCACAACTAGGATCGGTAGTTCCCTTTGCCACAATTGCACAGGGCTGTTTTCCACGAAAAAATTTCAGCTTTTTTCTTGCATCGTATTCTTTCGAGTATGTGGATAGAGAATAGTTACCTATATCGAATGGGGCATCTTCATTTTCCTTGGTGTGGGCAAGTTCATCTAAGTATGTAGGTAAAAACGATGCCGCCTCTACATGGCCAGTTCTACAAATTCTATAGACCTCTATGGATTCTTCCTTAGCTCCGCTAGGTAGTTTTTCGACAGGAAAACCTTTTGGAAACTTGGAAGCAATATTATCAAAATTCATTCCATATCATTCCAATCAGCCAGTACTTCTAGTGGCAAATTCTACCCAGAACATACTATTTTATACCATATAGATCATAATGCAATTTGCCAAAAAAGTCAATCTCGCTATAATAAAGAATAGTCGCCTATAAGTCGCTGTGTATATTTTGAATTCATTTCTAGAAGTATACACTACAATTTTAAGTTATTAAAAATGCTATATCTTTCTCGTGGGGGCCGGCAGATGACAACACCGTCCAGACAGAGAATAAGAACGAATAAAGTACGTAGCAACTGCCTATCTGGCAGTGGCTCCGTGTGTAATCCGTGTGTAAATTCGGCGTTCAAAACGATAATACAATCTTTATTATTTAGACAATGAATGCAAATCACAAAAACCGCAATCCATTGGGGGACAATGAAAAAACCGCTATCCATTGCTGCTCAATGGATAGCGGTTTGGTGACCCAGCGGGGACTCGAACCCCGGACCTTCGCCTTAAAAGGGCGTTGCTCTACCAACTGAGCTACTAGGTCGTATAAAATTGGCTGGGATGGCTGGACTCGAACCAGCGAGTGCGGGAGTCAAAGTCCCGTGCCTTACCACTTGGCTACACCCCAGTATCGCAGGTTCAAAAAAGGGAAGGCCCGGAGCGGACGCTCCGGGCCTTCCGCCTTGAGACTATATGGGGTGGGTGACGGGACTCGAACCCGCGACACTCGGAACCACAATCCGATGCTCTACCAACTGAACTACACCCACCATATGGAAGAAAACATAGTAAAATGGCACGCCTGAAGGGACTCGAACCCCTGACCCACTGCTTAGAAGGCAGTTGCTCTATCCACCTGAGCTACAGGCGCGTATGGAGCGGGTGATGGGAATCGAACCCACGCGACCAGCTTGGAAGGCTGGGATTCTACCATTGAACTACACCCGCATGGGACACGACAAACTGAATGTCAGCCTTGATATAATAACACGGACAACCCTGGCTGTCAATGCTTTTGCGAGAAAAAATGAAAAATTTTCTCCTCGCCTCCGATAGCAGGGGAGACGAGGAGAAAACAGGCGCGGACTACGCGTCAGGGGCAGAGGACTCCATCAGGTCCTGACCGAAGAAATCGGAGTAGCGCACCGTAAGTTCACCGCCGTGGAATACCACGTCGGCGATGTCAAGCCCGGGCTCCAGCGGAAAGACATAGTCCTCCTCGCTGGTGAGGGGGAGGTCCAGCGTGCCGCCGTCCCGCAGCTCAACGGTCACCTGGGTAAAGTCGGCGGGAAAGCGCTGGCCGCTGACAAAATCAAAGATGCTGTCGGTCAAGTCGCCGAAGAGGACGGTGATGCTATCGGTGGCCAATACCGCGGCGGAGAACCCGGCGGAGATTCCCATGTCCCCCTCCTTGGAGGCCAGCAGGACGAATCCGTCCTCACCTTTCTCCAGCACAAAGACCTCCAGAGAGCCGAAGGCCTCGGTATCGGGGTTCCGATTGCCGGCCAGCAGGACAAGCTCATCCCCGTATGCGGCACTCTGCAGGAGCACACAGTCCTGGCCGTAGGTGTCTGACAGCCAAGCCGACGCCAGCTCCAGACTGTCCCCACCCACCGAAGGCGGAGGGGTGGAATTGTCCCTGGGAGAGGCACAGCCCACCAGACCAAGGGTCATCAGCAGGGCCAGCAGGAAACAGAGAATACGGGAAAACCTCATGAGAAGCCCTCCTTTTTGTAATATATCATATGAAATCAACGAAACGTATAGAGAAACAGGCCGGAATCCGCCCCTTGGGCCGAGATAAATACCCGGCTGTCATCCAGCCAGCCCAGGGAGCGCTCCAGGTTCTGCTCCGTCTCCACGCGGTCAAAGAGGATAAAACGGCCGGCGGTAAAGTCCAGAACCCCAAGCTGGGTTACGTCCAGACTGCCGTCCTCCTCGCTTGGCAGGAAGCAGCAGGCGCGGTCTCCGCTGGGGGAGAGGAGAAAACGGGTGCCGGGTGCCAAGGAGAAGCCCTCGATGGGAGAAGAGCGGGCGCCGGTTTTCCAGTCCAGGACAGCGATCTGACCGTCCTCGTCCATCTCCAGGGCGTACCGGCCGCCCAGGTCCAGCACACCCCGGCCGCCTGCGCTGTCATAGCGGGGAAGAGAATTGGCGGTCTGCTCTACTGCTCCGGTGGACAGGTCCCATACCCAGGCGGAGCAGCTCTCCTCGCCGCCGGTAAGCAGCAGGGTGCCGCTGTCAAGAAAGACGGCCCGGTCCAAAGCGGTGCCAAGCGTCTCCTCCAGCGAAGTCAGCGTGTCCGTCTCCAGGTCCAGCAGGTAAGGGTGCTGTCCGGTCTCGCCCTCGACATGGCCCGTCAGCAGGGCGTGACGCAGGTCGGAGGTGAGGGAGAAGTCTGTGATACCGGTGAGGGTGTCCGGCACCGCCAGCAGACGGCTCTCCCCGGTGTCCAGATCCAGCAGCAGCACACGGAAGTCAAAGCTCCGCAGCAGGCCGCCACGGAGCAGTAGAGCCACGGCATCACTGCGCCCGGGAATGGCCTGAACCTCCCAGCGGCCTTCCCCGTCGAGAAGTGAACCCTCGCCCACTGCGGTCAGACCGCCGTTTCTCACGCACCAGAAGACCTGGCCGGTCAGCGTCCCGGCGCTGTCGGAAAAGCGGAAGGAGGTGACCTCCGACGGGATATCCTGGAGCGCGTTGCCCTCCAGGGCGGCGAAGCGGACAGACTTCACCGCGCCGTCCTGGCTCCGCTCCGCCTGCCACAGCGCCGCGTCGCCGGTCTGCCAGTCCTCCAGGGAGAGCGGCAGGTACTGGACCTGGACGGCGTCCCCCAGCTGTGTGCCGGAGGGAGCGCCGCCTGCCGGCGGGACCTGCTCCGGGGCGGAGAAATGGAGGAAGGAGAAGACGGTGGTACGGAACTCCACATTGCCCGCCATGGCGGCGGCCAGAGCGCCCAGCAGCACCGCAGCAGCGGCGGCCGCGGCCAGAAGGCGGAGACGGAGGCCGCCCCGCCGTTTTGCGGGAGTTTGTTCACCAGGCATGAACCGGGCCTGAGCGCCGGCGAGCAGAGCGGGGTCCAGGTCTCCAAGGGCGTCCAGAAGCATATCAGGCGTCAAAGAAATCCCTCCTGTTCCAGATGGTCTTTCAGCTTGTTTCGTGTGCGGAAGAGGATGACCTTGACCCGGCTCTCGGGGAGCCGGAAGGCCTGGGCAATCTCCCGGATGGAGGCCAGATACCAGTACCGGCAGAGAAACAGGTCCCGGTCCCGGCTGGATAGCCCCTTCAGAAAGGCCTCCAGGGTGCGGGTCAGCTCGGCCAGCTGGGCGGCCTCCTCCGGCTCATCAGAGGCAGAGACGCACTGGGACAGCTCCTCCAGAGCCAGCGGCACCTGGCCGCCGCCCCGCTTTTTCCGGGTGTTTCTGCGCCAGCGGTCCAGGCTGAGCCGTCGGGTGATGGCCCCCAGGAAGGCGGAGAGGACCGTGGGCCGGTGGGGGGGAATGGCGTTCCAGGCCTGGAGCCAGGTGTCGTTTACACACTCCTCCGCGTCTCCAAAGTCGGAGAGAATATTCATGGCGATGGTGCGGCAGTAGCCGCCGTATTTCCGGTCTGTCTCCGCGATGGCCTCCTCATTTCTTGCCCAGTACAGCGCCACAATCCGGCTGTCCTCCACGGCGGTTCCTCCTTCCGTCTGAAAGGTCCTTTCACCTGTATAGTCGTCAAAGGGGCGGGGATGGTTACAAAAAAATCCGCCTGCCGGAGCGATTCCGGCAGGCGGAGAGAGATCAGAGCAGGGCGGCGGTCCAGTCGGCCTCCCGGAAGCCGACCAGGACGGCCGTTTCGGTCACCAGGATGGGGCGCTTGACCAGCATCCCGTCGGAGGAGAGCAGGTCCAGCTGCTCGTCCTCGGTCATACCGGGCAGGCGGTCCTTCAGGGCCAGGGACTTGTAGAGCTGTCCGCTGGTGTTGAAGAACTTGCGCAGGGGCAGGCCGCTGCGGCCGTGCCACTGGGCCAGCTCCTCCCGGGAGGGGCGGTCCTCCTTGATATCCCGGAGGGTGTATGCAAAGCCGTGGCTGTCCAGCCAGGCCTGGGCCTTGCGGCAGGTGGAGCACTTGGGGTAGCAGACAAAGAGCATGGGAAAACCTCCTGTATCACGGTGTGGTTCAGCGGACGTTGGCCTTCAGGCAGGCCCGCACCTCGTCGGCGGTGGACAGGCCCATGACCTGGTCGGCCAGGGCCCTGGCCTCCTCCCTGGTCCAGCGGGAGATGGCCTGCCGGATGGGCAGCACGGCGGCGGGAGAGACGGAGAATTCGTCCAGCCCGAAGGCCAGCAGCAGGGGAGTCATGAGGGGGTCTCCGGCGGCCTCGCCGCACATGCCCACCAGAATACCGGCCCGCTTGGCCTGGGACACGGCCGTATGGACCGCCCGCAGCAGGGCGGGCTGGAAGTAGGAGCAGAGGTAGGAGACCCGGTTGTTACCCCGGTCGGCGGCCAGGGTGTACTGGGTCAGGTCATTGGTACCGATGGAGAAGAAGTCGGCCTCACGGGCCAGCTTGTCCGCCAGAAAGACGGCGGCGGGCGTCTCCACCATGACGCCCAGGGGGATATCCTTGTTGAAGGGCACGCCCTCCTGGGCCAGACGGCACTTGGTCTCCTCCAGCAGTACCCGGGCGGACCGGACCTCGTCCACGCAGGAGACAAAGGGGAGCAGGATGCGGATGCTGCCGTAGGCGGAGGCCCGGAGGATAGCGGACAGCTGGGTCTTGAAGAGGTCGGGACGGCTCAGGCAGTACCGGATGGCCCGGAAGCCCAGGAAGGGGTTCTCCTCCCGCTCCATGTCCAGGCAGGCGATCTCCTTGTCGCCGCCGATGTCCAGGGTGCGGATGATGATCTCCCGGCCCTCCAGCCGCCGGGCGGCGTCCTGATAGATGCGGAACTGCTCCTCCTCGTTGGGGGGCGTGGAGCGGTTCATGAAGAGGAACTCGGTGCGGAACAGGCCCACGCCCTCACCGGTGTGCTCCAGCACGTTGGGCACGTCTCTGGGGCTGGTGATGTTGCAGCACAGGGACACAGGCTCTCCGTCAGCGGTGTGGGTGGGGCGGGTGCGGAAGCGGAGCAGGTCGGCTTGGCGGGCCTGCTCTTCCCCCTGGCGGGCGCGGCAGTCCCGGAGGACGTCCTCATCCGGGTTGACGAGGACAGTTCCGGCGCTGCCGTCCACCACCAGGGTCTCACCGCCGGAGAGGATCTCGGTAATATTGGGGACCGAGAGCACGGCGGGCATGGACATGGTGCGGGCCAGAATGGCCGAGTGGGAGGTGGTGCCCCCGTTCTCGGTGACAATGGCGGCCACGTTCTCCCGCCGGAGTCCGGCGGTCATGGAGGGCGTGAAATCCCGGACCACCAGCACGGAGTCAGGGGGGATCTGGTTCAGCTCCACCCGGGGACGGCCCAGCAGGATGGACAGCAGGCGGCGGCGCAGGTCCTCCACATCCAGCGCCCGCTGGCGCATCAGCTCGTCCTCCATGGAGGAGAACAGCTCCACATACATGCCGCACACGCTGTCCACGGCGGCTTCGGCGCACACGCCGTTTTCAATGGTGGCGTTCATCTGGCTGGTCATGTAGGGGTCGGAGACCATCATCACCTGGCCGGACAGGATCTCGGCCTGTTTATCCCCCAGCTGGGCCCGCAGGGACTCGGCCATGGCGGAGGTCTCCCGGATGAAGACGGCCACGGCGCCGGCCAGACGGGCCTTTTCCGCCTCCACGCCGGAGAATACCACGTCCCCGTACCCCAGGTCGGGCTCGGCCACCAGCACGGCAGTGCCGATGCCGATGCCGCCGGACGCGGGAATTCCCTCACACTTCATAATATTTGAACCTCCAGTGCCGCCTGACGGCAGAATCAAGGACGGAAAGGGGCGATTTACTCCTCGCCCAGGCCGGAGCGCACCAGGTCGGCGGCGGTGCGGAGCATCTCCACCTCGTCGGGGCCGTCGCAGCGGATCTCGATCTCAGCGCCCTGCTTCATGCAGGCGGCCATCACGTTCATGATGCTCTTGCCGTCGATGTCGCGGCCGTTGAAGACGATGGTGATATTGGACTGGAACTTGGTCATAGCCTGGACAAAGATATTGGCGGGACGCATATGGAACCCGGCCTTGTTGACAACAGTGAGCTGCTCGCTGACCATAATGATAACCTCCAAAACAAAAATATGACTCGTCGGGGTCTGACGCAAGGTCAAGCCCGCTTTTTCCGGAGCAGGGCCAGCACCAGCATACCGGCCAGGGAACCGGCGGCCAGGGCGACGAGGTAACCCGGCACGTTCCGGATGACAGGGAAGACGAAGATACCGCCGTGGGGGGCGGGGAGGGTGCAGTTGAAGAAGGCGACCAGCCCTCCGGCCAGGGCGGAGCCGGTGACGCAGGCGGGGATGACCCGGGCGGGGTCGGATGCGGCAAAGGGGATGACGCCCTCGGTGATAAAGCACAGGCCCATGATATAGTTGACCAGACCGGACCTGCGCTCCGCGGGATAGAACCGGCTGGGGAAGAAGGTGCAGCACAGGGCGATGGCCAGGGGCGGTACCATGCCGCCCACCATGGCGCAGGCCATGATGCTGGTGCCCACGGCGGGCATGGCGGCGGCCAGGGTGGAGGTGGCGAATACATAGGCGGCCTTGTTGACGGGGCCGCCCATGTCCACAGCCATCATGGCGGCCACGGCGATGCCCAGAGCGATCCTGCTGCCCTCGCCCATGGTGTCCAGGGTGCCGTCCAGAGCGGTGTTGATTATGCCCACAAAGGGGTTGACGGCGCACATAAAGAGCCCGGTCAGCAGCAGGCCCGCCAGGGGATAGAGCAGGACGGGCTTGAGGCCCTCCAACGGGGTGGGCAGGCCGGAGAGCAGCCGCTGGAGCAGACGCATCAGGTATCCGGCGGCAAAGCCGGCCACCAGGGCCCCCAGGAATCCGGCGGATACGGGCTCGGACGAGAGGAAGGGGAAGGTATAGCCGGAGGCAGCCAGCGCGCCGCCCACAAAGCCGGTCATCAGACCGGGGCGGTCGGCGATGGCCACGGCGATATAGGCCGACAGCACCGGCAGCATGAAGTGGAAGGCGGTGTTGCCCACGGTGTTGAACCAGGCGGCCAGCTGGGTGTTGGTGCCGAAGGTGCTGTAGCCCAAAGCGGGGTCGTCCAGCAGGAAGGAGATGGCGATAAAGATGCCGCCGGCGATGACGAAGGGCAGCATATGGCTCACGCCGTTCATCAGCTGCTTGTAGATGGTGTGGCACAGGCTCTCTCCGCCCTGAATGGGGCGGGACGGCGGGACGGAGGTTTCCTTGTGGTGGTACACCGGCGCCTTGCCGTCCAGCACCTCCTGGATCAGCTCGGCCGGGCGGCTGATCCCGGCGGACACGGGCACCCGCAGCACCGGACGGCCGTCGAACCGGGCCATATCGATCTCCCGGTCGGCGGCCACGATGATGCCGGCGCAGGTGGCGATCTCCTCCGGCGTGAGCACCCGGGCGGCGCCGGCGGCGCCGTTGGTCTCCACCTGGATGGGACAGCCCATGGACCGCGCCGCCTGTTCCAGGGCCTCGGCGGCCATATAGGTGTGGGCGATGCCGGTGGGGCAGGCGGTGACCGCCAGTACCCGGGGGATGTCATGGCCGGCGTGGGAGGGGAAATCCTCGGGGAACTCCGTCCGCTCCGCCTGGTCGATGGCAGCGCGAAAGGCGGCGGGGGTGGCCGCCGCCATCAGCTGCGCCCGGAACTCCTCCCGCATCAGCAGACGCATCAGCCGGGCCAGAAGCTCCAGATGGAGGCCGTCCTCCCCCTCGGGGGCGGCGATGAGGAAGATCAGGCAGGAGGGGCTGCCGTCCGGGGCGCCCCAGTCCACGCCGCCGGGCACCGTCATGGCGGAGAGCCCGGGGCGCAGGACGGAGGCGCTTCTGGCGTGGGGCACGGCGATGCCGGAGCCGATGGCGGTGGGACTCTGGGACTCACGCTCCAGCAGGGCCTCCCGGAACTGGGCGGGATTGGAGAGATTGCCCTGGACAGACTGGAGAGAGATCAGCAGCTCCACAGCGGCGGCTTTGTCCGCCGGCGCGGCGCCCAGCAGAATACCCTGTTCCTGAAGAAGGTCGGTGATACGCAATGCTCTCATCCTTTCCGTCCAGACGTGGAGAAAATGTCAGCTTACTTGGACTCGGCGTCCCGCAGGAGCTGGAGGAACTCGGCGGAGGACTTGGAGTCGGCCAGCTTCTCGGCCAGGCCGGGGTTCTTCATCAGCACCTGGAGCAGGCTGGAGAGCATCTCCAGGTAGGCGCCGGGGTCGTTCTCGGGACCCACCAGCAGGAAGATCAGGCGGGAGGGGCCGTCCACAGCGCCGAAGTCGATGCCGTTGGGCACGGTCATAACGGTGACGCCGCGCTCCTTCACGCCGCGGCTCTTGGCGTGGGGCACGGCCACGCCGTGGGACAGGGCGGTGGTGCCCAGGCTCTCACGGGCCAGCACGTCGGCGCGGCACCGGACGGGGTCAGTGACACAGCCGAAGCGCTCGGGGCCGGAGACCAGCATGGTGATAGCCTCCTCCTTGGTGGTGGCGGCGGCGCCGATGAGAATGCCGTCCTCGGTCAGCAGATCAGTGATACGCATGATAATCATCCTTTCTTTGCAATAAAATGTGGTTGTGATATGGACAGGGGCATAGCCTGGGGTTACAGGGTGTTGAGGAGCTGCTCCACCTCCCGGCGGGTGGCCAGGTGGTCGGAGAAGGCGGTGGCGGCGCCGGCTGCGGCGCCCATCCGCAGGGCCTCCCGGTAGCTGCCCGTCAGGTGCAGCCCGGTGAGGAAGCCGGCCACCATGGAGTCGCCGGCGCCCACGGAGTTGCGCACCGTACCGGCGGCGGCCTCCTGGTGGAGGAACTTGCCGTCCTCCGTGAGGAGGAGGGCGCCGTCCGGGCCCAGGGAGACCAGCACATTGCGGGCGCCCTGCTCCTGGAGCTGAGAGGCGCAGGCTTTGATTCCGGCCAGGTCGCCGGAGGTGAGGGACACGCCGCACAGCTCGGAGAGCTCATGCTGGTTGGGCTTGATGAGGAAGGGGTGGTATTGGAGCACGTTGAGCAGCAGGTCGCCGGAGGCGTCCACCACGCAGCGAATGCCGCGGCCGGACAGCCGGGAGAGGATGCGCTCATATATATCAACAGGCAGAGAGGCGGGGATGCTGCCCGCCAGGACCAGAGTGTCCCCATCGCCGATGCGGTCCAGCTTGGCAAAGAGCTCATCCAGGGCCTGGGGCGGGATGTCGGGCCCCTGGCCGTTGATCTCGGTCTCCACGCCGGTTTTCAGCTTGATATTGATGCGGCTCATGCCGGCGGGGAGCATGATGAAATCGCTCTGAACGGACATCTGCTCCAGCCAGAAGGCGATGCACTGACCGGTAAATCCGGCCAGGAAGCCCAGGGCTCTGGTCTCCATGCCCAGGTTGCGCAGCACGACGGAGACGTTGATGCCCTTTCCTCCGCAGCGGAGCTCTTCGCTCTTGGTGCGGTTGAGGGCCCCCATCTCCAGCGTATCCAGATAGACTGCGTAATCCAAAGCGGGATTGAAGGTAACGGTATAGATCATATATGGGAAACCTCCTCTATGATGGTAAAGGAGCGGTAACTTTCATCGGGCAGGTGGTCGGTGATGATGCAGGCCTTGTCGATGGGGGCGAAGCTGACCGGGGAGACCCAGTCGAACTTGGTGTGGTCGGCCAGCACATAGGCCATATAGGACCGGCTGAAGGCCTCGCTCTTGAGCATGCCCTCCTCCGCGTCCGGCGTGGTGAAGCCGGCCTTGGCGGAGATGCCGTTGGCCCCCATAAAGCACTTGGTAAAGTTGTATTTCTGCAGGTTCCGGGCGGCCACGGCGCCCACCACCGCTTCGGTGGCCGGTTTGAGCTCGCCGCCCAGGATGTAGGACTTCAGGCCCTTCCGGGCCAGGTGCTGGGCGTGGGCGATGCCGTTGGTGACAAAGGTGGCCCGGCTCTCGCCGATGGCCTCCACCAGCTTTTCCGTGGTGCTGCCTGCGTCAATGTAGACAAAATCATCATCCTCGATCAGCGTCGCGGCGTACCGCCCGATGAGGACTTTCTCTTCCACGTTGAGTGCGGACTTGGTACGGACGTCGGCCTCCGACGTGGCAAAGGGAGAGGACAGGGCGGTGGCGCCGCCATGGACCTTGTTGAGCCGGCCCATCTCGTGGAGCGCATTCAGGTCCCGGCGGATGGTGGCCTCCGAGGCGCCTAGGGTCTGAGTAAGTTCGGCTACGGTCACGGTCCGCTTCCGGGCAAGCATTTGAAGAATCTGCTGATATCGCTCCTGTGTCAGCATGTTACGGCTCCTTTTTGTGCTTTTTTATTATTTCTGAGGAGAATATAGCACCACTTCTAAAAAGTGTCAAGCAGTTTCAATCAAATAAAATCAAAATTTTTCAACAAATAATCAAAGGAAAGCGCGGTCCTGATTGGAAAAAACGAGAAGGGGGAAAAGGGTTGTCACTTTCCAGGAAATTATGTCTACTTTTTCACGGAAGATATGATATAATGAGAGCCATATACCGCCTCCGCCCCACAGCGGCGGAGGAGACAAATCTGACCGGAAAGGGAGAGAAACCCAATGAATCTGAAACGGAGATTGGCGGCGCTGCTGGCCGCCGCGGCGCTGCTGCTGGCCCTGCCGGCGGGCTGCGGCGCCACTGCCGGCGGCCAGCGGGAGGTCCAGGCGGCCAATGCCCCCAGCGCCGCCCGGGATGACTTCCGGGCCGTATGGGTGGCTACGGTGTACAACCTGGACTACCCCAACGCCGCCACCACCGACGCCGACGCCCTCAAGGCCCAGGCGGATGAAATTCTGGAGAACTGCGTGGATATGGGCATGAACGCGGTGATTCTCCAGGTCCGCCCGTCCGGGGATGCCCTCTACCCCTCGGAGTTGTTCCCATGGAGCAAGTACCTGACCGGGGCCTCCGGCCTGGCCCCCGGGGACAACTTTGACCCCCTGGCCTACTGGGTGGAGCGGGCCCACGCCCTGGGGCTGGAGCTCCACGCCTGGATCAACCCCTTCCGCATCACCAAGAGCGGCGAGAGCGAGCTGGCCGCTCTGGACGCCAAGTCCCCCGCGGTACAGCACCCCGAGTGGGTGGTGGAGTGCGAGGGCAACTACTACCTGAACCCGGGGCTGCCCGAGGTGCGGGAGCTGGTGATCCAGGGCGCCGAGGAGCTGGTGCGCAACTACGACGTGGACGGCGTCCACCTGGACGACTACTTCTACCCCAGCCGCAGCTTCAACGACGAGGCCGCCTTCCAGCAGTACGGCGGGAGCTTCAGCAACATCGGCGACTGGCGGCGGGACAACGTCAACCAGCTGATCCAGGGGCTGGATGAGCGGCTCCACGCCCTGGACCCGGAGCTGTCCTTCGGTGTGTCCCCCTCCGGCGTGTGGGCGGACAGCACCCACCAGAGCGCCGGCTCCGCCACCACCGGCAACTACGAGAGCTACTACGCCGCCTACGCCGACAGCCGCAAGTGGGTGCAGGAGGGCTGGGTGGACTACATATGTCCCCAGATCTACTGGTACATCGGCCACCCCACCATGGACTATGAGACCATCGCCCGCTGGTGGAGCGACACGGTGAAGGGCACCGGCGTAAAGCTGTACATCGGCATGGCGGACTATCAGGCCGACGACGGCAAGGAGGGCTCCCCCTGGAACGGCCTGGACGCCATCACCGAACAGCTGACCCTGAACCGGGAGCTGGGGGTGTCCGGCGAGGTCCACTTCCGCTACAAGTTCCTGGCGGTCAATTCCAACCTGAAGAGGCTCTACGAGACCTGGTATAGCCAGCCCATGGACGACCCCCTGGCGGCAGAGACGGCGGCATTTTTGTCCCGCCTCCCCCAGGAGGAACAGACCCACTGGGCCGCCCAGTACTACGGGGTCCTGGGGGCCATGGGGGTGGTCACCGGCAAGCCGGACGGCACCTTCTCCCCGGACGAGCAGGTGGACCGGGCCTCCATGTGCAAGCTGGTGTGGGGGGCCATGCCCTACCTCAACGGCAAGTTCCTGCCCTCCGGCGGCGTGGACAGCCCCTTTGTGGGCACGGCGGGCACCTGGGCCGAGGGATACATCGGCGTGCTGTACGGCCAGGGCTACCTGGAACAGGAGGACTATCCGGACGGTTTTTTTCCTGCGGACCCTATGCCCCGGGCGGAGGTGGTCAAGCTCCTGGTCCGGTCACTGGGGTATGAGGACGACGGCACCGTCACCAGCACCGTGTATCCCGATGTGACGGGGGACTTTTACTACATCGCCAAGGCCACTGAGCTGGGCATCATCACCGGCAAGCCGGACGGCACCTTTGCCCCCGGCGAGGGGGTGGACCGGGGCAGCGCGGCCGCCATGCTCCTCCGGGCCATGGACGTGCAGAAGGCATAACAGGCATAAAAAAGCGGTACGTCAACACAGCGTTGACGTACCGCTTTTCTGTGGTGGGATCACATCAGGACCAGGGAGAAGATGACGGTGAGAATACCGCAGATGCCGATGGCCAGGCCGCTCATGGCGCCCTCGGTTTCGCCCAGCTCCAGGGCCTTGGAGGTGCCCACGGCGTGGGAGCAGGCGCCGATGGCCAGACCAGCGGCCACCGGGTCCTTGACCCGGAAGAGCTTGATGAGCACAGGGGCAAAAATGCTGCCCAGAATGCCGGTGAGGATGACGGCCACCACAGTGATGGCCTGGATGCCGCCCAGGCTCTGGGAGATACTGACGGCGATGGGGGTGGTCACCGACTTGGGGATCAGGGAGGCGGAGACGGCCTCGTCCAGCCGGAAGAGGCGGCACATGATATAGATGCTGCCCATGGAGGTGATGGAGCCGGCGGTGCAGCCCACCACAATGGGCAGCCAGTTCTCCTTGAGCAGGTTGATCTGGGTGTAGATGGACACGGCCAGGCAGGCGGTGGCGGGGGCCAGGAACATGTTGATGATGGTGCCGCCCACGTTGTAGGACTCATAGGGGATGCGGCATACCAGCAGCACGGCGGACACCAGCACAATGGCGATGAGCAGGGGGTTGCACAGCACCAGGCCGGTCTTTTTCTGGATGCTGACGCCGATCCAGAAGGCGATGACGCTCAGCGAGATGCCGAAAAAGGGAGAGGCAAAGAGTTCAGCCATCATTTCTTCCTCCGATTCATGAGATGTCTGGTCAGGCGCACGGCGTAGGCCGTGACGGCAAAGGTGAGCAGGGTGCTCACAAAGCAGATGATCAGCAGAGGGATCAGATTGCTGGCCAGAATGTCAAAGTAATTGATGATGCTCACCCCGGCGGGGATGAAGAAAAAGGCCATGTTGGACAGCAGAAAGTCGGACTTCTCGCGGATGTGGTCCACCTTCAGCACCCGTACCAGCAGCAGGATGAGCAGCAGCACCATGCCGATGACGCTGGCGGGAAAGGGGAAGGGGAGAATGGCCTCCACAATCTGGCTGATCCAGCAGATGGTGAAGATGATGGCGATCTGACAGATGATTTTCACGGCGTTCGCCTCCGGGTAGTGTATACTTCCGCTTACCGGCGGAATCCGGCTTTTGATTCTAGAACCTTTGAAAGCGTTTGTCAAACCAAGATTGGAGGCGGTTTTTCCCTGTGAATTATACAGAATGTGCAAAAGCCGGCCGGACTCTTTCGGGATAGGCGGAAGCGTGATATAATCGACCCGCATTATGGAGGCTGACGCCGCGCCGCCGGGCCGGCGAAATTACAGCAGCCGCCCGGAGACGGGGAGAAGGAGCAGGACAATGGAGAAAAAGTACAGCGTTGTACGGACCCAGGGGGAGCCGGACTGGGCTTCCATTCCGGCGGGACAGGTGGCCTGTCCCTGCTGGGGGACCACATACACCCCGGAGACCACCTTTCAATGCGCCTATCAGCCGGGAAAGGCGCTGTATATCCGTATGGAGTGCCGTGAGGCGGAGCCTCTGGCCCGCTGCCGGGAGCAGGACGGAAGGGTGTGGTTTGACAGCTGCCTGGAGGCCTTCCTGGCCCCGGCGCGGCAGGGGAGCTACATGAATCTGGAGTGCAACAGTATCGGCACCCTGCTCTGCTCCGCCGGCAGCGAGCGGTATATACGGCAGAATCTGGCGGAGAGCGGTCTGCCCCGGCCTGTGCTCCGCTGCCGGGTGGACAGCGACCGGTGGGAGATCCGGCTGGAGATCGCCGCGGAGACGCTTCGGGGCCTGTGGGGCCTGGAGCTGGTCCCCGGAGGGAGGCTGTACGCCAACTTCTATAAGTGCGGGGACGAGACGCCCCAGCCCCACTTCCTGAGCTGGTGCCCGGTGGACCTGCCGGAGCCCAATTTCCACGCGCCCCAGTTTTTCGGCGCGCTGGAGCTGCTGTAAACTAAACAGAGGGGACTGCGCGGCGCAGCCCCCTCTGTTTTATTTTTTGCTGGGCGGCGTGGCCGCTGGGTGGAAAAACAAAAAAAGAAAAGTCCTGAAACCCTTGGGGTTCAAGACTTTTCTTGATGGTACGAATGTTCATAACGGATTTGATAAAAAACACAAGAATACAGACAGGGACGCACACTGGTAAACAGACCGGTTTCCTCTTAAAATAATGATACCAAAAATAAAAAGAAAAGCACAAAATGAAAAAATAATTATTTGAAGAAACAAGCAGCACATATACCCGGCAAGGCGATTATGAATTTCCCGATCTGAAAATACCATATTAAAGCTGTGTTTGTCAAACGAAAATGTGAGCAAAAGGGCCCCAAAAAAGTGAGCACCTTCAGCACCAGATTTCATGT
>NZ_JBBMFK010000045.1:0-12039 GCF_040096055.1 Pseudoflavonifractor intestinihominis
AAAATGGTATTTAAAGAACTTTTCAGTTCCTCAAATCAATTTTATTGAAGCCTAATTCATAGCTTCAAAGAAATTTTTAAGAGCCTCTCAACCAAGCTTTTGCTTGTTTAAGAGAACTTCTTGTCCTCTTCTGGTGCTTCGTGTTTCTTCACGTTGTTTAATTTACAAGGTGCACGCCCTACCTCAGCGGCAGGAACTTGTTCATTATATCATATCGTTTCGTTGCTGTCAAGTACTTTTTTCAAACTTTTTTCAGAGCTTTTCAGCTCCATAAGTTCAAATCCAGAACTCTCATCCAGCCGCTCACCGCTCTCGCAGCGAACTTTTATATGATATCATGTTTCGCTTCGTTTGTCAAGCACTTTTTCCATTTCGTCGTCAGCCGTCAGGCGCGCCCAAAACGTTGTGCTCTTTCGCTCGGCCGCTCTCTCGCGGAGAGCTTGTCTATATTACCACCCCATCCCCGACTTGTCAACACTTTTCTTCTCTTTTTTTCGTTTTATTTTCATGGCGTGCATCTGTCCTCGCACCGTGGACTTTCTTCCTTTTTTGGCGGTTGCAGAGAGACTTTCCAGCTATTATAATATAAGAAGTATGCGGACGATTTTCCAGGAGGTGGCTCATATGCCCATTAAAATCCCTGATTCTCTCCCCGCCCGCGCGGTGCTGGAGGGTGAAAATATCTTTGTTATGACAGAGTACCGGGCCATGCACCAGGATATCCGGCCGCTGAATGTGCTGATTCTCAATCTGATGCCCACCAAGATTGTCACCGAGACCCAGCTGCTGCGCAAGCTGTCCAACACGCCTCTCCAGATCCAGGTGGAGTTACTGCGGACCTCCAGCTACCACTCCCGGAACACGGACAGCGACCATCTGGAGTCCTTTTATACTACCTTTGAAAAGGTGCGGGACCGCCGGTTCGACGGCATGATCATCACCGGCGCGCCGGTGGAGAACATGGAGTTCCAGCAGGTGGACTATTGGGACGAGCTGTGTGAGATCATGGAGTGGAGCAAGACCCACGTCCACTCCACGCTCCATATCTGTTGGGGCGCCCAGGCCGGGTTATACTATCACCACGGCATCGAGAAGCGCTCTCTGCCCAAAAAGCTCTTCGGCGTCTATGAGACCATGGTGCTCAAACCCAGCTCTCCGCTCTTCCGCGGGTTCGACGACATCTTTTACGCCCCCAACTCCCGGTATACGGAGGTATGGAAGGCGGACATCCTGAAGGTGCCTGAGCTGGAGCTGATCGCCTACTCCAATGAGGCCGGAGTGTATGCGGTAAAGACCCAGGACAGCCGCCAGTTCTTTGTGATGGGCCATCCGGAGTACGACCCGGACACACTGGCCAAGGAGTACTGGCGGGACCGGAACAAGGGGCTGGACATCGCGGTACCGGAGCACTACTTCCCCAACGACAATCCGGAGAAGCCCCCTGTTGTCCGCTGGCGCAGCGCCGGACAGCTGCTGTACACCAACTGGCTCAATTACTACGTGTATCAGACCACTCCCTATGACCTGGCCAATGTGCGCTGAATCCGGCGCGCCCTGAATGAAATACAATTAAAGA
Organism: Pseudoflavonifractor intestinihominis; assembly: GCF_040096055.1. Lineage (NCBI taxonomy): Bacteria > Bacillati > Bacillota > Clostridia > Eubacteriales > Oscillospiraceae > Pseudoflavonifractor > Pseudoflavonifractor intestinihominis. The sequence continues at coordinate 1,577 of NZ_JBBMFK010000045.1, forward strand.
GGTATTCCCCATGAAAATCACCTATGAGGACGTAAAGAACAGCCCGGAGATCCGCACCTATATCACTCAGGCGGATGCCTCCCTCATCGCCCTGGGCTTTACGGAGCACTCCTTTGCCCACGTGACCAAGTGCGCCGAGACCGCCAGCAGCCTGCTGCGGGATCTGGGGTACGACGACCGGCAGATCGAGCTGGCCAAGATTGCCGGCTTCATGCACGACATCGGCAACGTGGTCAACCGCCACGACCACGCCATCAGCGGCGCCACTATGGCCTTCCGCATTCTGGACAAGATGGGTATGGACCCGGTGGACGTGGCGGCGGTCATCACCGCCATCGGCTACCACGACGACAAGACCGCCTTCCCGGTCAACGCCATTGCCGCCGCCCTGCTGCTGGCCGACAAGACCGACGTGCGGCGCAGCCGGGTGCGCAACAAGGACACCATCAGCTTTGACATCCATGACCGGGTCAACTACGCGGTGGAGAAGTCCGATCTCACTCTGGACACCGCCGCCAAGACCGTCACCCTCACCCTCTCCATCAATACAGAGGTGTGCGCGGTGATGGACTACTTCGAAATCTTCCTGGACCGGATGCTCCTATGCCGCAAGGCAGCGGAGTTCTTCGGCCTGACCTTCAAGCTGGATATCAATGGTCTGACCCTGCTGTGAGTTTCCGGCGGAGACCTTTATAAGATGAAATACGGCGGAGCCGGCCAAACCGGTTCCGCCGTATTTTTGTCCCGGCGCACGTCAGGCCTCTGCCAGCTGCCGGGCGAAGATCCGCCGGAAGAGCAGCCGGGTGACAGGCCCGGCGGCGAACAGGTTCCACAGCAGGACCATGGGGAAATTCTTCAGCACCGTGGCCACCCAGTAGGCCGGCAGCTGATCCCAGCTGCCGCCGCCCAGAATGACGGAGAAGAGCACCGCCGCCACGGCGCTCATGGTGGGGCACATAATCAGCACTGTGCAGCCGGAGATGAACAGCGTGTGGAGGAAGGGGCTGTCCTCCGCACGGCAGATTTTATCCGCCAGCTTATGGCCGATCCGGTTCCCCCACAGGTTTGAGAACACAAAGACAAAGAGCCACATGTAGGCCGCCTCCAGCAGTGCGTCCCAAAACACGTGGTTAGTCATCTGGGACAGTCCTCCCTCTTTCAGCGCCACGTTGTAGACCTCCATCCCGTAGGCCATGGTAACGGACATCAGCAGCCCGAAGATGATCCCCTGGAGCTTGGTTTTCGGCATGTCAAAGTCTCTCCTTTCAAATTAAAAAGCGTGTCACGACGGTCTCCCGTCATGACACGCTTTGCCAGCTCTATCTGCTACACGTGAATTTATTATAGCCCTGCCGTTTCAAAAAGTCAAAGCGAAATTTCCAGCACTCCGTTCGGTTCGTGCTCTCTCATATGTCCGTTTTGTAACCCTTTCGTTCTTGACATCATGCTTTTCTATGGTAATATGGAATCAGAGGATATACTACAATAGAAGTAGAAAGGAGTCTGCCTATGAAGCTGAGACGCCTGCCCGACACCGAGCTGGAGGTGCTGAAAGCCCTGTGGGCCGCCGGCGGCGAGACGCCCCGCTCGGCACTGGAGGACACCCTTTCCAGCCACGGCTGGGCCACCAATACGGTGAACACCTATCTCACCCGCCTCACTAAGAAAGGCGTCATTGCCTGCCGGAAGCTGGGCAAGAGCAATTACTACACGCCTCTGGTCACCCGGGAGGAGTACCAGGCCTTTGAAGGCCGGGCTGTGCTGGACCAGCTCTTCGGCAGCTCCCTCAAGGGCTTTGTGGCCTCCCTGGCCGGGGATGGACGGGTGAACCAGGCGGAGCTGGAGGAGCTCCAGCAATATCTGGAGGAACTGAAAGAAGGAAAGTAGGCCTGTGTCTGTATAGAGGAGTGATACAGCATGAAAGGAACACGTCTGCGCCCCAAACCACCCGCCACTCTCTTCTCCACCTCTTTCCGCAGTAGCGCGGGGGCCGTCCGGCGGCGGCTGGGCAATCTCTTTGCCACCGGGCGGAAGAACGGCGGCCTGCTGGCAGTGGCCGCCCTGGTGCTGGTGGTCTTTGCCGGCGGTCTGGTGGCCTGCACCCGCCCGGCGGCGGAGCCCCCGGAGGAAACCTCTTTTTCGGATATCCCCGAGGAGGTGGTTGTCTTTGCTCAAGAGTACGCCGCAGAGTCCATGGAGGAACTGTCAGGGGATTCCGGCACGTTTACCGCCAGCCAGGTCACCTCTATTCAAGGCGAGGGCACCTTCTCCGGCATTCTCCCCGACGCCGAGCTGGAGGTGTATCAGGTGGTCTACCGTCTGAAGGCCGCCGACCCGGATATGATGCTGGCGGGCGGCAGCTGGATGGACGACGAGGGCTGGTACCACCCGGACAGCTTTTTCTACTATCTGGTGGTAGAGCTGTCCGGCGATACCCGGACGCTGCTGGGCACTCTTGTCAGCGACGGTACGGACGCCGGTTTTCTCGGCGGCTGGGAGGGCATGTTGGGGAATTTCCTCATCCGACAGGGCAGCGAGGCCGGGGACGAGGCCATGATCCAGGCAGGCCGGCAGGCCTTTCTCCGGGGCAAGCTGAGCCAGGCCGACCAGATTATGGACTGCTTCCGGGGAGAGGCGACGCCCACCGGGCAGCCCTATACCGACAGCGAGGGGCACACCTGGCATCAGTTTGCCGACTTCCAGGACACCTCCTGGCGGCGGATGGACGACCAGATTCTCAGCCAGTCCACTATTATTTTCCCCCATGAGGTGAGTACCCAGCTGTTCCAGCGGTATGTGTATACGGCTCAGCCGGTGATCCTCCAGTTTGACGATGCCCTCTGGTTCCGTGAGGACAGCGCCGACCTGCTCTCCTGCGGGTATCACGCGGATACCTCGGCCATCACCATCACAAAATGGGAGGATGACTTTGTCCAGTTCTATGCCCCCGACGGGGACGATCCCACTGTTCGGTGGTACTTCACCCTGGCCATCGCCAGCAATCACCCGGAGCTGGTGGAAAACGGGGTGGGAAGCTGGGTGTTTTTGCAGTACTTTGACCTGACCTGTGAGGGGATCAGCGACCTGGAGACCTCCTTCACCCTGGACGGCGCGTCTTATGCCCTGGGTACGTCCGTCACCGGTTTGCTGGGCACGCCCTACGGCACCACCACCGACGATACCTATGGGGACGGCGTCTACACCTACGCCGAGTGGTACGGCAGCGGCGGCAGCAGCAGCGCCACCTATTTCTACGACCCGGCCCGCGGCTCTCTGGCCCTCCGGGTCCTGGCCACCTCGGACTTTCCCTCCCTGACCACCTGGCGGGGCATCCACCTGGGCAGCACCATGGAGGAGGCCAGGGCCGCCTATCCCGACGGGGAGTGGTTCTCCAACGGCGTCAACACCGAGCCCACCGACTGGCGGCTCTTTCTCACCTGCCCCGACGGGGACGGCGGCACCTACCAGCTGATTGTCGCATTCTATGACAAGGATCTGGACGGCGTGATAGACCGCCTCTATCTCTCCGACTCCAGAGTATAACAACACAGGAGGATGTCCATGCCCGGCTTTCTGCTCACTCTGGCGGAGGTCACCCTGACCATGTCCGCCGTCATCCTGCTGCTTCTGGCGCTGGGGCCAATTTTAGCCCGGCGGTATAAAATCCGCTGGCGGTACTGGGCCTGGCTGGCGGTGGCGGTGCGGCTGCTAATTCCCGTCAACTTCTCCCTGCCCAACGCCCCGGTGGTGCTCACGCCGCCGGATACCGGACCGATCCTCTCCGCGCCTCAGCCCCAGGACAGAGGCGGAACAGATGTCTCTCCCACTGTCTCTCATTTCCTGCCGTCTTCCGCCCCATCGGCTTCCCCTCTTCCCTCTCAGAGCATCTCTGTGGACGGCGGCACAGCGTCCTCTCCCCCTATTCCGCAGGCAAGCCCGGGCAGTACCGCCCCGCCTCCCACTGTTTCCCCTGCGCCGGACAGCGCACCGGCTCCGCTCCGCCTCACCCTGGGGCAGGCGCTCTTCCTTCTCTGGCTGGCGGTGGCGGCGGTTCTGATCCTGTGGCAGCTGGCCGTCCACTGGCGGTTCCGGCGTTATCTCCGCCGGTGGGCTGAGCCGGTGGCGGATCAGGCGGCGCTGGCGCTGCTGGAGGCGCAGAAGGCCCGGCTGGGCCTGAAGGCGTCCGTGTCCCTGGCGGTGTGCACCGGGGTGGACAGTCCCATGCTGGCCGGGCTGTTCCGCCCGGTGATCCTCCTCCCTCGGGCCCCCGAGGCCGGAAGTTCGGATGAACTGTCCCTGGTGCTGCTCCACGAGCTGTGCCACCGCAGGCGGCGGGATATCCTGTACAAGGCCCTGCTCTTTGCGGCGGCGGCCTGCCACTGGTTCAACCCGCTGGTGTGGGTGATGGTCCGGCAGGGCGGGCGGGACATGGAGCTGTGCTGTGACGACGACGTGTCCGCGCTGCTGACGGCTCAGGAGCGGGAGCATTACGCCCGGACCATTCTCAACGCCATTCCACGTACAAAGAGATAGAAAAAACCGGAGCGCGGTATATCCGCGCTCCGGTTTTGTGTTGGCCGGTTATTTCTTCTGACCATTGGCCTTTGCCTGGGCCTTGGCGGCCAGCTTGGCCGCCTTCTTCTTGGTGGGCTTGAAGCCCCGGAAGATGAAGTAGGCCAGCGCCAGGATGATGACCACAGCGGCAATATTGATGCCGGTGAGGATCTTCTCCGCCATGGTCATGGGGGTGACGAACTCGGAGCCGGGCATCAGGCCCATCATGACCTTGGAGTTGGCCACGGTGTAGAGGATATTGTGCATCGCCTGACGGCCGTAGTGGAAGTGGGCGGGGTTATCCTTGTCAAAGGTGAAGGGGATGGTGCTCTTGTCCGCGTTGGTCAGCTTGGCGTCGCCGCCGGCCTCAATCATCTGATAGGCGTCCATAAAGGGGCGGGTGTGGGCGGCGTCGGTGATGACAAAGCCGTGGAATCCCCACTCGGTGCGCAGGACGTTGGTGAGCAGGTTGTAGCAGCCGCCGGTCCAGGTGTAGCCCAGGCGGTTGAAGGCGGTCATCAGGGCGGTGACAGCGGGATAGTCCCGGGTGGTATTGACATAGCCTCCGCTGCCGTCCTCCTCCACGTAGCCGAGGGTGATGGGCTCATTCTTCACGCACATCTCAAAGGGCAGCAGGTAGATCTCCCGGATGGTCTGCTCGTTGGCCCAGGTGCACAGGCCGTACTGCACGTTGCCCTGGCTGTCAGAGCCGTCGCCCCGGTGGTTCTCCTGGTCGTTGACCGCGAAGTGCTTGATGAAGGTATACACGCCCTTGCTGGCAGCGCCCCGGCTGGTGGCGGAGGCCATCACACCGGAGAGGAAGCCGTCCTCGGAGTAGTACTCGTTGTTTCGGCCACTGTAAGGCAGGCGGTGGATGTTCATGGCGGGGGCGTACCAGCCCACGCAGCCGCCGATGACGGCCTGGTTGCCGATCATCACGCCGTATCGCTCAGCCAGAGGCTGGTTCCAGGTCTGGGCCAGCACGATGGTGCCGCTGTAGCTCACGCCGGTGCCGCCGCCGGTCAGACCGGTGGCCGCATCCTGATCCAGGGCAAAGGGCTTGCCCACGCTGTCCAGGGCGGCGGTACCGTAGCCGGAGAGGGTGATGGTGCTCTGGTAGTCCTCAGGGTTGAGCTGATCCAGCAGGTCCTCCCACATGGGGTCGTCGTAGTCCTTGCCACGCAGGTCGATGAGGGTCAGGCCGTTGTTCGCGCCGTAGACCGGGGTATCGGTCAGGGTGGCGGCGTCGGTGGGGTTGAGGGAGTCCGTGGAGTCCGCCTTGGCCAGGTCCTCCGCGCTGATGGTCTTGACATATACATAGGAGGCGGGATTGCCCTCGGCGTCGGTGCCGTTGATCTCGTTGCCCCAGGTGGAGATCACGTCGCTGATCTCACCGTCGTGGGTGGGCCAGGTGCCCTGCCAGTCGCTGCGGCTGAGATAGGTGCAGCCGCTGTCGGCAAAGTCAAACTGGTTGGTGATGGCCACGCCGGTGGTGGAGTCCACAGAGTAGGTGTCCACATCCATCTGAGCCACGGTATACACATCGGTGAAGGAGGCGTCGCCCTCAGCGGTCATGCCGTCGGCGGTGGTGTAGCCCTTGGCGGCCAGAACGTTGTTCACGGCATCGTGGGCGTTGGCGGCGGCGGTGATATAGTAGTCGCCGGCGTCCAGAATGTAGGTCTTGGCGGTGGTATAGTCGTAGGCCTTGAGCTGCTCCCGGTCAAAGGTGACGGTGACGGTTCCGGTCTGGCCGGGCTGCAGGGTGTCGGTCTTGCCGAAGCCCACCAGCTGCACGGCGGACTTCTCCACCTTGTTGGCCTTGTCGTAGTCGGTGTAGGGGCTCTGGACATAGACCTGGACCACGTCCTTGCCGGCCACGGAGCCGGTGTTGGTCACGTCCACGGTGACGGTGCAGGTGTCGCCGTCCCAGGAGGCGGCAAAGTTATCCCACCGGAAGGTGGTGTAGCTCAGACCGTAGCCGAAGGGATAGACCACCTGGTCGGCATAGTTGTAGTCGCCGGCGTTTCCGGTGCCCATGACCACGTCCTCATACCGGGTCTCATAGTACCGGTAGCCCACGTAGATGCCTTCCTGATAGGTGATATAGTTGTACTTGGTAAACTCGCCGTTCTCGTCCACGTACTGGTAGTCACCGTAGTTCTGGGCGGCGGGGGCGCTGGAGGCGTCGGCGGCAAAGGTGTCGATGGTGCGGGCAGAGGGATTGATGGTGCCCGCGAAGATATCCGCAAGGGCATACAGGCCGAAGTTGCCGGCGCTGGGCATATACAGGATGGACTTGATGTTCTCAAACTGCTCCACCCAGCCCAGCTCCATGGCGGCGGAGGAGTTGACCAGCAGAACCACATTGTCATAGTTCTCGTTGAGGTAGGTCAGGATCTCCAGCTCCACGCTGTCGGGCTCCAGGTAGCTCTTCACCTGATCCTCGGGGATGTCGGTGTGGTTGTACATGGAGCGGGGCATGTCGCGGCCCTCGCCCACTCGGCGGCTCCAGACGAACACAGGCACCGTATCCTTGGCGCTGTCCAGCAGGCCGGCCTCGCTCTCCATAATGCTCAGAGGGCACTCGTTGATGGAGAAGTCCTCGTTCTCGCCATAGTTGATGGAGCCCACGCCCAGGCCGTAGCTGCTGCCGTTGCCGGAGCTGTAAAAGTTCCACAGAGTCTCGTTGACCCCAAAGCCTCTCTCTTCAAAGGTATTTTTCAGCGTGGTTCCGGGGTCAGGGGTCATTCCCATGGACTGGAGCAGGGTAAACCAGGTGTTGCCCACAATCAGCTGGGAGGAATGGCCGAAGAAGCTGAAGGTGGTTCCTGCGGGGAAGGGCATGTTGTTGTCGTCGTTCTTCAGCAGCACCACGCCCTCGCCCACAATCTCCTCGTTGAGGGCCTGCTCCGCGGCAGCCATCTCCTCGGCGGTGTAGTCGGCCTTGTTGTACTGCAGGTCCAGGTCCTCGGTGTAGGTGTCGGGCTGCTCGATGATGGTGCCGCCGCCGTCACCGAGGAAGCCGTTGATCACGTTGAGGTTGGGCGGAATCATCACGTTGGCTACAATGGTGACCGCCAGGGTCAGGGCGATGAGCACGCCGCCCACGCTGGTGCGTACAATTTTTCCTGCCTTCATGGATATTTTCTCCTCTCTTCCTGCCGCATGCTCCTCCGCCTGGCCGGGCGGAGAAAATCAATGCTCATGACGCCGGGCGCGCCGTGCCCGGGCCCGGCGCCCGGTGCACTTTGCTTTCGTCATGAGCATGATACAAATTTCTCTGTCTGATGGGAAGAGATTTGCCGCCGTTTGCACAAAAGGCGACGCAGTTGGTTATTCTCCCTCCGGCTCGTCCGCCATGACCACGTCCAGCAGGAACACCCCGTCCTCCACCCGGACGGTGAGGGTGCCGCCGTACTGCTCGGCCACGGTGCGCATGCTCAGCATGCCGAAGCCGTGGTAATCCCGGTCCCCCTTGGTGGTGACGGGCAGGCCGCCCCGCATGGCCACCGGCCCGGCACAGCGGTTCTCCACGTGAATGCTCACCAGATTGCCCGTCCGCTTCACCGCCAGAAGGATATCCCGTTCCTCCTCGGGCAGGTTCTGCACCGCCTCCATGGCGTTGTCGATGGCGTTACCCAGCAGGGCGTAGAGATGGTGGGCTTTGATAAAGTCCAATCCCCGGCCGTCAGCCATGGAGCTCAGGCGGATACCCCGGCTGCGGCAGAGCACGTTTTTCTCGGTCAGGATGGTATCCAGCACCTCGTTGCCCGTCTTGGCCTGGTCGGCGTACTCGGCCAGCACCCGATCCAGCTCCCCCTTCTCCTCCCGGGCCAGATCTCCCCGGCGGCTGAGCAGCTCGCTCTGGTGGCGCAGGTCGTGGTACTTCATGTTGATCAGGTCCATGCTCTTGCGGGAGATCTCGTACTGCCGCTTCCCCTGCTCCAGCAGGTGCTGGACCTCGTCCAGCTCGTCCCGCAGGGCCCGGCTGGAGAGCTGGTTGTACAGCAGGATGAGAATCAGGCCGCAGATGAGGATATTGTAGCTCCGCTCCAGCAGCAGGGAGGCCCGGGAGCCGGCGGTATAGTAGTTGGTAATCATGTTGAAGATCACGTCGGCGGCGATGAGCAGCCCGCTGAGGCCCACCAGACTGGTGCGGCCCAGATACAGGTTGTGATTTTTCTTCAGGAGATTATCAAAGATACTGAAGGCGAAGGCGTACACCAGAAAGTAGCAGTCGATGTAGAACACCGTCTGGATCAGCGGTATCTTCCCCAAGTCAAACAGCTTGTCGCTGTAAGGGTCAAAGGTCATGCCAAAGAGCAGGCTCAGCTGGGTGGCCTCGCTGATAAAGGTGTAGAGCAGGTAGGCCAGATGCTGCACCGTATATCCGGCGATGCCGCAGAAGAGGATATTGCCCCAGGGCTCGTCGTAGCACCAGCGCATGGCCAGCAGGCTGCACAGAAACAGGGTCAGGAACAGGAAGGAGACATACCAGGCGTTGTATTCCAGGATGGGAAAAAGCGCGGTGATCAGAAACATTGCCCCGATGGCGGCGGCCAGCCGGGGCGCAAACCGCGGCCTGCGCTCCAGGCGGAAGAGAAACATGCCCTCGCCGAAGAGCAGCTGGGCCATGAACAGCAGCTTATAGAGGGACAGACCAGTCATTCCGTCACACTCCCCTGCCCAGATAGGCGGCCAGTGCCGCCATGAGCTCCTTTTTCTTGCCCCGGCTCACCCGCAGCTCCCGGTCCCCCACCAGCACCGTCTCGCCGGTGAGCTGGCGGACATGCTGGAGGTTGATGAGGTAGGAGGTGCTGCACCGGAAGAAGACCTCCTTGGGCAGCTGCTGCTCCACGGCGCTCAGCTTGCCCCGGACGGTCACGTCCCCCTGGCTGGTGTGATAGGTGATGTCATGGTCCATGACCTCCACGTAGTAGATGGACGAGGAGGTGAGCACCCGCACAGTGCCCCCCACATTCAGCAGCACCTCCCGGCCCTTCTTCAGGTCCACGGCCTGGAGGATCCGGCGCATCTTCATCTCAAAGGAGGGGTAGCGCACCGGCTTGACGATAAAGTCCAGGGCCTCCACCTCATAGCCCTTCACCGCGTACTGCACCATGCTGGTGACAAAGACCAGGGCGGTCACCCGGTCCAGCTCCCGCAGGCGCTGGGCGGCCTCCATGCCGTCCACCTTGGGCATGCGGATGTCCATAAAGATCAGGTCATACCGGGGGCTGTACTGCTCCAGAAAGCTTTTCCCGTCCCGGAACCGCTCCGCGGAGCAGGAAATCCCCCTGGACTGGCAGTACCGGTTCAGGCAGTCCTCCAAATCCCGGGCCGCCCCGTCCTCATCCTCCACGATCGCCGCCCGCAGCGTCTCTTCCATGTGGTGTTCGCCCCTCTCTGTACGGAGCACACGCCCCGCTTTCTGTGATTATATCGTAAAATTTCGCCGGCGTAAATATCTGCCCGCGCGAGGCCGGCGGCACGGTGGAAATGCAAAAATACAAACAACAACCCCCCGGCCATCCAACGTGACCGGGGGGTTACTGATGATTCTGAATCTCTACCAACTGATTAACCTCTTGCTTTCTGCAGATTTTGTACGTTAAGAATCCTGGATCCTGGAAAACATGTCTCTGCGCAGTTACCCAAAACACTTGGTGCACATCTGGCTCCGTCTTATGCAATACTTCGCTCGAGGCTGCCGTGTGCGATCTCACACATGTGAGTGCTGTCTGGAACTAACTCATGGCCGTTTTTCTCTTGGTTCCTGGAATCTGTCACGCGTGGCGAATGGGGAATGAATTCATTCGCTGGGAAAGAGCCGGTATCCTTGGTATCCTTGGTATCCTTGGTATCCTTGGTATCCTTGGTATCCTTGGTATCCTTGGTATCCTTGGTAT
>NZ_JBBMFK010000046.1:0-10125 GCF_040096055.1 Pseudoflavonifractor intestinihominis
TTGAAAATTACATGACCGTCCGAATGGGATACCCCCGGCAGGGGAAGCAGCGCCATGACTCCATGTGCTTGAAAGCACGGGAGAGCGTGCCAATGCCGGAATACGCCGCTGAAAAGGCAGGGGCAGGAACGGCATTCGGGGAGAACGGCAAAATGCAGCGATATTTTCAAAGGAAGTGAAAACAACGAAAAATCCGGCGTTTTTATGCTGATAACGCCATCAAAGCACGATACGCCGGACAGCGAAGCGGGTACGCTGTCCGGCGTGCAATTATCAAAACCCGCGAAAATCCACGCGAAACAGTGAAACCGATCCCTACCACTTGTGAACAGGGCTTCGCAGGCGGCAGAGAAAACGGTTATTCGCATACTATTATCCATCGCCCAGCGATGAACCCAGTACGTTCACCAACGCACCGGCTTCACCGCCAAGCAAACGAAAAAGGAGGCATAAACCATGAGAAACAACGAGATTTACCGAAACGAGATCAAGTCGTATATCATCCGGGCTGGCATGACCATGAGTGAGGCCGTGGAAATCCTGGCCGACGAATATGGTTGGAGCAGCAGCGTCCCCAACCTGTCGGACAAGCTGAAACGCGGCAGCCTGCGCTATGGCGAGGCTGTGGAGCTGGCCGATGTGCTAGGGTACGACATTGTTTGGCAGAAACGTGGGAAGGAAAAGAGATAAATAAAAAGCGGATTTACCAAACTTTTTCCGCTGGATGATCATACTGTGCTGCCAAAGAGATATTTTTATGTATCATATTCCTTTTAACGGACATTTTTGCTATAATGCAATCATCCAAAGGGAGGGGAGGAGGCGCTGTGGATCAGTTTAATGTAATTCATGAAGCGGCGCAGCAAGGGCTGCCCGGCGAGATGCTGCTGGTATTCACTATGGTGCTCTGGTGCATCTTTACCCTGATCCTACTGGCGGATCTGCACAATAAACTTAACAACTGGTGCTTTATCAGCGGTATTCTGTTCAGCGTTGGGGCACTCAAGGAATATTTGTTCTATACATTGGGGCCGCAGCTGATCCAGGCCAGTATCTGGACGGATGATTTTTCCGAGGGTCTGTATTCTGTACTCAGCGCGGTATTCTACTATCTTGCAATGCCGTCCGTTCTGGTGTTTGCCTTTTTCTTTCATAGATTAGAGCAGCAGGCGGGCAGGTGGTTCCTCTTCCTAAGTATTGCAGCCTATTTGCCCGCCGCAGCGCTAGTCTGTATTTTCCCCTTCACGCAGACGCTGTACTTCCAGCAGGACACGGTATTTTGCCTGAGCGTTGCGGGTTATAACTGGGGGATGGGCATTCTCTCCACCGTTGTTTTGCTGCATGCACTATGGGAGGAACGGTTGAGCATGCGCTTCCAGCAGCGCCGCCTCGCAGCCATGACCATGCTCGTACCGCTGTGGTTTTGGCTTGTTTCCGCGTTTCCATATCATGCGCTTGGTATCCCTAACCTAAGGAAATTATGGCAGTTTAACCTGATCATCGCGCTGTGTATTTTGATATTCTTCCTTTGCCGGGCGTTTCACGGCGGGATATGGGGGCTGCGGTTCCGGCGCGAGACATATGACTGGACGAGCGGTGGCCAAGTGATCCAGCGCAATGCGCATTATGTGGGGCATGCGTTAAAAAATGACTTGGCGAAGATTGAGTGGTGTACCGCGTTGATGCAGAGCCGCGGCTATCTGGATCATGAATTGGATATCATCAATGGAGCAGTGCTTCATCTTAAGCAATTTGTCAACCGTACGAAGCTCTATGCTCAACAGATCACGCTGATGCCGGAGCTGTGTGCAGTAAAACCACTTTTTCAGAGTACGGTGGCGGAAACCGTGTTTCCGATGGACCGTGATATCATACTGTCGGTTGGAAGGTGCGACGCGCAACCGCTGTTCTGCGACCAGACGCACTTGCGCGAAATGCTTTCAAACCTGATTGACAATGCGGTGAACGCGATGCCGGAGGGGGGTAGGATCGAACTATCCTATTGCTGTCAACGGTGGAAAGCGGTGATTTCAGTAACAGATACCGGATATGGTATGGAGCCCGGGACGCTTCAGCAAGTGTTTGACCCTTATTTTACCACCAGGCAAGGCGGCGGTAATATGGGACTGGGGCTCTATTACTGCTGGAATGTAATGAATGCGCATCACGGCAGCATTTCTGTGAAGAGCGCGCCGGGCCGCGGCAGCACGGTATCCCTTTGTTTCCCGATGCACCGCCAGAACGTCCATAAAGGAGGCGTGCAATGAATCCCATCCGTATTTTAGCAGTGGACGACGATTTGGATTTCCGCTATCTGCTTACACAGATGCTGCTGGGACAGCCAGATCTGGAACTTGCTGCGGTGTGTGCCACCGCGCAGGAGGGCTGCGCTGCGGTTGCCCGCCTACAGCCCGATATTGTCCTGATGGATCTGGAATTGATTGGAAGTTATACAGACGGCGCAGATGCGGCCCGGCGTATCCGTATGCAGACGACCGCGCGGGTGCTCATCCTGACTGCGGATGATAATCCGGAAACTGTCATCCGGGCCAGTGTCCATGCCTTTGCCTCAGGTTATGTGCTCAAAAGCCAGGCTTCCATGCTGCTGCCTACCATCCGCGAGACCGCGACTGGACCGACGCCGCAGTCGCATCTGATCTGTGCAGCGCTGCTGCAGGCGCTGACTGTCGCGGAGCGGGCGGTGTTGCGGCAGATGCTGGGGCAGGAGGTGCAGCTGTATTCATCGGCCAAGACAATTGCCAACCAGCAAACCAGCGTGCTGCACAAGCTGGGCCTTCCGGACCGAAATATGCTGCGGCACATATTTGCCGTCTATTTGTCCTGAAAAGATTTCACTGCGTTCGGCACAGGGGTGTGATCTTCCCCTGTGCCGAACGCTTTTTCAGGATTTAACGAATTCCCATATTTTTTGGGAACAAAACAGCTCAGCAGTATGCTATATTTTTTGTGTAACATGCTGTGAGGCAGTGGGATGCTCCGCGACCGGCGCGGGTGCGCTATGTAGAGCCGCACGATTCTTTGCCCTGGAACCGGCGTCAGATGGTACGGCAATTCGGACCACCGCATAGAAATCCGGGAGAAGGATCATAGAAGGGGCAGTTTTACAGCCCACACTGGAATTTTCCCCAAAAGGAGTTGGACAGACGTGATGCATACGCGAATTCGTACACGAATCATCAGCACACTGCTGTCGGCAGCTATGTGCCTGAGCATGTTCCCGGCACAAGCCTTTGCGGCCACAGTGGAGGCCAAACTGCAGGTAGAAGCGGAGACCCAGTCTCCTATCGCCGTTCTTGGCGGGGATGCGGAGACGGTGGAAGACGCCAGTGAGGCCGCGGAGCAGGTCCGGGAGCCGGCGGCCCAGCCCAGGCGGGTTTCCTATACCCCGGAAGGGGCCGCCTATACCCTGAACTTCGACGAGACCACCGGGACCATCCAAGGGTTTACCGCCCAGGAGGGCTTCGACGGGCATTTGGTCATTCCTGAGACCATTGAGGGCCATGAGGTAACGTCCATTGGGTACAGCGCATTTTATACGAACAGCTATGACCACCGGAATCAGCTGCTGACGGTGGATCTCCCAGAGACCGTCACCGCACTGGAGGAATCCGCGTTCTCCAATTGCTACAACCTGACAGCGGTCACCGGAGGAGAGAACATCTCGGAAGTTGGTAAGTTTGCATTCAATAATTGCAGCAAGCTCAGCACGGTTCCGTCCTTTGAACAGGTGACCTCGCTGGGCGATCGGGTCTTTTGCTACACTGCGCTGACGTCCTTCCACGTTCCGGCGGGGCTGACCACAGTTCCGGATTCCACCTTTGACGGATGTGAAGCCCTGACAGAAATTACATTTGAAAATCAGATAACCGCAATCGGAGACAGCGCCTTTGCGGGTACCGGCTTAACAGCCGTTGCAGTCCCGGAGGGTGTCACTACTCTGGGTGACGGCGCTTTCGAGGACTGCGAGGCGCTGGAAAGCGTGACTCTGCCCTCCACGCTGACCTCCATGGGGGAAAAGGCATTCTCTGGCTGCTCTGCGCTGAAGGCGGTCTCCATTCCCGGTTCCCTGAGCGCCATTCCGGAACAGGCCTTTTTCGACTGCGCCTCGCTGTCCTCCGTTACCCTGGGGGAGGGTGTGGCCAGCATAGGCACGCGGGCGTTTGGAAACTGTACCAGCCTGACCTCCATCAATTTCCCCGCGACTTTGACGTCCCTATATGGGAGAGCGTTTGAAAATTGCGGCTTCACCTCTATCCACGTGCCGGCCACCGTGAAGCAGTACTACACAGTAGACGGGTATGGGTATACCTTTGATAACTGCGACTCCCTTGTCTCCGCCGTGGTCGGGTCGCCGGTTATCCCAACATGTATGTTTACGTCCTGTGACGCTCTGAAAGAGGTAGAATTGCTGGACAGCGTGACAGGGATCGGCTATGCCGCGTTTCAGTACTGCTATCAGCTATCGAACATCACTTTTTATAACTCAGCGACGGAGATCTATGATGGCACGTTGGTCAGCGCTCGCCCTACGGTCCACGGATATGAAAACAGCACGGCTTATGACTGGGCGGTGGAGAATGGGTACCAGTTTGTTGATCTGAACGCCGTCCCAACCAGGACGCTTTCCGCCCGGGTGCTCACCCCGGAAGGGGAAACGCTTACGGATGGCTTCACAGTCAACTGGTACGAAGCCGGCGGGACCACCCCGGCGGGGACCGGCGCGGTTCTCTCCGGCGCGGCGGCAGAGGCAGATTACGTCTGTGAAGTCCTGCTGGGTGGGGAACTGCTGGAGCAATATGAACAGCCTGCGCGGCAGACCGTCCCGGCGGGAGCGGAGGATGCGGCTATCACGTTTACCCTGACGCAACGGGAGCAGACGCCGGTGGTCTCCGTCTCTGGCCAAGTCCAGGATCAAGACGGCAATCCGCTGCCCGGTGCACAGGTCACAGCGACTCTCGCGGACGGTGAGACCCAGTCCGCTCAGACCGGAACGGACGGAAGTTTTGCTCTGGCGGAGCTGCCCGCGCAGTCCGTCCGACTCCAGGTTCGTCTGGACGGATATTACAGCAAAACCCTTGTCCTCCCTCTGGCGGACGCCGCCGAAACGGGAGAATATCAGGTGGCTGCGGTCACGCTCTATGAGACGGTGTCCGACCGGATCGAGCTGAGCCTGACCCTGCGCCACGCTGCGGGCCAGGGGGAGAGCGCCCGTGAGGAGTCCCTCTCCGCGCTGGGCAGCTTACAGATTTCCCTGTCCTCCGGCGGGACCGGCATCGCCGGGGAAGATTATGAGGTGCAGGGGACCACGGTCGTCTTCCAGCCCGATGTGGTGACGGCGGGGCAGGAGATTACGGTCACAGTCTCTGACCCCGGCGGAGAACTGCTCGGAACTGCGGATCAGGTTATTCTGAACAGTGACCGGATGGGCAGTGCGTCTTTGACCCTGGTGGAAAAGGGCGGCTTCCGCCTGGGGAGCCTCTCCCTCCCTGGGGCGTCCAATGTGCTGGTGTTCGACAGCACCGGCGCGTTCCGTGCCATCTATACCGCCCGGACCGGCCTGACGAGCGCCCCTATGGACGTGGGAACCTATACCCTGGTTCTGATCCAGGACACCCCCATGCTGCAAAATGTCCCGGCGCTGGGCCTGCTGGAGCAGCTGGGACTGGCCGCTGGGACGGATTATGCTCAAGTCAGTGTGTCAATCCAGGATGGGGTGCTCACTGATGTCGGTCCCGTTTCCGTTCCTGCTCTGGCAGAGGATGCCTTTTCCTATTTGAACTCCGGCAGCCTGTCGGTCAATACGACCACGCCCAGCCAGGGCACTCTGGTCCTGTTCACCGCCCGTTTCGACTTGGCAGACGGCTATACAGCGCAGGAGGTACAAATTCATCTTCCGGACGGCATGTCTCTGGCGGAAGGTATCACGCTGGATAATGCCGTATGCACCTATTCGCTGCATGAGGAAGAAAACCTGCTTATCGTGCCAACGGCAGGCAGAACATCCGGCGTGATTCGCGGCTATTTGACCGCCGAATCGACTGGGACTTCCAGTGCAGCCGCCTATGTGCGTCTGAGCGGAGGAGAGCTTCAGCCTCTGGGCTCGGCCGCATTGGAGGTATCTCCAGCCGCCATGGCTCTGCTGGAACGAACCTCTCTAAGTAAAATCATTGTTACCGGCAAGGCAATGGCCAATAGCCAGATTATCCTCTATGACAATGGGGAGAAGATGGCGGAGACCACCGCCAATGCGGCGGGCTCTTGGTCCTGTGAGATGCCTTTGGCCCAGCCGCTCTATGACTACTCCTATCATTTTATCCAAGCCGAGGTGCGCCGGGACGACATTGAACCCATCCGCACCGACGAGGTGATGGTAACTTACGACGCCTCCTCCGCAAACCTGTCTGCCATCACCATGTATAATCTGAACCACATTACTGGCGAAACCGCCACCGTGCTGGACTTTACGCAGCTGGAAACCGTCAAGCCATTCTACTATTATTGGCCTGACCATATGAACTACACCTTCCAGGTGGAGTTTGACTCCCATGCGGACCAGTTGGAGGAGGTCACCGTGGTTACATGGGGGGTTAACGGGGAAACGATTCGTATCCCGGCCAGTTATGACAGCGAAACTGGAACCTGGATCGCCTCCTACGAGTTTACGGAGTACAATACCCCAGTCTCGGTGGGCGCAGAGTATGAAGACGGTACCGGCCTGGCTTTGGAGGTCAGTCCGTCCGCGTTCCTTGACTCCGCCCAGCAGTTCGACCAAGCCGTGGAACAGGCGGCGGATCGGATAGACACCGTTTACGCAGAAGAAACAGACAGCCGGCAGACGGAGGAGAATACCCTGATTTACCGCTTCAAAGAGGTAGGTGAGGATGGAAATAGTCTGACCATGGATCTTCTGCTCCCGGGGGCGGAGGAGCAAGTCCTGTGCCAGTATACCATTGCCCAGACCAAGGACAGTCGGACCGGAGAGGAACTGGAAGCGAACGGTTACAATTTCCTGCCGGACGAAAATGTGTATATTAAATTCACCCTAGACGGGTCACAAATGCGCACGGAATATGTGGATGTGAGCGCGGGCAGCTGCCTTAGCGAAGTTTATCTTCTGGGCGGCGAACAACCTGTCCAGTCTAGAATGGCGGCAGCCCGCACGGGCCTGGACATCGAATTGCCTGAGGAAGTCCCGGAAAACGGCTGGGAACTTTATGAAATGTTTGCCGACATCGTGATTGGTAAACTCAGCGATGTCCCGGTCTATGGTAAGTTTGCCTCTGCCACCCAGGACATTATCCAGACCGCAAGCCAGCAATATAACTGGCGGCGAGAGCTTAATGGCAATTATGAAGCCCTCAACGACTATCTGAACAGCGTGGAACAGGCGTTGAATGCCTCCTGCCCTGACGGTAGCCGGAAGCTGAACCCAGCTTTGGCGGAGTCCCTGTTCCAGACTTTCTTCAACCTGCGTGCGGAGATCGACGCCTATCGGGAGAACGGCCTACTAATGATCAATGCCAGCTTGGGATTGCCGGTGATCCAGAAGGTCGTCACTGACATCATCCACGACACGATCTCGGACATCGGCTTTGGGGATTTGGACCAGTGGCTGGATGATTATTACAGCGACGCCATCGAAGGCGCCCAGGAGCACAAGGACAGGATCAAGGAGCTGCTGGGCGAGCGCTGGAAGCTGGAGGGCGCCATGGCCGAGGTGGAGGAGTTGCTGGATACCGGCAACTTCACCGATTACATCACCGATAAAGTGCTGAGCAGTTTTATCACCGAGTCGGCGGACGGAGACATCATTGATGTACATTTTGGCACCTGGAGCGTTAAATTTTATACGGAGCAGGGCGTGGAGAATTACCTCAACACCGGCTTCCAGGAATACTATGAGCGAATCCAGGATCTGTCTCTGGCCATCGTTCGAAACTATGTTGACTGTCCTGATGACGAAGATGACCCGGACACCGATCCTGATCCGGACCCAGATCCCGATCCTGACCCCGATCCCGACCCCAATCCAGACCCTGACCCGGACCCCAAACCCGACTTTCAGCCTGACGATGGGTTCTTTGAGGACGGCAAAGATATTCCCAAGCGGGATCTCGTTCCCGGTCACGATCCCTCCGGCTATGTCTATGAGGCGGTGCCCTCCAACCGGCTGGAAGGAGTAACAGCCACTGTCTATTATCAGGACGGCAACAAGATGATGGAGTGGGATGCAGAGAACTACGACCAGCTCAATCCCCAGATTACCGGCGCAGACGGGGGATACGCCTGGTTTGTCCCAGAGGGGCAGTGGAAGGTGACATTCTCAAAGGATGGCTATCAACCTGCTGACAGCAGCGATGTCCCCGCGGCAGCCGCCAATGAAGAAAATACCGGCTGGCTCCCGGTCCCGCCGCCCCAGTTCAATGTGGATGTAGGGATGATTTCTCTTGCATCACCAGAGGTAGAACAGGCAATTGCCTATCATGACCGGATGGAAATTACGTTCAGCCAGTACATGGACATCGCCAGCGTACAAGCCGCAGTCTCCCTCAGCCACGGCAACGAAACGGTGGGCATCACGGTGGAACCGCTGGACGCGGAATACAATCTGGAAGAGACAGAACAGTACGCAACCCGGTTTGCCGTGACTCCGGAGGACGGAATCTGTACCGGCACGCTGATGGTCGCGGGCAGTGCTGAGAATTATGCGGGCACGGCCTTGGGCGTTGGAACTGAAACCACGTTTACAGAGCCGGTTCAGCGCCCCACCGGGATCGTGATGAACGGGCAGTCCAATCTCGTTTATCAGGAGTCCGGGACCCTCACCCTGACCCTCCAGCCGGGTGTGACCGGAAAGACCCTGACGGTAGAAAATCTGACGCCCAGCCTACTGGATGTGTCTGCGGAAACGGTCACAACCGGAACGGACGGAAGCGCCTCGGTCACCATCCGCGGCAAACTGCCCGGAGAGGCTATGGTGCGGGTCACCGAGCCGGTTTCCGGCTTGACGGAGTCCTTTGTGATTTCCGTGGTCAGGACGGCGGCGGAGTTGCCGGAGGATCCCGAGCAGCCCGAGGCGGAAAAACCCGCTGTGGTAACCGCCGCGCTGGCGGATGGGACACCCGTGACTTCCGGCATGACGTTGGAGAGCGGCGCGCAGGTCTTCCTGACTACCGCCACCCAAGGGGCGGAGATCCGCTATACGCTGAATGACACTTGCCCCTGTACGGAAGAGGCGCTGACTTACGCCAGCCCCATTACTTTGACAGAGGACACGGTGCTTCGGGCCGCAGCCCTGCTGGACGGCGTGTACAGCGATACCATCCGCCTGGAGCTGACCGTCCAAGCGGCGGAGCCGGAAGACCCTGATGATTCTGACGATTCCGGAAGCGGAGGCGGTGGAGGCGGATCTTCCAGCACTGGTGGCGGTAGCACGACGGCCCCGGAGGATGAGCCTTCTCAGGATTCCATGCCCTTTATAGATGTGGATGAAAACGACTGGTTCTACGACGCGGTGGCATACGCCTATGAGAACAGCCTTATGGCCGGAACCAGCGGAACCACATTCAGTCCCGATCTCACTACCACCCGTGCTATGATCGTCACCATTCTCTACCGGCTGGAGGACACTCCCATTGTTTCCGGCGGGTCCGACTTCACCGATGTGGAGATCGGTCAGTGGTACAGCGACGCCATTGCCTGGGCAGCAGCCAACAACATTGTGGGCGGTTACGGCAACGGCCTGTTCGGGCCTGACGACCCAATCACGCGGGAACAGCTTGCCGCGATCCTCTATCGCTATGCCCAGTATAAGGGCTATGATACGGCTGCAAGCGCTGATCTGTCTCGGTATACTGACCTTGGACAGCTCAGCGAATGGGCGCAGGAGGCCGTGGCATGGGCTAACAGCGAAGGCATTATCAGCGGTACCAGCGCAGTTACATTGGCTCCTAAGGACAGCGCAACCCGTGCGCAGGTAGCGGCGATGATAATGCGCTTCTGCGAGAATATAACACCGTAACCCTGCAAGCATCAAAATCCCTTGACAACAAGGGCGCACTTCTATACAGGGGCAAGCCCTGTATCGTGCGCTCTGCGAGGCAG
>NZ_JBBMFK010000047.1:0-6049 GCF_040096055.1 Pseudoflavonifractor intestinihominis
CCGTCGCAGGTTCCGCATCCCTCGTCCCGCCGCAAGCGGCAGGACTCACCCGCTCCACTGCTCCGGCTCTCCCCACGAAAGGCATTCCGCCTTCCGTGGGGCACCCATTTTCGCTTCGCTGGGCTCGTGCGGGGGCCCCGAGAGGCAGCCACCTTCCCCCCAGGGGGAAGGCTTTTTGCTCTCACCGGGGCTGGTTGAGACCCTCGATGCCCCGGACGATCATGGCCTCGGACAGGGCGGCCAGCTCCTCGGGGGTCTCCTTCCGGTCCCCCTCCAGCCAGCTCTGGATGAGCCCCACCACGCCCCCCACCAGAAAGGCCATGCAAAAGGCCTGTTCCCTGGGGTTGTCGAACCGGTAGAGCCGCCCCCACTCCAGGCTCACCCGCTCCGCTACCATGGACTTCAGCTTCTCCAGGAACCGGGTGTCCCGCTCCCGGTCCAGCAGAGCCGTGGACACGTCCCCGTACCGCCGCAGGAATTCAAACACATCCCGCAGAATGGGCCGCAGGCCCTGCCTGAGGGCGTCGGCGGGATAGGCGTGGAGCAGATCGCTGAACTCCTGGAACATCTCGTTCTCCAGCTGCTCCACCATGTCGAAAATGTCCTTGTAGTGGCTGTAAAACGTGCCCCGGTTCACGTCGGCCAGCCGGGTCAGCTCGGTGACCGAGATCTCGTTGACCGGTTTGGTCTTCAGCAGCTCGGTCAGCGCCGCGCGCAGCATTGCCTTGGTCCGTCTGACCCGACGGTCCCCCTGTTCCTCTGCCATGGCAGTTCCTCCTTCAACAGCTTTTTGCTCATCTGTATGATAACCAACACTTATATATGGCCTTGTCTCATTTCGTACGGAGACGGGCCGATCTGCCCATTGCAACAAACCTTAAATCCAATATAATATAATTAAGTCGATAAATCAACACCTGTCTAATAATACACACGAGGTGGAAACCATGGCATATATTTCCCTGGAACACGTGGTCAAGCGGTATCAGATGGGCGAGGTGGTCATCACCGCCGTGCGGGATATCTCCTTTGAGATCGAAAAGGGGGAATTCTGCATCATCGTGGGCCCCTCCGGCGCGGGCAAGACCACGGTGCTCAACATTCTGGGCGGCATGGACGAGTGCGACGAGGGCACCATCCTGGTGGACGGGCAGAAGGTGTCCGATTACAGTCAGAAGGAGCTGACCACCTACCGGCGGTACGACATTGGGTTCGTGTTCCAGTTCTACAACCTGGTGCAGAACCTGACCGCCCTGGAGAACGTGGAGCTGGCCGCCCAGATCTGCCGCAACCCCCTGGACGCGGTGGACGTGCTGAAACACGTGGGCCTCTCTGAGCGGATGGACAATTTCCCCGGCCAGCTCTCCGGCGGCGAGCAGCAGCGGGTGGCCATCGCCCGTGCCCTGGCCAAGAACCCCAAGCTGCTGCTGTGCGACGAGCCCACCGGCGCCCTGGACTACGTCACTGGCAAGCAGATCCTCAAGCTGCTCCAGGACACCTGCCGCAAGCAGGGCATGACCGTGGTGGTCATCACCCACAACACCGCCCTCACCCCCATGGCCGACCGGGTCATCCACATCAAGAACGGCACCGTGGCAGCCGTGGAGCGCACCGACCACCCCACCCCGGTGGAGGAAATCGAGTGGTAATCCTCTGAACCCCGCGAAAGGAGGGGATTTTCCCATGAGACCCAAGCACAACCGCCTGATTACCGACGCACTGCGGGAGATCGGCAAGACCAAGAGCCGGTTTCTCTCCCTGCTGCTGCTGTCCGCCCTGGCGGTGGCCTTTCTGTCCGGCCTGCGCACCACCGCCCCCGTGATGGAGCACACCGCCGACGGATATTATGACAGCCACAACCTGATGGACATCCATGTGCTGTCCACCCTGGGCCTGACTGACGACGACATCAACTACCTGTCCTCCCTGGAGGACATCTCCGCCGCCGAGGGGGCCTACACCGCCGACGGCATCCTCCACCTGGAGAGCAACGACCTGGTGGTCAAGCTGGTGTCCCTGTCGGAGCAGGGCATCAACTCCCCCGAGCTGGTGGAGGGCCGCCTGCCCCAGGCGGACGACGAGTGCCTGGTGGAGCCCAAGCTGCTGGAGGAGGCCGGGCTGTCCATCGGGGACAAAATCTCCTTCGACACCGGCACCGGGGACTACGAGGACGCCCTGGCGGTGGAGGAATTCACCATCGTGGGCACCGCCAACTCCCCCCTCTACCTGTCCACCGACCGGGGCACCTCCTCCCTGGGCACCGGCAGGGTCAACGGCTTCGTGCTGCTGCCCATGGGCGCCTTCGACATGGAGACCTACACCGACGCCTATCTGACGGTCACCTGGGCCAAGGACCTGTACTGCTACGACGATGAATACGGCGACCGGATGGACGCCCTGTTGGATTCCCTGGAGCCTGTGGGCGATGAGCGGGCGGGCCTGCGGTATGACGAGGTCATCGACGAGGCCAATCAGAAGCTCTCCGACGCCCAGAAGGAGTACGACGACGCGGAGGCCGAGGCCAACCAGGAGCTTGCCGACGCCCGGCAGGAGCTGGACGACGGCTGGGCGGAGTACTACGACGGCCTGGCCGAGTACCAGGACGGTCTGGCGACCTATGAGCAGGAGTCGGCCGACGCCTGGCAGCAGATCGCCGACGCGGAGGCCGACCTTCCCGAAGCTCTGAAGGAGCTGGAGGACGGCGAGCAGGACTACGCCGACGGCGTGCAGAAGATGGCCGACGGCAAGGCCGAGTACTGGGACGGCCTGAAGGATTGGCAGGACGGCAAGGCGGAGTACGACCAGGGGTACCAGGACCTGGTGGACGGCGAGGCCGAGTACCAGGAGAACTACAAGACCCTCTCCGAGGCCCAGCAGGAGTATGACGAGGGCTGGCAGGAGTACCAGGACGGGCTGGTGGCCCTGGAGGACGGCGGCGGCCAGCTGATGGCCGCGGAGGCGGAGCTCTCCGACGCGCTGGCCCAGCTTCAGGACGGCGAGGCCCAGCTCTCCGCCGGTCAGGCCCAGCTGGAGGCGGCCAAGGCCGCCCTGTCCCAGGCCAAGACCAACCTGAACGCCCAGCTGGACACGCTGGGCGGCGTGATGGCCATGCTCAGCCCGGGCACCGCCCTGACCAGCGCCGGGGCCATCCTCAGCCCGGACACGGCGTGGACCCAGACCGACGGCCAGGTGCTGGCTATGCTGCTCACCGCCGACCAGGACGGCCTGACCAGCTGGGTCATGGGGCTGGTCATGTCCGGCCAGATGACCATGCAGCAGGCCCTGGCTCTCCAGGAACAGCTCACCGGTATGGCGGGGACCTCCCTCACCGGTCAGTTCCAGGACATGGTGGACCAGGGGCTCATGACCCAGGACCAGGCCGACGGCCTGACCGCCCAGCTGACTGCCGCCCTGACGGCGGCGGCCGGGGGCGTGGACGGGGAAGGCAATCCGGTGTCCCCCGACCCGGAACCTTTGAAGTCCTTTTTCAGCCAGAGCATCCCCGGTCTCTTTTCCGCCGGCGAGGCGGAGATCGCCTCCGGCGAGGCCCAGCTCTCCTCCTCCGCCGCCCAGCTCTCCGACGGCTGGCGGCAGTACAACGAGGGCAAGGCGGAGGTGGACCAGGCCCGGGCCGAGTTTGAGGACGGCGTGAAGCAGTCCCAGGAGGCGGAGCAGACCCTGTTCGAGTCCCGTGTGCAGCTGGAGGACGGCTGGAAGCAGCTTGCCGACGGCCGCAAGGAGCTGGACGACGGCTGGAAGGAGGCCGCCGAGGGCCAGAAGGAGCTCTCCGACGGCTGGGCCGAGCTGGAGGACGCCAGGCAGGAGATCCTGGACGGCGAGGCCGAGCTCTCCGACGCCCGGGCCGAGCTGGACGACGGCTGGCAGCAGTACTATGACGGCGTGGCGGACCTGGAGGAGGCCAAGGACACGGTGCCCGGCGAGCTGGCCGACGCGGAGCAGGAGCTCAAGGACGCCAAGCAGGAGCTGGACGACGGCTACCAGGAGCTGCTGGACGGCGAGCAGGAGTACGCCGACGGCAAGGCCGAGGCGGACAAAAAGCTGTCCGACGCCCGGCAGGAGCTCAACGACGCCCGCCGTGAGGTGTCCGAGATTGAGGACTGCAAGTGGTACATCCTGGGCCGGAACACCAACGTGGGCTATGTGTCCTACCAGCAGGACGCCGAGCGCATGGGCAATCTGGCCAGCGTGTTCCCCCTGATTTTCTTCCTGGTGGCGGCCTTGGTGTGCCTGACCACCATGACCCGCATGGTGGAGGACCAGCGGGTGGAGATCGGCGGCCTGAAGGCCCTGGGGTACAGCCGCAGCGCCATCGCCCTGAAGTACGTGGGGTACGGGTTCCTGTCCTCCTTCTTCGGGGGATTGCTGGGCCTGGCCCTGGGCGTGACCATCATCCCCACCATCATCTTCAACGCCTGGAAGGTGCTCTACACCGTGGGGGACATGGAGCTCTTCCTGCTGCCTGAGGTGGCGCTGCTCTCGGTGGGCGCGGCGGTGCTGTGCGTCACCGGCACGGCCCTGGCCACCTGCTTCGCCGCCCTCACCGCCGTGCCCGCCCAGCTCATGCGGCCCAAGAGCCCCAAGCCCGGCCGCCGGGTGCTGCTGGAGCGGATCCGCCCGGTGTGGAAGCGGATGTCCTTCACCTGGAAGGTGACCATGCGCAACCTGTTCCGGTACAAGAAGCGGTTCTGGATGACCGTCATCGGCATCGGCGGGTGCACCGCCCTCATCATCACCGGCTTCGGCGTGCGCAACTCCCTGTACGACGTGTTTGACAAGCAGTACGACGAGATCACCCCCTACAGCGCCCAGGTCAGCCTGATGGACAACGTCACTGACGACGAGCTGACCGAGATCTCCGCCGTGCTGGACGGCTGCTCTCTGGTGTCCGAGTGGATGCCCGTGTCCAACCAGCCCATCACCGCCGAGAGCGGCAGCCGCAGCCTGGACAGCAACGTGTACCTGTTCACCGTGTCCGACCAGGAGCGGTTCAGTGACTTCATCCACCTGCGCCACCGGCTGGACAGCGACCCGGTGACCCTGCCGGAGGAGGGCGCAGTCATCACCGAAAAGCTGGCCACCCTGCTGGACGTGAAGGTGGGCGACACCATCACCCTGGTGGACGGGGACAACCGCCGGGCCCAGGTCACCATCACCGACCTGACGGAAAACTATGTGTTCCACTACGTCTACATCACCGAGGAGTGCTATGAGTCCCTCTTCGGCCAGACCTCCGAGATCAACAGCCTAATGGTCACCTACACCGAGGACACGGAGGAGAACTCCGACACGGTGGCCGAGCAGCTCATCCCCCTGTCCGGCGTGTCGTCGGTCAGCCGCATCGAGAGCACCAAGAACACCTTCATCGAGGGCATGAAGGGCGTGGACTACGCCGTGGTGGTCATCACCGTGTCCGCCGCCGCCCTGGCCTTTGTGGTGCTCTTCAACCTGACCAACATCAACATCACCGAGCGGCTGCGGGAGCTGGCCACCCTTAAGGTCCTGGGCTTCTACACCGGCGAGCTCAACGCCTACATCTACCGGGAGAACATCTTCCTCACCATCTTCGGCATCCTGCTGGGCCTGGTGCTGGGCAAGTTCCTCCACCAGTGGCTTATCATCACCGTGGAGATCGACATGGTCATGTTCGGTCGGGACGCGGGCGTCATGAGCTACGTGTACGCCGCCGCCCTCACCGCCCTGTTCTCCTTCCTGGTCAACGTGTTCTCCAGGACAAAGCTGAAAAAGATCGATATGGTGGAGTCCCTCAAGACCGTGGACTGAGGGAACTCCTGCGGACGCAGCAGCGGGCGGGGCAAATGCCCCGCCCGCTGTTTTTTTATTTGCTGCGCCCCCAAGCCTTCCCCCTGGGGGGAAGGTGGCTGCCTCTCGGGGCCCCCGCACGAGCCCAGCGAAGCGAAAATGGGGGCCCCGCGGAAGGCGGTACGCCTTCCGTGGGGAGAGGAGCCGCAGCGAAATGAATGAGCTTTCCCGCTCTGCGGGGAAGCGAACGATATGAAGCTTGCGGCGA
>NZ_JBBMFK010000048.1:0-4010 GCF_040096055.1 Pseudoflavonifractor intestinihominis
TCCTGCAAATCCGCGTACTTGTGTACCCGCTGGATGAACTGCTCCAAGTTTTCAATCTGTCGTTCCTGTACTTCAATATCCTGCTGTAAAGTCTGGATTTCCGCCTTGAGCTGCGTCTGCTCGTCCTCGTAAGACTGGCTCATCATAGAAAAACGCTCGTCCGTGATCTTCCCGGCCACATTGTCCTCATAGATGCGGATGAACAGCCGGTCAAGCTCGCCCATGCGCCGCTGCGCTTGTTCCAGACGCTTGATGCTGGCGCAGATTTTTTCCTCGCTGGCCAGCCGGAGCCGGTGTTCCATCGCGTCCCGGAAATGCTTCTCATACCGGGTCACATAGAAGATGACCGCTTTCATGTGCATCCAGACCAGCTCTTCCAGCACAACCGCCCGGATGAAGTGCGCCGAACAGCTTCCCGTATTGCTGCGGTAGTTGGCGCAGACAAAGTGATCTTGCCGTTTCTCAAAGTAATTGGTGGTGCAGTACCGCATCTTTGCGCCGCAGTCGGCACAGTAGACCATGCCGGAAAACAAGCTGCTTTTGCCGGTTTTCGTCCTGCGGTGCCGCTGCTGGCGGATTTCCTGAACCTTGTCAAAGACTTCCTGCTCGATGATCGCCGGGTGGGTGCCATAGAAAACTGCCTGCTTTTCCAGAGGCGTGTCCCGCTGCTTCTTGTCCCAAATGGAATTGGTGTAGGTCTTGAAGTTGACCGTACAGCCGGTATATTCCCGCCGTTCCAGAATGTGGACAACGGTGTTGGTGTTCCAGTGATAGGGATCAGAAGTCTCCGGGCTGGGGGTCTTGATGCCCGCCCTGCGCTTGTAGGCGGTGGGGTTGAGCACCTTTTCCTCCTGCAAGAGCTTTGCGATCTGCATCGGCCCGCGCCCTTCCATGCAAAGTCGGAAAATACGCTTGACCACCTGTGCTGCCGCTTCGTCCACAATCCACTTTGTCCTGTCATTCGGGTCTTTGAGATATCCAAACGGGACATTGGTGGTCAGCGGTACGCCGCGCTCGCCCTTTGCCTTCTGCACCGCACGGATTTTGCGGCTGGTATCTTTTGCAAAAAACTCGTTGAACCAGTTCTTGATACCTGCCACATCGTTGTCGGTGCTGTTGGGGTCGATGGTGTCAAAGTGGTCGTTGATGGCGATATACCGCACTCCATACTTCGGGAAAGTGAAGTTGATATACAGCCCGGTCAGCGATGAATTTCTACCCAGCCTGGATAGGTCTTTGGTGCAGCAGACGGCCACTTTTCCTGCCTCAATTTCGGCCAGCATGGCCTGAAAGCCGGGGCGGTCGTAGTTGGTGCCGCTGTACCCATCGTCCACAAAGAAAGTCGGATTGGGGAAGCGATGCTCTTTTGCGTACTGGAGCAGGATCATTTTTTGATTCTGGATGGAGTTCGATACATCCCCCTTGCCGCCGTTCTTGTCATCCTTCATGTCTTCCACGGATAGACGGCAATAGAGAGCCGTGATTTTTTCAGTTGCCCGCTGCATTTCTGCGTCCTCCTTCAAAGGGGCAACTGCCAGTACAGGATTGGCTGCTTCTATTGTACCAAGATTCCGGGCGTTTGTCATTCGCTATCCTCCATCTTTTCTGTAAACTTTTCGGCCATGATGCGCTCCATCTTCCGGTTCAGCGGCTCGGTGCCGTCATAGCTGCCTGTGACGGTGTAAACCGTGCCGCCGATCTCCTTCTGCAAGGTGAACTCCGGCAACCAGAACGCCGAGAGATTTTTCACATGAATGTGACCATCCTCTCCGATCCAGAAATTGCGCTTCGTCAGGTCACTGGGGTTGGAAAAATGGTATTCTTCCGGGGTGTCCTGGTTGTTTATGATTTCGGGTGGGATTTTCAATTTGCTGTCCATAACTGCCTCCTGAAAATGTGGACGATTTAGTGTTCGATTTCCTGTTTTTTCTGCCGTGTAACGGCGTTTTGGCGCTCCTGCTCATGCTGCACCTGATAGATGCTGTAATGGACGGCCCAGAGCTTTTTTGTGTCGGCGTACAGGGGAGCTATCTTTTGTTGTAACGCCTGATACTCGGTTTCCAGCTTGGATTTCTCCTTCCGCCACGCATGGACGGGGAGTTTCCCGTCCACCCACTGATTTTTCAGCTTGCGCTCGGCCATGTAAAATGTCCGCAGCACATTTTCATGCTCTGCCTTGTACTTCTGCCGGAAAGTATCAAAACGGATGTTTTTCAGCTTGTCGGCAACGGGCTTGCCCTGCTGGTAGTAGTCCGCCATGCGGAGCAGCTCGTCCAATTCTTTGATGCGGGCCTGCTTCCCGGAGGCGGATTTTTTCAGCGCGTCAATCTGTTCCTGCATGGAGTTCAGCAGTGCTTCCAAATCCTCGGTGGTGCGGAGCTGCTTGGATTCCAGATAGCCGATAGTTTCCGAAAACTTTTTCAAATTCCCGATTTTGGCCTTGCTGCTGTATGCGCCCCTGTTACGGTCGTCACAGTAAGCGGACAGTAGTTCTACCAGCGTAGGCGGTTGGGGCGCGGAAAGCTCGGCTTTGACATCTTTTAGCCAGCCGATCAGGGATGCGATTTTCGCTTTTGCCTCCCGCAGCATGGCATTGGTTTTCCTGATCCAGCGGTTGAGGTCGCCTTTGTCGGTACGGATGCCCTTTTGCTCCATTGCCTTGACGGTGGGCCCCTCATGGACGGTGGGTAACTGCTCCACGCCCTGCCGCTCATAGCTGCGGTGGTCGATGCGGCAATCCAAACCTTTCTCCGCAAATTTGGCATTGCACAACTCCGCCCATGCCTGCCGCCAATGCTCCAAGGTGTCGGGGCTGCCCCAGTCGGTGGTGGGCACAGCGTTGAACACATAATTCCCGGCCTCGTCCCGGATGCGCTCGCCGTGTTCATCCAGCAGATATTCCCGGCGCTGCTTGCCGCCCCAGCTTCCGTCCGGCAAGATAGGCCGGATGGGACACAGCACATGGAAGTGCGGGTTCTGGATACCGCCGTCATCTCTGTCTGGCTGGTGTACGGCGAAATCCACTACCATGCCCCGGCCAACAAAGTTCTCCAACAAAAACTGCCTTGCAAGGGCGATGTTCTCCTGCATGGAGAATTCGTTCTGCAAAGCAATGTCAAAACTGTATGCAAGCTGTGCTTTTTTTCCACGCTCGGCTTCCTCAACGGCATTCCAGAGGGTTTGCCGGTCTGCATATTCCGGCGGGGCATGGGGCGGCAGCAGGATTTCGGAACAGATCACACCGCCTTTGCGGGTGTAGTCGCTGTCCTCACCGTAATACTCGCTGTGCAGCTTTTCGCCGGATCGGTAGGCGGCGGATGCCACAACCGACTGCCCGGCGCTTCGTTTGATCTGCGTTACATGAAAATGGAACAGTGCGATATATTATCCCTTTCCTTTCTGCTCGGTGGCGTTGTGGGCGTTGACGGCGGACATGAGCAAACTCTTGACTTCCGGCAAAGTAAGTGCTTTTTCCGCAAAGGCGTAGAACTCGGTTTCGGTCAAAACCTTTGCCAGCGGCTCCACGCTTTCGATGGCCGCGCCGCAGGTGATTAGGCGGTGCGCCCGTTTGCGGCGGTCGCCTTTCTCATAGTAGCTGCGGCGGTTTTCTAGCTGCTGTTGTCTGTGTTGAAGCTGGGCAAGTTGACGTTCTTTGGCGGCAATTTCAGCTTCCAGCTCCGGGATGGTTTTCTGTTTTGGCATGGTGCATAACCTCCTTAAAAATTTGACGGATAGAAACAAAAAGACCGCCTACCGAAAAACGGTAAACGGTCATGGTCACATATTCAAAACTTTGTGGGCGGAGCAGTTTGCGCCAGCAAATTGCTCCGCCCACAAAGTGTGCAGGAGATAGGCGAAGCCGCAAGAGGGTGCAGCCCTCTTGTTCGGAACGAAGTGACGCAAAACAGCCCGGACATTCGCTGTCCGGGCTGTCTGCCTCGCAGAGCGCACGATACAGGGCTTGCCCCTGTATAGAAGTGCGCCCTTGTTGTCAAGGGATTTTGATGCTT
>NZ_JBBMFK010000049.1:0-3808 GCF_040096055.1 Pseudoflavonifractor intestinihominis
TGTGTCGCGACTTCATTCTACCAGAGATCTGCAAACCATGTCTCTTTTTCTTTTTGCGAAACTTATTCTACCTTATCAGAGGAAACGTTGTGTAAATCCGCATTTGACGGTTACGAAATGCTGACCGCCCGGCAGATAGTTTCTAGGAGAAGGATAAATTTGTTTTCTTAAAATGCTAAATTCACTTTTTCAAGGACCGCTTCATTAGCTTCCGGAGTGCCCTTGCAGGTATGCTCTTCCGTAATTGTACCATCAGCCGATCTGACAGGGATGGTTTTAAGCACTCCGTAACCAATAAATCCAGATTTTTTCCCGTATAATGCTCCCAGAACCAGGAATAGTGTTTGGAGCGGGTACACGGTAAAACCGCAGCCTGATTATAGAAAACAGCTTGGACAGGATCCACTTCTTGCGCGGATATTTTTGTGGAGATGCGCTGGAATACTTCCACAGCTTTGTGTGTATGGAGTAAAACCAATGAGGTTCCTTTTGCGTGAAATGCCGATGGACATACTTGCTGGACACCCCAAAAGTCAGCCAGCGTGAGATCACTTGCCCGGTGCAGACCCTTGAAGGGACAGCTGTAACAGGCCGAGCGGGAGATCAGTCCATTTAAGAACGCCTTCATATAGCTGCTGTCGGTGCCAGGACAATCGTAGAGCGTCCCATCCTCAAACGTGATTTGAAAATGGTATCCCTCCCAACTGGGCTCTTTCTTGCGGAATTGGATTTCTTTTATACCGCATTGCTGCTTTTCCATGTGACCATTCAAATAATCTGCCCATACCTTGGGGGATGGGATGCTATGGCAGACAATATCCTGACACAAGAGATTGGGTTCATCTTTTCCTAAAAAGAGCTTCAGCCCTGAAATTTGGCAGGGCGTTCCTGTGAAAAGAACAGGACGCCCGGAGTCCAAAATGGACTTTGTCTGCCGATAGGCCGTCCCAATGGTGCTTTGCACATACTTGGACGACTGAAATACTTTTGCCTCTTCCCAGGTTTCCGCCAGTCTGTGCGTTACCTGAAAGGAGTCGTTAAATGCCGCACCGAATACAGCGCCGCCGCGCTGCAAAGTATCCTGGGCCAGGAGCTGGAAAATCCCGCCTGACGAACAATGCTCCAATGCCCCGTCTTCCAGGTTGTGTGCCACGTAGGCCTTTGGAAGGGGCTCCGCGGCATATACTTCGTGGTGAAGGGCGGGACATACCGCCTGACAGTGTCCGCAATCGATACACAGGCTTTGATCGATGGAAGGATATAAAAAGCCGCCCTCTGCTTTTACCATGGTGATACACTGCTTGGGGCATCCATTCATACATGCGCCGCATCCCACACAGCGTTCATGCGCTACAATCTGCTGCATAAAGGTCACCTTTTATAGCCAATGATTTTTTGGGCCTTTGTAACGGCCTTCTGGACCGGAGCCTTCACAATACTGCGCTCATATGGATTCATCATAAAGAAATAGGCCAATATAAAATAGAGCACCGTATAGACAATTGCCAGTGCAAAAAAGGTAAGCCAGTTCCAGGTTTGAATCCAATCCAGAATAAAATACCAGATGGTTCCCATTAAAATCATAACCGGACTCATCCGAAGAATATTTTTCCAAAACTGCGGAACATCCAGTCCAATATGGGCATAATAATACCAGTTTATAATGATAATATTTCCGATAACATACGCAACGCACGTGGCCATCGCGGCACCGACGATACCAAACCGTTCCACCCACCAGAAGGTAAGTACAATATTTAAAACAGCAATACAGAGGTAGACAATGGAGCGGAATTGATGTTTGTTGAGAGCATACAAAATATTCAGCCCTGTGTTTTGAATGAGGGGAACCGTCACGGGAATCATGGTTAGCAGGGCCACATAATACGCTTCTCCATAACCTGCACCCGCCCACAGCCCAATAAACTGGCGGCCAAAGGCGACAAACGCTGATACAATGAAGGAAACCAGGATAAACTGCAAACGACCGATTCGGATAAAAAGCTCCGTAAATTGGGATCTGGGGACGTTATTGACTGCCATGTTGGTGAGACGTGGGATCAACAGACCGCTGATTGCCGTAGAAAGCCCTGTCACATAGGTATTAAACGATGCACCGATGTTGTATACTGCAGTGGCTGCTGCTCCGAGCGCCCAGCCGATAATAAGCTTATCTGTGGACCAGTAAAGAACGTCTACCATGCTTGCCAAGAATACAAAAGTGGAAAATTTCAGAATTTCCCGCAGAAGACCAGGCTGTGCTTTTCGGAAGTCGGGGCGAATGCCTAGTTTTTTTATGGCATACCAGGTGTATATACCATATGTGACAAAGTTCAGAGCGGTAGATGACAGGACCAGCCCCACTGAGCCAAACCCGCAAAGCAGTAAAAGAAGATTCAAAAGTGGGGCAGCAACTCCGGAAATCATGCTGACCGCTTTATTCAAAACATATCGCTCGTGGGCCAGCACAACGGAGCTGAACACACTAAACGGAAGAAACAGTGCGGTGTTGATGGTCATAAGGATGACCAAGATACGCAGGGTTTCCACTTCTTGTCCACTTAATGACCGGCTGTATATCTCGATATTACAGGAAAAAAGAAAGCCAGCCACCAGAATCAATCCGCAAATCACACTGTAAATTTTGATGAAAAGGCCTGCGATGCGAGCTTCCTGCTCTTTGTCGCCCTGTGAGCGGAATTTAGACAGATAGCGGACAATGGTGCCGCCGATTCCAAAATTCAGAAGCCCGATATAGCCCATAATAGACTGAGCGATACCGTACAAGCCATACTCTGACTGCCCCAACAGGCGCAGCATGATCGGCGTATAGACAAAAGGAATGATATTCCCAATCAGCAGATTCAGATAGGAAAGAACCGCACCGGACTTTAATTGATTTGTCTTCAATACAATGACAATCCTTTCACAGCATCTACCCCTGCCTGAGCCCTTGCCAAATAGTCCGGCAGTGTCCGGCTCAAATGATCGTGCACAGCATCCCGTTTACCATAAAGCACCGCAAAGGACTTGGACAGCTGGTCGGGGGCGGACAGCTCCTGTACCGGCAGCACATAGCCATCCTCTGTGCCGAAGAGATCTCTGGCAATTCCCCGGGCCTTGACGGAATACCCTACCACCAATGTGGGAACACAGGTGGAATAGGCCGCAATGGTCGCGTGGGTGCGGGCACCCACAAAAAAGCTGCAGTGAGATATGATGTACTTTAGCTCCGGCGCGGTGTGATCTTCTACCAGTATCAGTCTGGGATCGTCATTGAAATCATGATAGAGCTGCCGGAGGACGGTGCGGTCGTCGTTGGATTTCCATACTACATGGGGAATCAGAGCGGCACAGGCATCCGTCTCTGTGAGGATATATCGGATCAGCTGCTTGTAATTTTCATAGGCGGCGCCGGGGGTTGTTTCGTTTGAAATAATCATGGGGCTAATATTGATGCCAATGATATTTCGGGAGAGAAAGCGGTCATCCATGTTACATATCTGGGGGGCCATAAAAAATGCGGGATCAGGGGTAAGAAATGCATTTTGCTGCACGTGTCTTACGGCCTCATAAGTAATGCTTTCTCTGGCTACGATTAAACTATACCGGCTCAAATCATCTGACACTGATTTTTGTGTCACTACATCTGGTTCGATAGAGCACCCCCATAATGCAGTTTTTATGCCGTTTTTCCGGTAAGCTTGGTTCAGGTACCCATAAATTCCTGCACTACCATAGCAATAGTTATCGCCGCCGACAGAAAGCGCAATGTCCGTTCCAACGCTTGCCTGACGAATTCCGGGCA
>NZ_JBBMFK010000050.1:0-3720 GCF_040096055.1 Pseudoflavonifractor intestinihominis
TACCTGCTTTTTGAGCATGACGAGTTTACCATGAAGCCCGTCCTTGATGAAACCGGCAGGCTTATCCCCCGCGAGGATTACCGGCTGTCCACGCTGAACTGCGGCGGGGAGGATTTTGCCGTTGCCTGTATGCGGGCAAATCTCCGCTATGGGAAGAATCAGCGGCGGGAAGATGTGAAAAGCCACCACTATATCATCAGCTTTGACCCACGGGACGGGCCGGACAACGGCCTGACCGTAGACCGGGCACAGGCGTTAGGGGAGCAATTCTGTAAAGAGCATTTCCCCGGCCACCAAGCCCTTGTATGCACCCACCCGGACGGCCATAACCACAGCGGCAATATCCATGTGCATATCGTCATTAACAGCCTGCGGATAGAGGAAGTCCCGTTCCTGCCCTACATGGACAGGCCAGCCGACACGAAAGCCGGTTGCAAGCACCGCTGTACTGACGCGGCCTTGCGCTACTTCAAGTCCGAAGTCATGGAGATGTGCCACCGGGAGGGGCTTTACCAAATCGACCTCTTGAACGGCAGCAAGAACCGCGTCACAGACCGGGAGTATTGGGCGCAGAAAAAGGGACAGGCCGCGCTGGACAAGCAGAACGCCCCCATGATTGCAGGCGGTATCACGCCCCGGCAGACCAAGTTTGAAACGAACAAGGAAAAGCTGCGGCAGACCATACGGGAAGCCCTTGCCACCGCCACCGGCTTTGACGAGTTTTCTTCTCTGCTGCTGCGGGAGGGTGTGACCGTTAAGGAGAGCCGGGGGCGGCTATCCTATCTCACGCCGGACAGGACAAAGCCCATTACCGCCCGCAAGCTGGGCGACGATTTTGACCGCGCCGCTGTCCTTGCCGTTTTGGAGCGGAACGCCGCCAGAGCCGCAGAAAAGGCCGCAGCCATACCCGAATATCCCCGGCATGGGAAAACCGGCATACAGCCCACAAAAGCCCCTCAAACCGCTCCGAATGTGCAGCGGCTTGTGGACATTGAGCAGAAGAAAGCCGAGGGCAAAGGCCGGGGCTATGAGCGTTGGGCGACCATGCACAATCTCAAACAGATGGCCGCGACGCTGAATGTGTATCAGGAATACGGCTTCACTTCCCCGGAGCAGTTAGAAGCCGCCGTTGATACCGCCTATCAGGAAATGCGCCAGACCAGCGGCGAACTGAAAGCACTGGAAACGAAGCTACAAGGGAAAAAGGAGTTGCAGCAACAGGTACTTGCTTACGCCAAGACCAAGCCCGCCCGCGACGGGCTGAAAGCGCAGAAATCCGAGAAAGCCCGCGCCGCATACCGGCAGGCGCATGAGAGCGACTTTATCATAGCCGACGCAGCCGCCCGGTATTTCCGGGAGCATGGCATTACCAAGCTGCCCGCCCGGAAAGCGTTGCAGGACGAGATCGAGCAGCTTGTTTCCAAGAAATCCGGCCTGTATAACACCTACCACGAACAGAAGCAGCGGTTCAAGGAGTTGCAGACCGTCAAGCGGAACATCGACCAGATTTTGCGCCGGGAGGAACCCCGCCGCAGAAAGGAACAGAGCCATGAGCGATAAGCTGCCCCGCATGGACTACCGCCAGCACCGGCGGGCGCGGCGGCTGGTGCATGAGTGCTGTAACTATGACGAGGGGAACTGCCTGCTGTTGGACGACGGGGAGCCTTGCGTGTGCGTCCAGAGCATTTCCCTTTCTCTCATGTGCCGCTGGTTCCGTGTGGCTGTCCTGCCCCTTGACGGGGAACTGGCCGCAACACTTTTGTACCGGGGGAGCCGGAAACGGTGCGCCGTCTGTGGGGCGGCCTTTGTCCCCAAATCCAACCGGGGGAAATACTGCCCCGACTGCGCCGGACGCATAAAGAAAATCAAAGCCGCCGAGCGAAAGCGGAAACAAAGGCAGAAATGTCACGCTTTAGAGCCTTTCAAACCCGCATAAATCAAGGCTTTTTTCGTGGGTGTCAAAGGGTATGCGATACATTTATCCTTTTCCCCCGGAAACGCCGTTCTAAATGCGTACAAACGCCCCAAATCCACCCAAAGGAGGAACCATGTCAGACAACCGAAAATACTACTACCTCAAGCTGAAAGAGAATTACTTTGACGAGGACGCTATCGTGCTGCTGGAAAGTATGCAGGACGGTATCCTCTATTCCAACATTCTCTTGAAACTGTACCTGAAATCGCTGAAAAACGGCGGGAAGTTGCAGCTTGATGAAAATATCCCCTACACTGCGCAGATGATTGCCACCATTACCCGCCAGCAAGTCGGCACCGTAGAGCGAGCCTTGCAGATTTTTATGAAGCTGGGGCTTGTGGAGCCGCTGCCAAGCGGCGCGCTGTATATGAGCAACATTGAACTGCTTATCGGCCAATCCTCTACCGAGGGGGAGCGGAAACGGCGGGCAAGGCTGGCTTTGCAGGAGCAAAAAGCCTTGCCAAAGGCTGGGGCGGACAAATGTCCACCATATCAAGCGGACATTTGTCCACCAGAGATAGAGATAGAGAAAGAGATAGAGATAGAAAAAGAGAGAGAGCGAGAGTTAGATACAGGACAGACCGCCCGCGCCGCTTATGGCCGGTATGAAAATGTCTTTCTTTCGCAATCAGAACTGGACGGGCTGAAAGCAGACCTGCCCGACAAATGGAACTACTACATTGACCGGCTATCCTGCCATATCGCGTCCAGCGGCAAGCGATACCGCAGCCATGCCGCCACAATCTACAAATGGGCGCAGGAGGACGCAGCCAGGAAAGCCCCGAAAAAGGGCATACCAGATTACTCATGCAAGGAGGGCGAGAGTTTATGAAGAACGAAATCAACGCTGTTTTGGAGAATATGACGGCTGCCACCCCGGAGCCAGAGGACTACACCGGCGAGGACGGTTTACTGTACTGCGGCAAGTGCCGCAAGCCGAAAGAAGCCTATTTTGCGCCGGACAAGGCCGCTATCTTTGGCCGTGACCGCCACCCGGCAGAGTGCGACTGCCAGAGAGCCGCCCGCGAGAAACGGGAGGCCGTCGAGAAACGGCGCAGGCACCTTGACACCGTGGAGGAACTGAAACGCCGGGGCTTTACCGACCCCGCTATGCGGGACTGGACTTTTGAGAATGACAACGGCAGGAACCCGCAGGCCGGGATAGCCCGCCGGTATGTGGAGCATTGGGAGGATATGCGAGCCGACAATATCGGCTGCCTGTTCTGGGGCGGCGTGGGAACCGGGAAAAGCTACCTTGCGGGCTGTATCGCAAACGCCCTCATGGAGAAAGAAATCCCCGTCCACATGACAAACTTTGCCCTTATCCTCAATGACCTTGCCGCCAGCTTTGAGGGCAGGAACGAGTACATTTCCCGTCTTTGCCGCTATCCGCTGCTTATCCTTGACGACTTCGGCATGGAGCGCGGCACCGAGTACGGTTTGGAGCAGGTTTTCAATGTGATTGACAGCCGTTACCGCAGCGGCAAGCCGCTGATCGTCACGACCAACCTCACACTGGACGACCTGCGGAACCCGGAAGATACCGCCCATTCCCGGATTTATGACCGGCTGCTTTCCATGTGCGTCCCGGTACGCTTTACCGGCGACAACTTCCGGCAGGAAACCGCACAGCGGAAAATGGAGAGCATGAAGAAACTGATTACCGACTGAAAGGAGTATTGCCTATGGCAGATAACAAGCAGCACGACACCCGCACCGCCCGCCGCCCCGACTGCGTGACGGAA
>NZ_JBBMFK010000051.1:0-2883 GCF_040096055.1 Pseudoflavonifractor intestinihominis
GGAGCGACGGAGCACTTTGAGATTACGGTGGAGAAAGAGGACCTGACAAGCTACGACGCGAACAATGCCAGAACCTACATTCTGGAGGACGGGGACTACTACTTCACGGTGGGAAGCGACGCCCACAACGCCGTCAACAATATTTTGATGGCGAAGGGGGCGGACGAGAGCCGGATGAGCGGCAGCGGAGACGCCAGCCTGACCTACAAGTGGAGCAACACGAGCTTCGACGCGGAGACCTATTCGGTGTCGCCGGTCACGGGCAATCCCATCACCAACCTGTTTGACAATGCGGACCTGAATAAGTACGAGGGCGCGGAGGACCAGCAGATTACCTACCTCACCCGCAATGACTGGGTGGGCACCTTCCCCCAGGGCCCTGTATCGCTGCGCATTACCGAGGAGATGTGGAAGGACGGCCTGTCTCACAATGAGGCGGATCGGGCCGCCATCGTGGAGGAGTACAAGGCCCTCTACTACCCTGACGCTACCATGCCTGCTGTGGGCGTGAGCGGAGATCTGACCGCCAGCATGTATGCAGAGACCGAAGCTGACGACCCTGCGTGGGATGCTCTGATTAGCCAGATTCCCTATGCTGAGATGACAAACCTCATCTATAACGGGTTCCACCTGA
This sequence comes from Pseudoflavonifractor intestinihominis, assembly GCF_040096055.1. Classification (NCBI taxonomy): domain Bacteria; kingdom Bacillati; phylum Bacillota; class Clostridia; order Eubacteriales; family Oscillospiraceae; genus Pseudoflavonifractor; species Pseudoflavonifractor intestinihominis. Next base: position 635 of record NZ_JBBMFK010000051.1, read on the forward strand.
CCCAGCCGGTGCCTTCCATCGGCCTGCCCGGCACCAACGATGAGAACGGGCCGCAGGGCTTCACGAAGAGTCTGATGGGCGGATCCAGCGCTATGGCGTATACCTCCGAGGATGTGATGGCGGCCACATTTAACCTGGGGCTGATCGAGAGCATGGGCAAGTGCATCGGCGAGGACTTCCTCCATGCTACCGGCGAGGACGGTACTGTATACGCCGGTATCTACGGTCCTGGCGCCAACATTCACCGTACGCCCTACTGCGGACGCAATTTTGAGTACTACTCCGAAGACGGCTGGCTGTCCGGAAAAGTGGCTGCCGTAGAGGTAGCCGCTATTCAGGATCGCGGCGTCTATGTGTTCACCAAGCACTTTGCCCTCAACGACCAGGAGGAGGGGCGTTACGGAATCTCCACCTGGAGCAACGAACAGGCCATCCGGGAGCTGTATCTGGAGGGCTTTGAGGGCAGCGTGACCGAAGGAGGCGGCATGGGTGTGATGAGCTCCTTCAACCGCATCGGAGTGGTGTGGACAGGCGCCCACCACGGCCTGATGACCGGTATCCTCCGTGATGAGTGGGGCATGAAGGGCGCAGCTATTACCGACTGCTCCGTCATGGCGAATTATATGGATTACCGCATGGGCGTCCTGGCCGGGCAGGATCTGTGGGATGGTTACAGCATGGGTATGGCCACCCTGGACGGGCTGGAGAATGACCCGGCGATTGTCACCGCCGTACAGAATGCGGTCAAGCATATCGCCTACTCCATTACACACAGCCATGCCATGAACATCGGCAATGCAACGGTTATCCCCGTGACGCCTTGGTGGCAGATGGCCCTTTACGGAGCCACCGGCGTGATGGCGGTGCTTACCGCCCTGTGCGCCTTCCTGTTGGTGCGCAGCATTCGGAAAGCAAAGCAGCAGCCAGACGACTGAGGAAAGACGGGCCGCGGGCGTGAAGACGGCCCAGCGGCCCGTCTTTTTTAGGACAAAAGAGGAGGACAATATGAAAAAAAAGAGAAACCACTGGAAGATCCCAACCGCGCTCCTAGCTGTACTCACTGCGGTGTGTATTGTGGCAATCCCTGTAACAGGCTACTTTCAGACCATGATCAACGCGGCGCTGGATGCGGAGACCCAGGAAGTTATTCCAGACCCTGACGCGCAGATTTTTTACTGGACCGACTACGAGACGGAGGAGGAGCTGGTTGCCAATGACTGGGCAGTCTGCCGTCAGGTGACGGCAGAGGGCGCGGCCCTGCTGGTCAATCGGGACAATACCCTCCCACTTCCTCAAGATACTAAATTCTCCTGTTTCTCACAGTCGTCAGTTGACCCGGTGAAAGTGGGGACGGGGTCAGCCTTTATGTCTACCAGCGAGGGAGACAGCCTCTCCTCAGCCTTAGAGAGCAGCTTCCAGCCCGGATGTGTCAACACGGAGCTTTGGAAATTTTATATTACCAGCGGCTATCAGCGGGTAAACGCTGATCTCACCGGCGGCGACCCGTCCCAGTACCGGATTAATGAAGTACCCTGGAGCGAGTATCCCGACACACTAAAGTCCACCTTTTCCGACTACGGCGATGTAGCTCTGGTGGTGCTTTCCCGCTCCTCCGGCGAGGGTGCCGACCTGCCCAGCGGCCTGCCCGAACTGGAGCCCTATATGACCGACGGCGACTATCTCCAGCTGTGCAAGGAAGAGGTGGAGATGTTCGAGAATCTGGCGACGCTGAAGGAGCAGGGCGTATTCAAAAAGATCGTGGTACTCCTCAATTCCTCCAGTACCCTTCAGTTGGACTTTGTGGACGACTATGGCATCGACGCGGTGCTGTGGGTGGGCAACCTGGGCCTGAACGGTTTGCCCGCGGTGACCGACATACTGGCAGGCAAGGTCAACCCCTCCGGCCGGCTTGTGGACACCTTCCTGAGGGATAACCACTCCTCGCCGGCCATGGCCAACTACGACGCCTTTCCCTACACCAATGCCAAAGAGCTTGGCCTAGCGACCGCCCAGAACAACAACGCGCCGGGTATTGACAAGTGCAACCAGGACTACGTGGTGTACCAGGAGGGCATCTACGTGGGCTACCGGTACTACGAGACCCGGTATGAGGACTATGTTCTCGGTCAGGGCAACGCCGGGGAGTACGACTACGATGCGGACGTGGCGTTCCCCTTCGGCTACGGCCTGAGCTATACCACCTTTGAGTACTCCAACTTCACGGTGGAGGACCAGGGGGACACCTTCCT
>NZ_JBBMFK010000052.1:0-2637 GCF_040096055.1 Pseudoflavonifractor intestinihominis
TGTGTTTGTCAAACGAAAATGTGAGCAAAAGGGCCCCAAAAAAGTGAGCACCTTCAGCACCAGATTTCATGTCGTGAGCAATGTTTTTCCCAAGTACCAAATGCTCACCTTTTGAGTACCCGGAAAGATGAGGGCCTTTTGCAAGAGTGAGTGCCCTGGGGGCCTAATGCTCACATCGGTCCCCCGGAGGCCAAACGCTCGCATCGGTGCCAATAGGGGCCAAGTGCTCACATCGGTGCCCAAAGCCCTTTTGCACTAATTTTGAGTACCCTAAGTGTATGCCCTCTGGCGGTTTAGGGACTGGGTAAGCCGGTAGCTTTCCCCAGAGAAAATCACAATATGGCTGTGGTGGATAAGCCGGTCAACGAGCGCCGCAGTCAGGCGGTTGTCCCCAAAGACAGTGTTCCACTGAGAGAACTCCAGGTTTGAAGTAATAATCAGGCTCTTGCGCTCGTAGCAATCGGAAATCACTTGGAACAGCAGTTCAGCGGCGTCCTTGTGCAGAGGGACGAAACCAATCTCGTCAATCACAACAAGCTCTACCTTTTTCAGCGTACCCAGGTAATTGTTCAAGGTTCCCTTGGTGTTCTTTTCCAGCAGTATGTTTGCCAGCTCAGCCGCAGTAAAGAAACGGACACGCCGCCCCTCCTGGCAGGCTTTCAAAGCAATAGCCGTAGCCAGATGGGTCTTTCCCGTCCCAACGCTCCCCATAAAAATCAGGTTCTCTTTTGGGGCAAGGAACTGGAGGTCGGTCATGTATTCCTGTGGCAAGCCGCCAGGAAGTTCAATGGCGGAGTTCCACACAAAATCATCCAGTGTCTTCATCACCCGGAAACCAGCCGTCTTTACCATGCGGTTAATCCGGTTGGTTTCTCGTTCCTGCAATTCCAGTGTCAAGAGATCGGTCACATACTGCTCGGTATTTTCGTAGGGGACGCTCCGCCAGCCTTTCGCCATGCCGCCCAGCTTCACTTGCCGCATGAGCTGTTCAATCTGTTCAGCCATGAGCCTCACCTCCCATCAGGCCATCATAGGCTGAGAGGTTTGGATTGTAGTTCAGCAATGGGGCTCCGGAGAGTTTAAGCGGATCTGGGCGGTACTCCTTCTTGGCAATCATGTAATAACACTGCCGCAGGCTGTCCACATCGGCCCGGCCATTGGCGGCTGCCATTTCCAGAGCATCATCACAGAACTCAGAGTTTCCGTCAGCAACGATTTCGCTGAGAAGTTGCAGGGCGCTCTTCCGCTCTTTTCCCTTGGTGGAAGCAAGATAATCCTGCCACCGTTGCGGCATTTGGTGGAAGAAACTGGTATGCTCAATCGCTCCTGGCTTTTTGCAGAGGGTGGACACATACTGCGTCCAGTCGTAGACCTCATCATTGGTTTTGTAGCTTCTGGGAAAGCGTCCAACCGGTCTGTGGTCGTGGTAAAACGCTACATGGTCATAGAAGATTTTGGCCTGTACTTTTTCGCCGGCCAGCATGGGAGATAGCCCGTATTTATTCGTCTCAATCGTTGCAAAGCCTGTTTTACTCACGGTAAGCGTCGTGTAGCGGAACACAGAGAAGGGATACTGCGGCAGCTCTAAAAGTGCCGCCTTGTCCTCTTCCCAAAGTTCCCGGATGGGAACCTTGTGCTTGTAGTGGAGCCGGTCAGCGTCCTTTTCGCACCACTCCAAGAGCTGTTCATTAAATTCCTCAAACGAGGTAATGACTGGGACCGGGACAAACGCATTGCGGCGGCTGTAACCAACCTTGTTCTCTACATTGCCTTTTTCGTTGCCGGAAGCCGGATTGCAAAAATCAGCTTGGAAACGGTAGTGGAGCATAAAGCGGGTAAAGCCATCCGTAAGGACACGCTCACCATCTTTTAGTACCTGAGCAACCGCCGTGGTCATGTTGTCAAACCGCAGCCTGGGAGGGACGCCGCCAATGTGCTCAAAAATCCGCTTCATGCCTTCCAGCAGGCACTCTTGGTTTTGAGACGGGAACGCTTGCGTTACTCCGTTGTTAGAGCCGGGGAATGAGATCGTCAGCGCATAGAACGGAAAGCGTTCTCCGGTAGCGGCCCATTCGCCTTCCGCAAGGCCAAAGTCCACCTGTCCCCAGCCTTTGGGGTGCTCCAGAGGGAGATAACCGGCACTCAGAGTTTTCATGACATATTTTTTCTTGCGGACATACTTCTTCACGGTGGAATAGCAGCCAGTAAACCCATGCTCATCACACAGGCGGTGGTAAATCCGCATTACTGTATGGCGCTGTTTCCTGGGGGCCTTTCGGTCCTCCTCCAGCCATTTATCAATGATGGGGATGAAGTCTTGCAGCACCGGATAGCTCTGTGGCTCAATATCCGGCAGATTGTCCTCGCTCCAGTTTTCCTGGTAGGCGTACTTGCGGACAGTCTCAAAGCTGTGGCCGGTTATGCGGCATATTTCCCGCAAACTTGCCTCTTCATTTTCGTAGAGGTCTTTGATATACTTGATTTGAGCCATTCGTAACACCTTTCTGCTACCCCCTTATGGTTATCCCACCTAAAGGGTAGCGTTTATTTCAGGTGCTGACAATGGCTCTTTTTATTTGCCATTGGGGTGCTCACTTTTTGAGTACCATTTGCTACATTTTCATTTTACCGAAAACA
>NZ_JBBMFK010000053.1:0-2029 GCF_040096055.1 Pseudoflavonifractor intestinihominis
GCCTGAGCGGCTGGCACTACGAGGAGATAGACGGAGAGAAGGTGCTGGTGGTCGATGAGCCAGGAGATTGATTTGCGGCAGGACGGCCTGCTCAACGAGCAGAGCGTCATCGGGGCCATCCTGCTGGACGACCAATGCCTGCCCGAGGTGGAGCGGGCCCTCTCCCCGGCGGACTTCCGCCTGGACCCGGACCGGGCCCTCTATGAGGCGGCCCTGGCCCTGGAGCGGACGGGGGCGAAAATCGACCCGGTGACCCTGCTGGACCAGGCGGCCAAGCTGGGCCGCCCCGTCTCCCGGGACTACGCCATGCAGCTGATGGAGCTGACGCCCACGGCGGCCAACGTGGGGGAGTACATACGCCTGGTGCGGGAGGACCGGCTGCGGGACGGCATGCTGGAGCTGGCCGAGGGCATCCGGGCCGGGGTGCAGGCCAGAGAGGACCCGGGAGCGGTGCTCACCAGGGCGGGACAGGTCCTGGACAGCCTGACGGCCAAAGGCAGCGCCGGACGGCTGTCCACCCCCACGGACATCTTCACCGCCTTCTACCGGCAGCGGGAGGCCGTGGAGAGCGGCAACGCCCGGGGCTTTGTGTGCACCCAGTACATGGCCCTGGACAGCCTGCTGGGCGGCGGACTGCTGGCCAGCGGCCTCTACCTGCTGGCCGCCCGGCCGGGCATGGGCAAGACCACCCTGGCCCTCAACATCGCCGACCGGGTGGCCCAGACCGACCCGGTGCTCTTCGTCTCCCTGGAGATGGACGACGAGCAGCTGGCCGCCAAGCGCATCTCCCGGGAGACCGGCATCCCCACCCAGCGGCTGCTCATGCAGCTGCTGGAGGAGAGGGAGTACACAGCCGTGGCCCAGGCGGCCAGCAAGCTGGCGGCCCTGCCCATGTACGCCAACAAGGCCCCCACCGTGACGGTGGACGACATCGGCGTGCTGGCCCGCAGCATCCCGGGGCTGCGGCTCATCGTGGTGGACTATTTTGGCAAAATCATGCCTACGCCCGAGGCCCGGCGGGCGGGCCGGTATGAGTACACGACGGAGATATCCGGCGCCCTGAAGAACCTGGCCCGTACCATGAAGCTGCCGGTGCTGGTGCTCTGCCAGCTCAACCGGGAGGTGGAGCAGCGGCAGGACAAGCGGCCCCAGCTCTCCGACCTGCGGGACACCGGCGCGCTGGAGCAGGACGCCGACGGCGTGATCTTCCTCTACCGGGACGACTACTACAACCCCCAGGAGGACCCGGACGCCCCGTCCCTGCTGGAGGTGAGCCTGGCCAAGAACCGCCACGGCAGGGTGGGGGCCTGTCAGATGGCCTTTGACATGACGGCCAGCTGCATCTCGGGCATGACCCGGCGGCGGACCAGGGAGGACCCGGAGCAGCTGGACATCTTTGGCGACAGACGGAAAGGACGGCGCTGAATGGACAACGACCGGCGGCTGGCGCTGATCGAGGCGGAGTACCTGCGGCACATGGCCATGGCCAGGGCCGACCCGGACCGCCTCAGAAAAGGAGACGAAAAGACGTGAATACATACGCGATTGTGAACTTTAAGGGCGGGGTGGGCAAGACCGTCACCGCCGTCAACCTGGCGGCCATCCTGGCCGCGGAGTACAAGCTGCGGGTGCTGCTCATCGACGCGGACGCCCAGGGCAACGCCACCCAGTCCCTGCTGCCCCCGGGGGAGTACAGGTCCCTGCTGTGGCTGCTGCGGGGGGAGGAGCCGTTCTACGAGAACCTGATCGAGCCCAGCCCCATCCGTGGCCTGGACATGGTGCCCGCCGGCGACGCCCTGCGGGAGCTGGACGTGGACCTGATCCAGGGCAGGCAGCTCCAAATGGGCGCCCTCCGGGACCTGCGGGACGCGGTGGAGGAGGACGAGGCCTACGACGCCGTCATCATCGACTGTCCGCCTGCCCTGTCCCCGGCCTGCGCGGCCGCCATCGCCGCCAGCACCGGGGTCATCATCCCCATCAAGCTGGACGCATACTCCGTCCGGGGCATGAGCGAGCTGACCGCACAGAT
>NZ_JBBMFK010000054.1:0-1888 GCF_040096055.1 Pseudoflavonifractor intestinihominis
CTTATGGACAGCAAATTGAAAATCCCACCCGAAATCATAGACGGTCAGGACACGCCGGAAGAATATCATTTTTCCAATCCCAGCCCCAGCGACCCGCCGAAGCGCAATTTCTGGATTGGAGAGGACGGGCACATCCATGTGAAAAATCTCTCCGCGTTCTGGCTGCCGGAGTTCACCTTACAGAAGGAGATCGGCGGCACCGTTTACACCGTCACCGGCAGTTATGACGGAATGGAACCGCTGAACCGGAAGATGGAGCGCATTATGGCCGAAAAGTTTACAGAAAAGATGGAGGATAGCGAATGACAAATGCCCGGAATCTTGGTACAATAGAAGCAGCCAATCCTGTACTGGCAGTTGCCCCATTGAAGGAGGACGCAGAAATGCAGCGGGCAACTGAAAAAATTACGGCTCTCTATTGCCGTCTATCCGTGGAAGATATGAAGGATGACAAGAACGGCGGCAAGGGGGATGTATCAAACTCCATCCAGAATCAAAAAATGATCCTGCTCCAGTACGCAAAAGAGCATCGCTTCCCCAACCCGACTTTCTTTGTGGACGATGGGTACAGCGGCACCAACTACGACCGCCCCGGCTTTCAGGCCATGCTGACCGAAATCGAGGCAGGGAATGTGGCCGTTTGTTGTACCAAAGACCTATCCAGACTGGGTAGAAATTCATCGTTGACCGGGCTGTATATCAACTTCACTTTCCCGAAGTATGGAGTGCGGTATATCGCCATCAACGACCACTTTGACACCATCGACCCCAACAGCACCGACAACGATGTGGCAGGTATAAAGAACTGGTTCAACGAGTTTTTTGCGAAGGACACCAGCCGCAAAATCCGGGCGGTGCAGAAAGCAAAAGGCGAACGCGGCGTACCGCTGACCACCAATGTTCCGTTTGGGTATCTCAAAGACCCGAATGACAAGACCAGATGGATTGTGGACGAAGCAGCGGCGCAGGTGGTTAAGCGCATTTTCCGGCTTTGCATGGAAGGGCGCGGGCCGATGCAGATTGCAAAGCTCTTGCAGGAGGAAAAGGTGCTCAACCCAACCGCCTACAAGCGCAGGGCGGGCATCAAGACCCCCAGCCCGGAGGCTTCCGATCCCTACCACTGGAACACCAACACCGTTGTCCACATTCTGGAACGGCGGGAATACACTGGCTGTACGGTCAACTTCAAGACTTATACCAATTCCATCTGGGACAAAAAGCAGCGGGACACGCCTCTTGAAAAGCAGGCGGTATTCTACAACACCCACCCGGCGATCATCGAGCAGGAAGTCTTTGACAAGGTTCAGGAGATCCGCCAGCAGCGCCACCGCAGGACGAAAACCGGCAAAAGCAGCCTGTTTTCCGGCATGGTCTACTGTGCCGACTGCGGCGCGAAGATGCGGTACTGCACCACCAGCTACTTTGAGAAACGGCAGGACCACTTTGTCTGCGCCAACTACCGCAGCAATACGGGAAGCTGTTCGGCACACTTCATCCGGGCGGTTGTGCTGGAAGAGTTGGTCTGGATGCACATGAAAGCGGTCATCTTCTATGTGACCCGGTATGAGAAGCATTTCCGGGCTGCAATGGAATACCGGCTCCGGCTGTCCAGCGAGGAAAAAAACTGCGCCAGCATCAAGCGTCTGGAACAGGCGCAGCGGCGCATGGGCGAGCTTGACAGGCTGTTCATCCGCATCTATGAGGACAATGTGGCCGGGAAAATCACAGACGAGCGGTTTTCCATGATGAGCCAGTCTTACGAGGACGAGCAGACGCAGCTCAAGGCAGAAATCCAGACCTTGCAGCAGGACATTGAAGTACAGGAACGACAGATTGAAAACTTGGAGCAGTTCATCCAGCGGGTACACAAGTACGCGGATTTGCAGGA
>NZ_JBBMFK010000055.1:0-1804 GCF_040096055.1 Pseudoflavonifractor intestinihominis
GAGCGCCTGCGGGCGGTCTACCCGGATGTCCGGGTGTCGGGCGTACTGCCCACCATGTGGTACCGCTCCGAGACCGTGGAGCAGGGGGAGGCCCTGTTGAGAGCCAACAGCCCGGTGCGGGTGTTTGAGAGCAAAATCAGGCGCAGCCCCAAGGTGGACGAGTCCACCTGGACCGGCGAGCCGGTGGTGAGCTGGTCGCCCCGCTCCGCCGCTGCCCAGGACTACCGGGCCTTTGTGGCCGAGCTGCTGGGAAGGGAGGGACCGGACCGTGGCTAAGTTTGATATGGCGGCCGCATTTGCGGCAGCGGTGGGAGATGTGTCCAAGTCGGACACATCGAGGGAGACCATTGAGTACATCGGCTTGGACAAGCTGGACCCCGACCCGGACAATTTTTACAGCCTGACCGGTCTGGAAGAACTGGCGGCCAACATTGAGCTGTGCGGCCTCCAGCAGCCCATCCGGGTCCGCCCGGCGGAGCATGGGCGGTATGTGATTGTCTCCGGCCACCGGCGATGGTCGGCGCTCAAGCTCCTGCACAGCGCGGAGGAGGGCGGCGACCGGTGGATGGGCGTCCCCTGCATCGTGGAGCGGGACCAGGCGTCCCCGGAGCTGCGGGAGCTGCGGCTCATCATGGCCAACGCCTCCACCCGCCAGCTCAGTCCGGCGGAGCTGTCCCGCCAGGCCGCCAAGGTGACCGAGCTGCTCTACCAGCTCAAGGAACAGGGGTACGACTTTCCCGGCCGGATGCGGGACCAGGTGGCGGCGGCCTGTCAGGTGTCGGCCTCCAAGCTGGCCCGGCTCAAGGTCATCCGGGAGCGGCTGACGCCCCACTGGACGGCGCTGTTTGAGGCCGGGAAGCTGGCCGAGGCTCCGGCCTACCTGATGGCCCGCCAGAGCGTGGAGCGGCAGGACTGGCTGGCCGGGGTGTACAGCCGGGGTGTCAACGCCATGTACGAACCCACAGAGAACTCCATCCAGGGCTGGCTGGAGGGCCTGGACAAGATTGACGCCGTTGTGTGCCGGGACGGCACCCCATGCGCCAACCGGGACGGCATGCGGGAGCGGCTGGCGGAGTCCACCGCCGCCTATTGGCACCCTTGTGAATCCTGCTGTGGCCAGTGCAGCAGACGCATGACCTGCGGGCATGTCTGCCCCTCCCTGGAGAACCAGGTGGCGGAGGAGCGGGCCGAGCAGGAGAAAAAGCTGGCCGAGGCGAGGCGGAAGGACGAAGAGCGGAGCCGGGAGCGCTGTGCGGAGGAGAAGCGCCGGCAGGAGCGGGAGCGTGCGGCCTGGCTCCGTCTGGGCGAGGAGGCGGAGCGGGTGAACCTGCCGGCGGAGGCCCTGGGCGAGATACTGGGGGAGAACCGGGTTGAGATGGTGGAGCGTGCCCTCAACGGCGTGATGGACCCCCGCTGCGTCCTGGCAGATGACTTTTCCGAAAATCTGGACGCCGACGTGGTGGCTGGTCTGGCGGAGGCGGGCGTATCCCTGGACTATGTGCTGGGCCTGACTGACACCCGGCCCGATGGGGACACGGGCGGCGACGGCCCGTGGCACTACGGCGACCCGGTGGAGGACGGCTACTACTGGTGCCTCTGCGGCCCGCTGGACGGCAGCGGAAAGCTGCTGTACTGGTCCGGGGATCACTGGGAGTTCTCCAACATCGTGATGGCCATCAACACCACGGTGGTGTGCTGGATGCACTGCCCGCCCATCCCGGAGGCCCAGAGCTGGCACCGGCAGCAGATCGAGGATTGAAGGCCGTGGTCCGGCCTTCTGCCGGGCGGGGTGGCGTCTTCCCCG
>NZ_JBBMFK010000056.1:0-1723 GCF_040096055.1 Pseudoflavonifractor intestinihominis
AATGGCTCTTTTTATTTGCCATTGGGGTGCTCACTTTTTGAGTACCATTTGCTACATTTTCATTTTACCGAAAACACCCCTGGAGAGGACTCGAACCTCCGGTCTACCGCTTAGGAGATGGCCCCAAGCGACATAAGCACTATCAAGCGAGTATAAAAAAGCCAAGAGAAATCAAGGCTTTTCTCCAAGTCAGGTGTAAATCTGGTACAAGCAAAATCAAGCCAAAATAAAGGGGTTTTACCCCCTCTTGTTGGCAGGATGTTAGCAAAATCAAGGCTTAATAGCGTGTGCTTTGAGTTCGATTTCTCTCGGAGCAAACTCAAATTATGCTGCGTGAGTATCTACTTGGTCTGTCACTTATTGAGTATACTATCATACATAGTGCCCCATTACAAGAGATGTGTGGGGCAAGAAAAGTGCCTGTTTTATCTCTCAGTCGAGAGGTAAAGCAGGCGCTTTTTTTCATTTGCTGTGAGAGGAGTTTGCGTTGCTTGGCTTTATATCAGGCTGTAATACACCAGTTGGTTTCTGGTCATGGCATGATGAAGCGGAGCGCCCTCTTATAGCTGTAGTCCGAGCGTGCTAACAGCCGTCGCAGGCCATGGGTAAGACCGTATGGAAAGGAGGTGAAAGTCCTGGTTAGCAGTGTAGCCTACTGTGGCTTGATGATTACCCGAATCCCTGGGGTGTCGTGGACAAATAAGGGATAAAAACAGGCACTTATTGAAGGAGGTTCTGCTTTGAAAGGTGGAACCTCCTTCTTACATAGGAATTATCATGTAAGACATAGGAGGATAAAGAAATGAACGAAGATTGGGTATTCAAACGCGGGGATCTTTATTATGCGAATTTGAACCCCTATTTTGGCTCGGAGCAAGGTGGCACACGCCCGGTTCTGGTGCTTCAGAACAATATGGGCAACTTCTTTTGTCCCACCTTGATTGTCGCGCCGCTCACCAGCAAATGGATCAAGAAGAAGGAACTCCCGGTTCACTATACTCTGGAAAGCGTTCAAGAGCTGGGCCAGAAATCGGTTGTCCTGTTAGAACAAATCAAAACGATTGATAAGCGGCGCATTTTATCCTACATTGGGAAAGTATCCCGAGAGGAAATACGCGCCGTAGATGAAGCTCTGCAAGTCAGCCTGGACATCCATATCCCGGAAGAAATGGAGGCACCATGAGCTGGCTTTTCTTTCTATAAGGAGGCATACCATGTTTGAAGAAAAAATCGCGGCATTGAACCGCGCAAATGAGCAAAGTGCTGTTTGTTATGAAAAACGCACTTATGTAAAGGGACGAGATATCGCTTCTCGCCCAATAAAGCCGCTAAGGGCTAAATCTCAATGACTATGTTATTCCCACATTTGTCCTCGACGCCCCTGGGAACTGGCAGACGCTCTGGCCTGCCGGGAATACATTCAGGCGTCTGGCTGCTACCAGATCCATGGGACTCTCACCCCTCCGTGGTACTCACCGAGCTGCGTACAGAAGTATCATTATGCTGTGATGGATCATCGCTGATATACCGGGAGCAACCCGGTACTTACAGGCCGGTTTGCACGTCTGACGCCGAATGGTGACTTGCGTGCTCTGCCGCTGATGTGGCTCCCCATCACAGGGTTGTGCCTGAAGAATGATATACACTTTTCAACGCCTCATGAAATGCCATCACAGCTGAGAATGAAAATATAGTCTGTGCGTTAACCGAAGGATTTGCTAAA
>NZ_JBBMFK010000058.1:0-1652 GCF_040096055.1 Pseudoflavonifractor intestinihominis
CGGGTCAGGTACTCGTTGGCCGAGTACACGCCCACCAGGTTCTCCCCCGGGATGCCCATGAACATGGGCAGGCCCGCGCCCGAGCCCACGAACACGGCCTCATAGCCGTCCTCAAACAGCTCGTCGATGGAGGTGGTCTTGCCCACCACCGTGTTGGTCTCCACGTCCACGCCCAGGGCCTTCAGCTTCTCCACCTCGTTGGCCACGATGGCCTTGGGCAGACGGAACTCGGGAATGCCGTACACCAGCACGCCGCCCGCCACGTGGAAGGCCTCAAACAGGCTCACCTGGTAGCCCATCTTGGCCAGGTCGCTGGCGCAGGTCAGGCCCGCAGGGCCGGAGCCCACCACCGCCACCTTGTGGCCGTTGCTCTCCGGCTTCTTGGGCATGGCGTTGACGTGCTCACGGTACCAGTCCGCCACGAACCGCTCCAGGCGGCCGATGGCCACAGGCTCACCCTTGATGCCCCGGACGCACAGCGCCTCGCACTGGGTCTCCTGGGGGCACACACGACCGGACACCGCGGGCAGGGCGTTGGTCTGGGAGATGATCTCATAGGCCGCGGCAAAGTCCCCCTCCGCCACCTTGGCGATGAACTCCGGGATGTGGATGTTCACCGGGCAGCCGCCCACGCACTTGGGGTTCTTGCACTGCAGGCACCGGCCCGCCTCCTCCACCGCCATCTCCGCGGTGTACCCCATGGCCACTTCCTTGAAATTATGGCTGCGCTCCACCGGGTCCTGCTCCGGCATGGGCAGCTTCTTCGGATTCATATTTGCCATCGTCTTCTCCCCCTCACTGAATCAGTTTCCGGCCCAGGTGCTCCAGGCGGCACTCGTGCTGCTCCTTCGCCGCAGCCTCCTGCTCCCGGTAGATGGTGTTCCGGTTCATCAGCTCGTCAAAGTCCACCTGGTGCCCGTCAAAGTCAGGGCCGTCCACGCAGGCAAACTTCACCTTGCCGCCCACCGTCACCCGGCAGCCGCCGCACATGCCCGTGCCGTCCACCATGATGGGGTTCAGGCTCACCAGCGTCTTGATGCCGAAGGGCTCCGTGGTCTTGCACACGAACTTCATCATGGGCACAGGGCCGATGGCGATCACCAGGTCGTACTGGTTCCCCGCCTCGATCAGCGCCTTCAGCTTGTCCGTCACAAAGCCCTTCTCGCCGTAAGTGCCGTCGTCCGTGGTCAGGTAGAAGTTGGTGCACGCCGCCTTGAACTCCTCCTCCAGGATCACGATGTCCTTGGAACGGAAGCCGGCGATCACGTCCACCTCATACCCCGCCTGATGGAGATACTTGGCCTGGGGATAGGCAATGGCGCAGCCCACGCCGCCGCCTACCACGCACACGCGCTTCACGCCCTCGTCCACGTGGGTGGGCACGCCCAGGGGTCCCACAAAGTCCTTGATCTCGTCTCCCACGTTCAGGTCTCCCAGCAGCATGGTGGTCAGTCCCACCTTCTGGAAGATAATGGTGATCGTCCCCTTCTCACGGTCATAGTCCCCGATGGTCAGAGGGATCCGCTCGCCGTCATCGTCGATCCGCAGAATGATGAACTGCCCCGGCAGGGCCTTACGGGCAATCTTGGGCGCATCCACTTCCAGCAGCGTCACGCTGGGATTCAGCACTTCCTTGCGTACAATCTTTGCCA
>NZ_JBBMFK010000059.1:0-1624 GCF_040096055.1 Pseudoflavonifractor intestinihominis
CAACGCCTCATGAAATGCCATCACAGCTGAGAATGAAAATATAGTCTGTGCGTTAACCGAAGGATTTGCTAAACTGAAGACAGCAGGCGTAGTCCGGTTGCACCTTGGTGGATTTTCACCCCGTTTGTTCAACGTGGACGAGTTGCCCAAGAGAACAGCAGTATGTTGCGTCACATAAGTGAAGAGCACGAGTAGCAAAGTTCGGATACCCACCCGGGCAATTCCCAGCCTGCATAATTCAGGGAGGGATTTGATGCAAGACATATTGACCTGCGCCATGGGACTGGATATTCATCGTGACGTTATTGTTGCCTGTCTTGCCAAAGGTGAACTGGGCACCGATCCGGAAATCGAGATTCGCTCCTTCAGCACACTTATCCCGGAAATGTGGAAACTGCGGGATTGGGTGTTGGAAGCAGAGTGCCGCTATGTCGCTATGGAGAGCACCGGGATCTACTGGCAGCCTATTTACGAAATGCTGGAGCCATGTTTTGATGGGCAGATCAGCATTCTGGTTGTGAATGCCCGCCACATGAAGAATGTGCCTGGGCGTAAAACGGATATGCGGGACGCGCAATGGATCGCCACATTACTCCGTGCCGGATTACTAAAGGGAAGTTTTATCCCAGATAAGACCTTCCGGGAACTGCGGCATCTGACCCGGTATCGTAAGAGCATCGTTCGCGACATTACCGCCCAAAAGAATCGCATCGATAAATTTCTGCAAAGCTCCGGTTTCCGCTTCACAGCGTTTCTGTCGGACGCATTTGGCGCTTCCGGGCGAAACATCATCCGTCATCTCATGGAATACGGAAATATTTCGCGGGAAGCTCTGGACCGGTGCCTGAAAACGCAGACCCGGAAACGTATCGACGAAATACTGATTGCCTTGAACGGTTCGCTCTCGGAGCACCAGCGCGGCTTTCTTCGCATGATATTTGGGCACTTGGAAGCGCTTGAACAGCACCGCCATACTGTGGAGGACGCTATTACGAAAGAGATCACAAAGCACGAAGAGGCATTGAGCCTCCTGTGCTCCATACCGGGCATTGATGTAACTGCGGCAGCAGCCATTATCGCGGAGATTGGTACCGATATGAGTGCCTTTCCGGATTCCCAGCATATATGCTCCTGGGCCGGTTTGAGTCCCGGTAACAACGAGAGTGCCGGAAAACGCAAGAGTGCTCACATTAACAAAGGTAATCCGTATCTGAAGAGTATGCTCTGCGAGGTGGGATGGGTCATCTCCGGAAAACGAAGCTTGTACCTCTCCGGTTGGTACTGGAGGATAAAACAGCGGAAGGGCGCTAAACGTGCAACGATTGCTTTGGCTCGCAAACTGCTGGCGCTGATTTACACGATGTTGAAGACAGGTTCTCCATACAACGAAGACTGTTTTGAGATCCGCAGAAAACAAAGTGAGCGCAAACGGGCCAGCCGTATGGTGAACGAACTGCAAAAGCTGGGGTACTTTGTGGTGGCACCAGGCTGATTCCCACTGTACCATACTTCGGCCGGCGACAGGTTTTGGCCTGCCGCTTTTTGTGCTGCGATGGTTTTTCATGAGGCGTTGAAAGCCTGTTTGTCAAGGTTCACGCCCTCGCTACTTATTTTCGTAGCAAGG
>NZ_JBBMFK010000060.1:0-1550 GCF_040096055.1 Pseudoflavonifractor intestinihominis
TTGTAGCTGTCCATCCCATACACCCAGGGGATGGGGTCCGACTGAGTGCCAGCGTGCTCACGCTCGATGGGACGGTAGATTGCAAGCATCCCGTCTGCGTCCGGAGGCTGGTGCGCCTGCGGTGTCACAGACTGTACAACATGGTATGTTTGGCCATTGCATGTCAGGCATACCCCGGCGGAAATTTCGGTACCAGCGGCCAGCAGCTCCTCCCAGGTTGGAAGGAGATCAGGGACAGACAGGGCCACCGCGTCGGAGAGAGTGGTAGCGGAGCGCGCCATAGCTCGCATGAGGGTGACACCTTGTTCCTGCGTGCTGGGCGGGGGTGCGGGTTGGTTGGCAGCAGCCTCCCATGCCGCGATCTCCTCCGGTGTGGCGTCCCTGTATTCAGCTCCGTCAAATACTCTCAAATCGATACCCCCTCAGTACAATTCTCGTCCCGGCTTCCACATTCCCGGCCGAGTTCTTTACAGCAATCGACGGTTTCGTCCCATCCGGCGTGTACCAGGCGGCGCTTGTAGACGTCGCCATAACGGCGCCGATATTGGAATAGTTCATACTGAGGCACCACGGTTTCTCGTCTATTGGGCGTACAAAAATAATACCGCTATCCGCTCCGTGCTTGGCGATCTGAAAATTGCTCGAGAATTTCCCGTCCGATTTCCGGACAAACTCCATCAGCAGATTTCCCGACCAGCCGCTGGGCCGGTTGACCTGATAGATGTAAAAATCGTAGGACGTGGGATCGTCAACCGGAATCGCATAGGATATGACGTCCTCCTCTACGGTTACATCCCAGACCTGGCACGCCGGAGCGGAGCCCCCACCACTCGGAGGAGGCACCCAGCCGATAGGCGTAAGTACGTAATTGTCCGGCACTCCTTCTGTGGATGGCACTCCGGCCCCATGGTCACCCTGTTGGCCCTGAGGTATGCCAAGGTTTAGTACTAGGTTGGGCGTCTCGCCGGTAATGGATGCGGTCACCGCAGACCCGGCGGGCAGGGTCTCCACCTGGCCGATGGTAATATTGGGCGTCTGGCCGGGGTCGCCCGGGTCGCCTTTGCCGCCGGGGTCGCCCTGCCTGCCGGCGGGGATGCCCAGAGCAATGACAGGGGCCTCCGGCGTGCCGGAGACCTCCGCTGTGGGCGCAGCGCCTGCGGGCAGGCCGGTCACCTCCACCGAGATAGCAGGCGTGGCGCCGGTGGGGCCAACTGCGCCTCTGGGAATGGTAAACCGCAGCACCGCCGCATTTTCCGTGCCGGTGTTCTCCACGGCAGCCTGGGTTCCGGGGTCTCCGGTGACGGTCTCTCCCACTTTGATGGTGGCAGCCTTTCCGGCGGGCCCCACCGACACGTTAGGCAGGGGAAGGTTTGAGGTCACATACTCCCCCCGCTCCAGGTCCCACACCAGCCAAAAGCCCTCATCTCCGGGGACGGGCGGGTGTGCGCCCAGCTCCCGGATATTGGCCTCCATCTGGCTGAACTCGCTGGGCACCTCCGGCCAGTTGGCGTCGCCGGACAGGCTGTCCGGGATAAAAATCCGCACCTGGT
>NZ_JBBMFK010000061.1:0-1509 GCF_040096055.1 Pseudoflavonifractor intestinihominis
GCCTCTCGGCCTCGCCTTAGCTCCCGGCTTACCTTGGGCGGACGAACCTTCCCCAAGAAACCTTAGATTTTCGGCCATTATGATTCCCACATAATTCTCGCTACTCATTCCGGCATTCTCACTCGTGTACAGTCCACCGCTGCTTTCGCTACGACTTCACCCCATACACGACGCTCCCCTACCCCTGTCCTAAGACAAGCCCAAGCTTCGGTTACATGCTTAGCCCCGTTATATTTTCCGCGCAGAGTCACTCGACCAGTGAGCTATTACGCACTCTTTTAATGAGTGGCTGCTTCTAAGCCAACATCCTGGTTGTTTTCGCAACTCCACATCGTTTTCCACTTAGCATGTATTTGGGACCTTAGCTGTGGGTCTGGGCTGTTTCCCTTTTGACTACGAAACTTATCTCACGCAGTCTGACTGCTAGTCATCAATTATCCGGCATTCAGAGTTTGATAGGGTTCAGTAACCTTATCGGCCCCTAGCCCATTCAGTGCTTTACCTCCGGTAATCTAAACTAACGCTAGCCCTAAAGCTATTTCGGGGAGAACCAGCTATCTCCGAGTTCGATTGGAATTTCACCGCTATCCACAGGTCATCGCCGACCATTGCAACGGGCGTGCGTTCGGTCCTCCATGGAGTTTTACCTCCACTTCAACCTGCCCATGGATAGGTCACCCGGTTTCGGGTCTATTGCAACAAACTTCACACGCGCTGTTCACACTCGGTTTCCCTTCGCCTCCGGTACTGAATACCTTAAGCTTGCTTGTTACAATAACTCGCCGGACCATTCTACAAAAGGTACCTCATCACCCTTTAACGGGCTTTGAGTGCTTGTAAGCACAAGGTTTCAGGTTCTATTTCACTCCCCTCCCGGGGTCCTTTTCACCTTTCCCTCACGGTACTGCTCCTCTATCGGTCATCAGGTAGTATTTAGGGTTGGAGGGTGGTCCCCCCAGTTTCCCACCGGGTTTCACGTGTCCGGCGGTACTCTGGATCCCGACTGACACAACTCATCTTTCACCTACGGGGCTGTCACCCGCTATGGCCGGCCTTCCCATGCCGTTCGGTTAAACTATTGCGCCGTGATGTCGGTCCACAACCCCGGTGGATAAATCCACCGGTTTGCCCTCTTCCGCGTTCGCTCGCCACTACTTGCGGAATCTCTGTTGATTTCTCTTCCTCGCCCTACTTAGATGTTTCAGTTCAGGCGGTTCCCCACCTACGCCTATTTGATTCAACGCAGGTTCCTGGAGTATTGCTCCAGGGGGTTTCCCCATTCGGAAATCTCCGGGTCAAAGGCTGTTTGCGCCTCACCGAAGCTTATCGCAGCTTGCCACGTCCTTCATCGGCTCCTGATGCCAAGGCATTCCCCTTGCGCTCTTATTAGCTTGACCTTCCGTAGAACCTTTCTGGTTCTACATTTGATCATGAATTATGCAGGCTTCACAGAAGTTTTGCAAATTGGCTAATTGTTTTACCCAACTAGAACGGCTTTCGCCATTCTAT
>NZ_JBBMFK010000062.1:0-1491 GCF_040096055.1 Pseudoflavonifractor intestinihominis
CTATCCGACACAATGCGCAAGTGCCGGATAGGAACGGCAAAATTTTTTACACTTCTATTACTTCTTTATCGCACATCGGTAAAAAGCCAGGGCATCAAGCAACTCATGGCTAATTAGATGTAACAAAAGCAAAGAAAGGAAAAGCACAATCCAGACGGAACCGGCGGTGCGGTCAAGAAATATTGTGGAAACACAAGATTTTTGCTATAATAGAAGTAGAATACTTGACAACAGGGAGAAAGGCAGGAAGCCTATGCACATTAGTTATCAGCCACTATGGAACACATTGAAAGAGCGTGGCATGAGGAAAGAGGATTTGCGGCTTGCCGCCGGTCTAACCACTAATATGATTGCCAACATGGGCAAAGGAAAGCATATCAGTATGGAAACACTCCTGCGGATTTGTAAAACTCTGGATTGTGACATAGCTGATGTAATTGAATTGGCACACGATACAGAAAACACACTGAGCTAAAGGGATGACGCAGGAGGGAGATAGATGTCTACAATTAAAATTGCTCTGGTACAAAAGAAAGCTATACCAAATAACAAAAACAGAAATTTGGAGTTGGCCGTTCAATATATAAAAGAAGCAAGCTGCATGGGTGCAGATATTGTGCTTTTTCCAGAAATGTGGTCTAACGGATATGCTGCACCGTTTGATGGAGCTTTTGACAATCCGACCAACCCTGCTTTTGAAGAAGAGCGCAAAGAATGGCTGGAAAGTGCTGTCACAATCGAAAGCGACTATGTAGCCGCTATAAAAGACGCTGCCCAAAAATACAAGATTGGAGTTTGCGCTACATTTTTATCAAAGGCAGATGAAAAATTCCAAAACACCGCTATAATCATTGACCGAAGCGGGAGTATCCTTCTGAACTATGCCAAAGTCCATACCTGCGATTTTTCATTAGAAAAGCTGTTGCAGCATGGCAGCGAATTTAAGGTGTGTGACTTTGAAGGGATTCAAATAGGCGTAATGATCTGTTATGACCGGGAATTTCCAGAAAGCGCCCGTGTGCTAATGCTGAAAGGTGCGGAAATCATTTTGGTTCCCAACGCCTGCGATATGAACCCTCTTAGAATCAATCAGCTGAATACAAGAGCTTTTGAAAATATGGTTGGGGTTGCAATGGCAAACTATCCGGGCGAAGGATGGGGCGGTTCCTGTGCTTTTTCCCCTGTGGTATTTGATGAAAATGGAAATTGCCTGGACAATGCGATCGTAAAGGCCAACGACATTTTGGAAGATATTTTGATTGCAGAGTTTGACATGGATCGCATTAGAGCATATCGGGAGCAGGAAACATGGGGAAATGCTTACCGAAAACCTGCGGCCTACACGGACTTGGTTAGCTTTGAAGTAAAAAAACCATTTATACGCAACAACTAAAAAGAGAGGAAAATATATGAGATGTTTTCGGTAAAATGAAAATGTAGCAAATGGTACTCAAAAAGTGAGCACCCCAATGGCAAATAAAAAGAGCCATT
>NZ_JBBMFK010000063.1:0-1125 GCF_040096055.1 Pseudoflavonifractor intestinihominis
CAAGGTGCTGTCGTCTCCCGACAAGTACAGTTTAACGAAAAATCGGGTCTGTTCCCGTATATCCAAGAGGTTGGAAAACGGGTGCGAAAAGCGGAAATTTCCACGCTTATAGAAATCTATGCTATAATGGGAAGCAGAACGAAAGGGGGCGCGGATATGAATATCAAATTGACGATCCCGGAGCGGCTCAAAGATTTGCGGACCGAGCGCGGCCTGACGCTGGAACAGCTTTCCGAGGCGACGGGCATTTCCCGTGCCGCCCTCGGCAAATATGAGGCGGACGATTTCAAGGACATCAGCCCATTCAGCATCGCGGCGCTGGCAAAGTTCTATGGGGTATCCGCCGATTACCTGATGGGATTGACAGAAACAAAAAATCACCCAAACATAGAGCTGGAGGCCCTGCATTTGGGTGACGGTGCGATTGAAGTATTGAAGGATGGGCAGTTTAACCACCGGCTGTTGTCGGAGCTGATCTGCCATAACGATTTTCAGCGGTTGATGCTGGATGCAGAAATTTATGTTGACCGTATCGCGGATATGCGGATCAACGACATGAATGCCGTGCTGGAGACCGTGCGTCAAATGGTGCTGGCAAAGGAAGGCGATGGGACAAGTGATCTCTATCTGCGCACACTGGAATTGGCGCAGGTGTCGGAAGAAGAATATTTCGGTCATGTGGTTGCAGATGACCTGACAAGGATACTCCGCGATATTCGGGAAGCCCACAAAACCGACAGCACAACAGCCGACGATCCATCCGCCGCCGCACAAGCCCAGCAGCAGTTGCAGACCGCCATGAATTTCGAGGGCAGCAGCGACGAAAAGAAGGCGAGGGCCTTTCTGGTGACCTTCGGCATTGACTATGATGCGATCACCAAAGAGCAGTTCGTTAATCTGATCGAGGTTCTGCGGCTGTCAAAGCACATGAAAAGCCCCATAAGCCAGCGGGGCAAAAGCAACATGACACACGGAAAAGGGAAAAGAAAGCGTAAATAGGCAAGAAAATACGCCGTATCCAGCAAAATTTGCTGAATGCGGCGTATTTCTCCGTTGCCCAATCCTGCCTGACAGATGCCATAATCGTAATTCTTTCAAATCACTTTCTTATGACCACCTGTCCCA
>NZ_JBBMFK010000064.1:0-1121 GCF_040096055.1 Pseudoflavonifractor intestinihominis
ATATTCCGTCACCTGCCGGAGATTGGAGAGGACACCGGCGGTCAACAGGTCGGTGCGGATAAAGTGCGCCGTACAGTCGCGGGTGCGCTTCTTGTAGCTGCCGCAGATGTAACAGTCCTGCTTGCGGTTCTTGTTCTGATACCGCTGCTGGTACATCACATGGCCGCAGTCGGCGCAGAACAGCATACCGGAGAACAGCCCCACTTCGTCATAGCGGTTCGGGCGTTTGCGCTGCTTGCGTAACTCCTGCACGCGCTCCCATGTTTCCGTGTCGATAATCGGCTCATGGTGGTTCGGGAAAATGGCCTGCTTCTCCACGGGGTTCTCTACGCTGTGCTTGGTCTTGTAAGAGGGCTTTTCCGTCTTGAAGTTTACCAGACAGCCGGTGTACTCCCGGTTTTCCAACAGGTGGACAACGGTGTTTGTCGCCCATTTGCACTCATAGCCGGGGTGATAGCGGCGGGTGCTGCCCGTCCTGCGGTATTCCAGCGTACCCGGCGTGGGGATTTGCTGCTCCGTAAGCATACGGGCAATCTTGGTCGGGCCGTTCCCGGCAAGGCAAAGCTGGTATATCTGCCGGACTACCGGCGCGGTTTCCTCGTCAACAATATAGTTCTCGTCCTCGTCCATGAGGTAGCCGTACACTGGCTTGCTGGTAACGGGCTTGCCGCTCATGCCTTTTGCTCTCTTAACTGCCTTGATTTTCTTGCTCGTATCTCTCACCAGCCATTCGTTGAACAGATTTCGCAGAGGGGTAAAATCGTTGTCCATGCCGCCGTTTGCGCTGTCCACATTGTCGTTGACAGCGATAAAACGCACGCCCTTTTGGGGGAACAGCATTTCCGTGTAAAATCCCACCTGCAAGTAGTTTCGCCCTAACCGGCTCATGTCCTTGACAATGACCGTACCCACTTTCCCGGCTTCAATGTCTGCAAGCATGGCTTGAAAACCGGGCCTTTGAAAGTTCGCGCCGGAATAGCCGTCGTCGGTGTACCAGCGCAGGTTGGTAAAGCCATTTTGTTTTGCAAAGGTTTCGAGTATCCTTTTTTGGTTCGATATGGAATTACTCTCGCCTTGCAATTCGTCCTCATGGGACAATCTCGGATAAAGGGCGGTAATGA
>NZ_JBBMFK010000065.1:0-956 GCF_040096055.1 Pseudoflavonifractor intestinihominis
TACCAGCTTTGCCTTGCCGGGAACGGCCCGACCAAGATTGCCCGTATGCTTACGGAGCAGCAAATCCCCACGCCGGGGACGCTGGAATACCGCAGGACGGGCAGCACCCGCCGCTACCACCCCGGCTATGAGTGCAAATGGGCGACGAACACCGTCGTTCATATCCTCGAAAACCGGGAGTACACCGGCTATCTGGTAAACTTCAAGACGGAGAAGCCCTCTTACAAGGTCAAGCACAGTGTAGAGAACCCCATCGAAAAGCAGGCCATTTTCCCGAACCACCACGAGCCGATTATCGACACGGAAACATGGGAGCGCGTGCAGGAGTTACGCAAGCAGCGCAAACGCCCAAACCGCTATGATGAAGTGGGGCTGTTCTCCGGTATGCTGTTCTGCGCCGACTGCGGCCATGTGATGTACCAACAGCGGTATCAGAACAAGAACCGCAAGCAGGACTGTTACATCTGCGGCAGCTACAAGAAGCGCACACGCAACTGTACGGCGCACTTTATCCGCACCGACCTGTTGACCGCCGGTGTCCTCTCCAATCTCCGGCAGGTGACGGAATATGCCGCCAAGCATGAGAGCCGCTTTGTGAAGCTGCTTATCCAGCAGAACGAGATCGGCGGCAAGAGAAAGACCGCCGCAGCCACGAAGCAGCTTGAACAGGCGCAGGAGCGCATTTCCGAAGTGAGCCGCATTATCAAGCGGCTGTATGAGGACAATGTGAACGGCAAAATCAGCGACGAGCGTTTCATGGAACTGTCGGCAGACTATGAGCAGGAACAGCGGGAACTGAAAGACCGCGCCGCCGCTTTGCAGGAAGAACTGGACAAGTCGCAGGCTGCCACCGTCAACGCGGAAAAGTTTATGGGTATCGTCCGAAAGCACCTTGCCTTTGAGGAATTGACCCCCACCCTCTTGCGGGAAATGATTGAAAAAATCGTCGTGCATGA
>NZ_JBBMFK010000066.1:0-836 GCF_040096055.1 Pseudoflavonifractor intestinihominis
GTTTCCGAAAACTTTTTCAAATTCCCGATTTTGGCCTTGCCGCTGTATGCGCCCTGATTGCGGGTGTCATAGTAGGCGGACAGCAGTTCCACAAGCGTAGGCGGCTGGGGTGTGGAAAGCTCTGCTTTGACCTCTTTCAGCCAGCCGAGCAGGGATGCGATTTTCGCTTTTGCCTCCCGCAGCATTGTGTTGGTTTTCCGAATCCAGCGGTTAAGGTCGCCTTTATCGGTGCGGATGCCCTTCTGCTCCATCGCCCTGACGGTGGGGCCTTCGTGGACGGTGGGTAACTGCTCTACACCCTGACGCTCGTAGCTGCGGTGGTCAATGCGGCAATCCAAGCCCTTCTCCGCGAATTTGGCGTTGCACAACTCTGCCCACGCCTGCCGCCAATGCTCCAAGGTGTCGGGGCTGCCCCAGTCGGTGGTGGGCACAGCGTTGAACACATAGTTTCCGGCTTCGTCCCGGATGCGCTCACCGTGCTCGTCCAGCAGATATTCCCGGCGCTGCTTGCTGCCCCACCGGCCGTCCGGCAAGATGGGGCGGATGGGGCACAGCACATGGAAGTGCGGGTTCTGGATACCACCGTCCACCTTGTCCGGCTGGTGTACGGCAAAGTCCACCACCATACCGCGGCCCACAAACTGCTCCAACAAAAACTGCCTTGCCAGGGCGATGTTCTCCTGCATGGAAAACTCGTTCTGCAAGGCAATGTCAAAGCTGTATGCCAGCTGGGCTTTCTTCCCGCGCTCGGCTTTCTCTACGGCATTCCAGAGGGTTTCCCGGTCTGCATATTCCGTTGGGGCCTGGGGCGGCAGCAGGATTTCGGAACAGATCAC
>NZ_JBBMFK010000067.1:0-713 GCF_040096055.1 Pseudoflavonifractor intestinihominis
CACTTCCACCTCCGGCCTATCAACGATGTAGTCTACATCGAGCCTTACCTCACGAAGAGTGAGAGACCTCATCTTAGGGGGAGTTTCACGCTTAGATGCCTTCAGCGTTTATCTCGTCCGTACATAGCTACCCAGCTATGCCCTTGGCAGGACAACTGGTGCACCAGAGGTACGTCCATCCCGGTCCTCTCGTACTAAGGACAGCTCCCTTCAAGTCTCTTACGCCCGCAACAGATAGGGACCGAACTGTCTCACGACGTTCTGAACCCAGCTCGCGTGCCGCTTTAATTGGCGAACAGCCAAACCCTTGGGACCGAATTCAGCCCCAGGATGCGACGAGCCGACATCGAGGTGCCAAACCTCCCCGTCGCTGTGGACGCTTGGGGGAGATCAGCCTGTTATCCCCAGGGTAGCTTTTATCCGTTGAGCGACGGCACTTCCACTTGCATACCGCCGGATCACTAACTCCAACTTTCGTTACTGCTCGACCCGTCGGTCTCGCAGTTAGGCTCGTTTATGCGTTTACACTCAATGCACGATTTCCGTCCGTGCTGAACGAACCTTTGAGCGCCTCCGTTACCTTTTTGGAGGCGACCGCCCCAGTCAAACTGCCCACCTAACAGTGTCCCCCGACCCGATTCAGGGCCGCAGGTTAGAAAACCAGCAAATCAAGGGTGGTATCCCAAGGACGACTCCATCTGAGCTGACGCCCA
>NZ_JBBMFK010000068.1:0-710 GCF_040096055.1 Pseudoflavonifractor intestinihominis
TTTCAAGCCATGCTTGCAGACATTGAAGCCGGGAAAGTGGGTACGGTCATTGTCAAGGACATGAGCCGGTTAGGGCGTAACTACTTGCAGGTAGGGTTTTACACGGAAATGCTGTTCCCTCAAAAGGGAGTGCGTTTTATCGCTGTCAATGACAATGTGGACAGCGCAAACGGCGGCATGGACAACGATTTTACCCCTCTGCGAAATCTGTTCAATGAATGGCTGGTGAGAGATACGAGCAAGAAAATCAAGGCAGTAAAACGAGCAAAAGGCATGAGCGGCAAGCCCGTTACCAGCAAGCCGGTGTATGGCTACCTCATGGACGAGGACGAGAACTATATCGTTGACGAGGAAACCGCGCCGGTAGTCCGGCAGATATACCAGCTTTGCCTTGCCGGGAACGGCCCGACCAAGATTGCCCGTATGCTTACGGAGCAGCAAATCCCCACGCCGGGAACGCTGGAATACCGCAGGACGGGCAGCACCCGCCGCTACCACCCCGGCTATGAGTGCAAATGGGCGACAAACACGGTTGTCCACCTGTTGGAAAACCGGGAGTACACCGGCTGTCTGGTAAACTTCAAGACGGAGAAGCCCTCTTACAAGACCAAGCACAGTGTAGAGAACCCCATTGAGAAGCAGGCCATTTTCCCGAACCACCATGAGCCGATTATCGACACGGAAACATGGGAGCGCGTGCAGGAGTTACG
>NZ_JBBMFK010000069.1:0-698 GCF_040096055.1 Pseudoflavonifractor intestinihominis
ATGGTGGACGACGGCCAGACACTCCAGACCCTGCCCTGGACCTGCCGGGGCTGGCACGCCGGAACCGGCACCAGCGGCAAGACCGCCAACGACACCCACATTGCCTTTGAGATCTGCGAGCCCGACCAGTGCCGTCTGCTGCCGGTGGAGTGGGCGCCTCTGTACCGTGGGGCCAAGGGCATGAGCGCCTGGGCCGTCAAGCGTTGGCAGCAGGAGCTCCAGCGGATGGGACTGTACACCGGGGAGGTGGACGGCAGCTTCGGCCCGGCCACCGAGACGGCCACCAGGGCCGCCCAGGCCGCTCTGGGGCTCACTCAGGACGGCTCCTGCGGCCCCGCCACCCTGGCGGCGGCAGCGGCCCAGGAGGGCTCCCTCATGGCCTACGACCCGGAGGAGACGGAGGACTACTTCGAGGCTGTGTGGGACCGCGCTGTGGCCCTGTGCGCCTGCCTCTGCGAGACGTACGGCCTGGATCCGGAGCAGGACATCCTCTGCCACGCCGAGGGCTACCGGGCGGGCATCGCCTCCAACCACGCCGACGTGGAGCACTGGTGGCCGAGGCATGGCAAGATCATGGACGACTTCCGCGCCGCCGTCAAGGCGGCCCTGGGCGGGGACGGTCAGACGGAGCCGGAGGAGCCCCAGCAGCCCGCAGCGGAGCAGCCCGCCGACTGGGCGGCGGAGGCCTGGGCCTGGGC
>NZ_JBBMFK010000070.1:0-683 GCF_040096055.1 Pseudoflavonifractor intestinihominis
ACTTCCAAGTCTCCCACCTATCCTGTACATGATTTACCGATTTCCAGTATTAAGCTACAGTAAAGCTCCATGGGGTCTTTCCGTCTAGTTGCGGGTAACTGGCTTCTTCACCAGTACAACAATTTCGCCGGGTGGGCTGTTGAGACAGTGCCCAAATCGTTACGCCATTCGTGCGGGTCAGAACTTACCTGACAAGGAATTTCGCTACCTTAGGACCGTTATAGTTACGGCCGCCGTTTACTGGGGCTTCAATTCAATGCTTCGGGTTGCCCCTGACATCTCCTCTTAACCTTCCAGCACCGGGCAGGCGTCAGCCCATATACGTCATCTTTCGATTTAGCATAGACCTGTGTTTTTGGTAAACAGTCGCTTGGGCCTATTCACTGCGGCCCCCCTTAGGGGGCTCCCCTTCTCCCGAAGTTACGGGGTAATTTTGCCGAGTTCCTTAACAACCCTTCTCCCGTTGGCCTTAGGATTCTCTCCTCATCTACCTGTGTCGGTTTGCGGTACGGGCGCCTTAGTATACCTCATGCCTTTTCTCGCCTCAGAGCATCGCCAGCTTCCCTACTTTAATTTCGGTCCCTTACGCCCGGGTCGACCAACGCCCGGGTCTGGCTATCTCCAAGTGTCAGCATGCTTAAAGTTCGGCGGCTACGGAATTTCAACCGTATGTGCATCGACTA
>NZ_JBBMFK010000071.1:0-630 GCF_040096055.1 Pseudoflavonifractor intestinihominis
CTCCGTCTGGCCGTCCCCGCCCATGGCCGCCCGGACGGCGGCGCGGAAGTCGTCCATGGTCTTGCCGTGTCTGGGCCACCAGTGCTCCACGTCGGCGTGGTTGGAGGCGATGCCCGCCCGGTAGCCCTCGGCGTGGCAGAGGATGTCCTGTTCCGGATCCAGCTTGTACTCCTTGCAGAGATAGGCGCACAGGGCCACAGCGCGGGCCCACACAGCCTCAAAGTAGTCCTTCACCTCCTGGGGATCGTAGGCCATGAGGGAGCCCTTCTGGGCCGCTGCCGCCGCCAGGGTGGCGGGGCCGCAGGAGCCGTCCTGAGTGAGCCCCAGAGCGGCCTGGGCGGCCCTGGTGGCCGTCTCGGTGGCCGGGCCGAAGCTGCCGTCAACCTCCCCGGTGTACAGGCCCATCCGCTGGAGCTCCTGCTGCCAACGCTTGACGGCCCAGGCGCTCATGCCCTCGGCCCCACGGTACAGGGGCGCCCACTCCACCGGCAGCAGACGGCACTGGTCGGGCTCGCAGATCTCAAAGGCAATGTGGGTGTCGTTGGCGGTTGCACCGCTGGTGCCGGTTCCGGCGTGCCAGCCCCGGCAGGTCCAGGGCAGGGTCTGGAGTGTCTGGCCGTCGTCCACCAT
>NZ_JBBMFK010000072.1:0-628 GCF_040096055.1 Pseudoflavonifractor intestinihominis
AGCTGACCCAAGCTGCCCGGTACGAGCGCAATGAGCAGCGCCAGGGCTACCGCAGCGGCCACTACAACCGTAACCTCACCACCACTTCCGGGGATGTCACCCTCAAGGTACCTAAGCTCAAGGGAATCTCCTTTGAAACTGCCATCATTGAACGGTATCGCCGCCGGGAGAGCAGTGTGGAAGAGGCTCTCATTGAGATGTACCTTGCTGGTGTATCTGTCCGGCGTGTGGAGGACATTACCGAGGCTCTTTGGGGCAGCAAGGTATCTCCCTCTACCATTAGCGAACTGAACAAGAAGGCATATGTCCACATTGAAGATTGGCGCAACCGTCCTCTGCAAGGTGGGCGTTATCCGTATGTCTATGTGGATGGGATCTATCTGCGTCGCAACTGGGGCGGAGAGTATGAAAATGTAGCTATTCTGGTAGCAATTGCGGTGAATGAGGACGGATACCGTGAGGTTTTGGGTGCCGCTGAGGGCATGAAAGAGGACAAGGCCAGCTGGGTCAGCTTCTTCCAGTGGCTGCGTAGCCGTGGTCTGGACGGCGTGAAACTCATCGTTGGAGACAAGTGCCTGGGCATGCTGGAGGCTGTTGGAGAAGTATTCCCTGATGCCAAATACCAGCG
>NZ_JBBMFK010000073.1:0-600 GCF_040096055.1 Pseudoflavonifractor intestinihominis
ATCCCTTTCCTTTCTGCCCGGCGGCGTTGTGGGCGTTGATGGCGGACATGAGCAAATTCTTGACCTCCGGCAAAGCAAGTGCTTTTTCCACAAAGGCATAGAACTCGGTTTCGGTCAAAACCTTTGCCAGCGGCTCTACGCTTTCGATAGCCGCGCCGCGGGTAATGAGGCGGTGCGTTCGTTTGCGGCGGTCGCCTTTCTCGCAGTAGCTGCGGCGGTTTTCCAGCTGCTGCTGTCTGTGTTGGAGCTGGGCAAGCTGGCGCTCCCTGGCGGCTATTTCGGCTTCCAATTCCGGGATAGTTTTCTGTTTGGGCATGGTGCATGACCTCCTTAAAATGATGGATAGATACAAAAAGACCGCCTACCGAAAAAACGGTAAACGGTCTGGGGTACATATTCAAAACTTTGCGGGCGGTGCTGTTTGCGTCAGCAAATTGCTCCGCCCACAAAGTGCGCAAGGATAGGCGAAGCCGCAAGAGGGTGCAGCCCTCTTGTACGGAACGAAGTGACGCAAAACAGCCCGGACATTCGCTGTCCGGGCTGCTGCCTCGCAGAGCGCACGATACAGGGCTTGCCCCTGTATAGAAGTGCGCCCTTGTT
>NZ_JBBMFK010000074.1:0-594 GCF_040096055.1 Pseudoflavonifractor intestinihominis
GGGCCCTTCACCATGCCGTACACCGCGTCCGCCTTGTCCGCGCCGCTGGCCACCATCAGGATCTTCCGGGCCGCCATGATCACGCCGATGCCCATGGTCAGGGCCTGGCGGGGCACCTCGTCCCGGGAGGCGAAGAACCGGGCGTTGGCCTCGATGGTGCTCTCGGTCAGGTCCACCACGTGGGTGGGCACCACGAACTCCTCGCAGGGCTCGTTGAAGCCGATGTGGCCGTTGCGGCCCACGCCCAGCAGCTGCAGGTCGGCGCAGCCCAGGCTGCGGACAAAGGCGTCGTACCGGGCGCACTCGGCCTCGGCGTCCTCGGCCAGGCCGTTGGGCACGTGGGTGCACTCCGGCCGCACGTCGATGTGGTCGAACAGGTTGTGCTGCATGAAGTAGCGGTAGCTCTGGTCGTGGGCGCCGGACAGGCCCTTGTACTCGTCCAGGTTCACGGTGGTCACGCCGGCAAAGGAAATCTTGCCCGCCTTGTACCGGTCCACCAGGCCCTTGTAGGTGCCGATGGGAGAGGAGCCGGTGGCCAGGCCCAGCACGCACTCCGGCTTCAGGATCACCTGGGCCGCGATGATCCGCGCCGCC
>NZ_JBBMFK010000075.1:0-594 GCF_040096055.1 Pseudoflavonifractor intestinihominis
GCTATCTGGAATCCAAGCAGCTCCGCACCACCGAGGATTTGGAAGCATTGCTGAACTCCATGCAGGAACAGATTGACGAGCTGAAAAAATCCGCCTCCGGGACGCAGGCCCGTATCAAGGAACTGGACGAACTGCTCCGCATGGCAGACTATTACCAGCAAGGCAAGCCTGTGGCCGACAAGCTGAAAACCATCCGTTTTGACACCTTCCGCCAGAAATACAAGGCAGAGCATGAGAATGTGCTGCGGACATTTTACATGGCCGAGCGCAAACTGAAAAACCAGTGGGTGGACGGGAAACTCCCCGTCCATGCGTGGCGGAAGGAGAAATCCAAGCTGGAAACCGAATATCAGGCGTTACAGCAAAAAATAGCTCCCCTGTACGCCGACACAAAAAGGCTCTGGGCCATCCATTACAGCATCTATCAGGTACAGCATGAGCAGGAGCGCCAAAACGTCGTTACACGGCAGAAAAAGCAGGAAATCGAACACTAAACCTTACACATTTTCAGGAGGCACTTATGGACAGCAAATTGAAAATCCCACCCGAAATCATAGACGGTCAGGACACGCCGGAAGAATATCATTTTTCCAA
>NZ_JBBMFK010000076.1:0-576 GCF_040096055.1 Pseudoflavonifractor intestinihominis
TACCGGCTGTCCACGCTGAACTGCGGCGGGGAGGATTTTGCCGTTGCCTGTATGCGGGCAAATCTCCGCTATGAGAAAAACCAGCGGCGGGAAGATGTGAAAAGCCACCACTATATCATCAGCTTTGACCCACGGGACGGGCCGGACAATGGCTTGACCGTAGACCGGGCGCAGGCATTGGGCGAGAAGTTTTGCGCCGAGCATTTGCGTCCCGGTGCGCTTCACCGGCGAGAATTTCCGGCAGGAAACCGCGCAGCGGAAAATGAAGAGCATGAAGAAACTGATTGCTGACTGAAAGGAGTATTGCCTATGGCAGAGAACAAGCAGCACGACACCCGCACCGCCCGCCGCCCCGACTGCGTGACGGAAATCCGCATGGGCAATTCCGTCCTTGTTGTGTCCGGCTATTTCAAGAAAGACACCACAACCACCGCCGCCGATAAAATGGCGCGGGTACTGGAAGCGGAAGCCGCTGCTACACAAAAACCAGCGATTTGATAAGCTGTAAAGAAGCAGATTTGACACTTTTGCCGCTATACAACCAGCCCTGTTCCGTGGTACAATGAAACCACGGAA